>JAAYVM010000214.1 GCA_012517145.1 Acholeplasmataceae bacterium
AGCTTTCTGTACACGCCTAAGAACACAGATTCTGCGTGATTACGGCGCCTGCATCAGTCCCTTCAACAGTTTTCTCTTAATGCAAGGCCTGGAGACCTTACCCCTGCGTCTTGCCAAGCATGTCGAAAACGCGCTTGCTGTAGCCAAATTTCTAGAAAGCCACCCGCAGGTTTCCTGGGTCAGCTATCCGGGTCTCGCCAGCCATCCTGATTACGCAAAAGCACAAAAGTATCTGAACAAAGGCGCCGGTTCCATTTTTACCTTTGGTATTAAAGGTGGCTTGGCAGCGGGTAAAAAATTCATTGATTCGCTGAAGCTCTTCTCCTTGCTCGCCAATGTCGGCGATGCGAAATCACTGGTTATTCACCCGGCCAGCACTACCCATTCCCAGCTTACGACAGAGCAGCGCCAGCAAGCCGGCGTACCTGACGATTTAATTCGTCTTTCGATTGGCATTGAAAATGCCGATGATTTGATTGAAGACCTATCGCAGGCACTCGCAGCATCAAAATAATACGATATTAATGCTCGGAGGATAGAACAATGCCAATTAAAATCAACAATGATTTACCTGCCAAAAGTATTTTGGAACAAGAAAATATCTTTATCATGCCGGAAGAACGTGCAGAAACCCAAGATATCAGACCGCTGAAAATTCTGCTGCTCAACCTCATGCCTACCAAAATAATCACGGAAACGCAGTTCTTGCGCCTGCTCAGCAACACCCCGATACAAGTCGAAATAGATTTTCTCTGTACAACTTCCTACACGCCAACCAACACTTCCCACGAACATTTGATAAAATTTTATGAATCTTTTGCCGACATCCGCGACCGCCGTTACGACGGTATGATTATTACCGGCGCACCGGTAGAACAGATGGCCTTCGAAGAAGTTGATTACTGGCAGGAATTTGCAGAAATCCTGGAATGGAGCAAAACCCATGTCTATTCGACCCTTTACATCTGTTGGGCTGCACAAGCCGGTCTTTACTACCACTATGGCATCCCTAAATATGATCTGCCCCGTAAAACATTTGGAGTTTTCCCACATACACTGAACCAGGCTCACCTTGATAAGCTTTTCCGCGGTTTCGATGATATCTTTTTCGTACCGCATTCCCGCCATACAGAAGTTCGTCGCGAAGATATTCTGCAGCATAAAGAGCTTCACATCCTTTCCGAATCACCCGAAGCCGGTGTTCTTGCTGTAGCCGACCAACTCGGCCGCAAATTTTTTATCTGTGGCCACCCGGAATATGATCCACTAACTCTCAAGGCAGAATATGACCGTGATTATGACAAAGGCTTAAATCCCGATATACCTGTTAATTACTATCCTGATGACGACCCAACGCAGACACCCGTAGTAAGATGGCGCAGTACTGCTAATCTCTTGTTTTACAACTGGCTCAATTACTATGTTTACCAAGATACGCCTTATGATCTTAGTACACTTTGATTGGGCTTGAACCTGACTTCCTAACAGGGTACAATAGATATGAATTGGTTTTGAGGAGGTTAAGGTATGCAGCGTGCGGTTGAAAATATTTCAGAAAAAACAGGTATGCCCCCAGGCTCTTTTATATCTGTGGGTGTGAAAGAAGCTATCCCTTCCAAATTCTTTGTTTATAACATTGACGAAGCTAATACAAGAATGCAGGAAGTTGATTCTTTGACACCAAACCTGTTAAATCATAACGACAAAACCTTGCTTTGGGTTGATACACAAGGTTTTTCTGATAAAGATTCCATCCATACTTTGTTTGAAACCCTGAACATTCCTTCTCTGCTGCAGGAAGACATTATCAATACCAGGCATAGGCCGAAAATTGAAGCTTTCGACGACAGCCTGCTAATAGTTACCAAAAGAATTATTGCCGGGCATGGTAAACGCTTACACACAGAACACATCGTACTTCTGTTAGGGCCTGACTATATTCTTTCCTTCCAACCTCCAGTCAATGACAGTTTTCACGGAGTCCGCGACCGCATCCCTAAACTTAAATACCCCTATACACATAAGGGCTATGTCTTTTACATGTTGCTGGATAATCTTATTGATGGTCACTTTGCCATTATGGAACATCTGCACCAGCGTTTGGATCGATTGGAAAATAAACTTTTGAACTCCAAAGAAGAATCTTCCCCTCAGGAAGAATTGACCACTCTCAAACATGATATCGCAATGGCACGACGCATAATCGTGCCCATGCGCAGATTTGTCACTGATCTCCGTTTTAAACGCGACAACTATTTTCTGCCTGGCATTGATCCTTACCTTACTGATCTCAGTGACCACATCGAGCAACTGGCGGAATCGTGCGAAATATATAGCGAATCGATTACCATGCTAATTGAAATTAATTCAGAAAACATCAACATACGTACCAATGAAATCATGAAGACCTTGACCTTGATTTCGACGATTTTTATGCCTTTGACTTTCATAACCAGCGTCTACGGCATGAATTTCGACTATATGCCGGAACTGCGCATGCAGTGGGGTTATCCCATATGCATTACTTTCATGGGTATTATTTCCCTTTTCCTGTATAGGAATTTCAAAAATCGCAAATGGCTCTGATTGAGGCCATATAGAAACAAAAGACGCCTGCTTATTCAAGCAGGCGTCTTTTGTTTCTATTTTCAGTTCATGTTGAATACTTTACCCGGATTTAAAACGTTGTTCGGATCAAGAGCTTTTTTAATAGCTTTCATCATTTTCATTTCGACAGGATCAGTATATTTTTCCATCGGCGCTAATTTTTTGGCACCAATGCCGTGCTCGCCGGAAAGTCTGCCGCCTAAGCTGTAAATATAAGGATAAGCCTCCGCATGGAAACGCTCTAATTCACTTTCCCACATCTCATCACTCATATCGCCCTTCAGCATTGTAAAGTGCAGATTGCCATCACCGGCATGGGCAAGCGTAAACAATTGGAAAGGATAATCTTTTGCAACTTCTGTAAGATGTTCGATAGTCGTAGCAATTTGTTCGACAGGTACAACCAGATCATCAGAAGAGTTGACCAAGCTCAGTACGCGTGTAGACTCCAGACAGTTGCGACGGATCTTCCAGACCCTGTCATCTGCTTCCAGCACATCAGTTGCGCCATTAGCATTACACAATTCATCCAACTGTTCCATTTTGGTTTCCAGTTCATCTTCATTAAATGTCTCAACAGTAATAATAACATAGTTGCCGTCTTCATAATGAGGCAATTTTAATTCGCAATAATCGCTGGCAGAACGCACAAATTCATTAGCCATAAATTCAACGCTGGTCGGATTGAGGCCTGCTTTAATTAAAACAGGAACAATATCGATAGCTTTATTTAAATCAGTGAAAATTGCCAGAATATCCAATTTATAAGGAGCTAGAGGCAAAAGTTTCAAAGTTGCTTTTGTTATGATGCCCAAAGTTCCCTCACTGCCAATAACCACTTGTTCCATGCAATAACCAGTTGATTTTTTCTTCAGGCGTGCACCCAAATTAGCGATATCACCTGTTGGGGTAACTACCTCAACAGCATAAACCTGATCGCGGGTCGTACCATAGCGAACAGCTTTATTGCCACCGGCATTGGTCGCAATGTTACCACCTATCAGACAGCTGTCGGAACTGCAAGGGTCACCAGCATACAAAAGGCCTTTGCTGTTAGCCAGTTCCTGAATTTCAACTGTTCTGGCACCAGCTTCAACAACCATATACATAGCGTCTTCGTTAACTTCCAATATTTTATTCATGCGTTCCATTAAAAGAACTATACCACCACAAACGGGAATAGCTCCGCAGGACACGCTGGTGCCGGCACTTCTCGGAGTAACCGGGATAACGTATTCATTGGCAATCTTCATGACAGCTGCAACTTCCTCAGTATTAGCCGGAGCAACAACAACCTCTGGCAAATGATGAAAACGAGCGTCAGTTTCTTCATCGGTCTTATATTGGTTCAACTTCTCGGGATCACTGTAAACGTAGCTTTCGCCTACAGCAGCTTTAAGCGCTGAAATAACTTCTTCCGTGACAGGGTTATAATTACTCATTCCATTCTACACTCCTACTAATTTAATTGTTTTTCTGAAAGAACTTGCTTTTTCATTTTACACCAAAAGCCCAAAATTGTCACTTACAGTAAAATGTTTACATGAAAAAAAGAGCAATGTTCCACCGGAACATTGCTCTTTCAAAATTGCTTAAATTTTTAGCAATTTGCCAGGATTCAGTATATTATTCGGATCCATTGCTTTTTTAATAGTTTTCATCACCAATAGCTCACCCGGTGCAGTATAAGTTTCCAGCTCTTCTAATTTTTTTACTCCGATGCCATGTTCGCCCGACAAACGCCCACCAATGCCATAAGCATATTCATAAACCTCGGCATGGAACTTGGCAACTTCTTTCTCCCAAACCTCATCAGCAAGTTCGCATTTGCAGAGAACAAAATGCAGATTGCCATCACCGGCATGGGCAAGCGTCATAACTTTGAATGGGTATTTCTTGCCGGTTTCCATGACGAATTTAATGGTTTCCGCAATTTTATCCAAAGGCACGACTAAATCATCCGTAATGCTGACGAGACTGATGATACGTACCGATTCCTGACAGCTGCGGCGCAGTTTCCATACTCTTTCATCCGCTTCCAAAACCTCAACGGCACCATTTTCACTGCACAGAGTGTCGAGCACTTCCATTTTGCTGTCCAGCTCATCTTCGCTGAAGGTTTCTACCGTAATGATGACATAGTTGCCATCCTCGTAATGCGGCAAACGGCTTTCACAATAGTCATTGGTAGAACGCACAAAACTATTATCCATGAATTCCACGCTCGTCGGTGTAATGCCAGCTTTAATTACTTTCGGAACGATATCAATGGCTTTTTCAACTTCGGTGAAAATCGCCAGCAAATCAAAACGGTATGGCGGCAGCGGCTGCAGCTTCAAAGTAGCCTTGGTAATAATACCCAAAGTGCCTTCACTGCCGATCAGTAATTGCTCCAGACAATAACCGGTCGTTTTCTTCTGCAAGCGTGCGCCCATTTCTACAATATCGCCCGTTGGTGTAACTACTTCAACTGCATAAACCTGATTTCTTGTAGTGCCATAACGTACAGCTTTATTGCCGCCGGCATTGGTTGCAATATTGCCGCCAATAAGGCAGCTGTCAGCACTGCAGGGGTCACCTGCATACAACAGGCCTTCTTTATTTGCAATTTCCTGAATTTCTTTTGTAAGTGCGCCAGCCTCTACCACCATATACATAGCATCATGGTTAACTTCGAGAATTTTGTTCAAGCGTTCAAGCAAAAGCACAATGCCGCCACAGACAGGGATAGCACCCCCAGCTAAGCTGGTTCCTGCCGACCTGACCGTGATTGGAAATTTATATTGGTTAGCAAGCTTCACAACGGCAGCAACCTCTTCCGCACTGCCAGGTAAAACTACTGCCTCAGGCAGATGGAAATAATGCGGGTTAGTTTCTTCGTCAGTTTTATAGGCGTCAAGCTTCTCCGGTTCGGTAAGAACATATTCACTGCCAACAGCAGCCTTTAAGGCTTCGATTACTTCATTTGTAACAGGCTTATACTCACTCATGCATATACACCCCTATAATTAATTTACAAGCTAAACAAAGTTTATTTTATTCTATAACAAAAGCGGCCGGTTGTCATCTAAAGCTTCCTAAGATAACCACCAACCGCAAAATTTCGAAAATATTGCCTTATTCTAATATCCTTCTTTGTTTTTTTGTTCCGCCATCTGTCCGGCAGTAATGCCAGGATGAACATACTTCGTTTTTTGGTCAG
>JAAYVM010000215.1 GCA_012517145.1 Acholeplasmataceae bacterium
ACGCTCTCAACAGCCGTCCAAGACGGGTGCTGGCCTACCATACGCCAGAGGAGCTCTTCGAGACATTCTTGGATAAGGTATATGCTTGTTGAGAATCATTATGGATTAATATTTTTGTTCAATTTGCTATTGCAATTTACGAAGAAAAAAAGTATACAATACACATCAGTATTTAATTTCTCCAGCTTACATAATATTTTCTTTAAACTTAGGAAAGCTTCCCTCTTCTGTCGTATGTCCCGTCGCTTTTTACCGTATTATCTTACAAAATAGCTGAATCTGAAACCTGAATTACTTAAATAGTTTTAAATCGCCCTTGCCGCCGTCATACCCAGCCATGTAGCCAAAAAGCCCAAAAACAAATTAGCCATAACATTATAAGCGGCCCATTGTAACTGGGAATCTTCAATCAGTTTCAACGTTTCGTAGCCAAAAGAAGAAAAAGTCGTCAAACCTCCGAGAAATCCGACAGCAACTATAAGACGCCAATATGGATTTACTATTGCCCTTTCCGTCACAAGCACCAGAAAAGCTCCTATTATGAAACATCCAACTACATTCACAACCAAAGTACCATAAGGGAAGTCGCTGCCAAAGCGTTCTGCCGCCCAGGTAGAAACAAGATACCTTGTTGCTGCTCCAACACTTCCTCCCAATGCCACTGCGAACAATTTCACCATAAATTACACTCCTGTAAAAAACTTATTTCCTTGGCATCTTCTTACCATATTTGACTACTTCTATATCATCAAGGGTTACCATACCTTCCTTAACCACTTCGTCTAAGAAAGGCATTATTTTCGCTATATACTCCTCACTGTCGATTATCTCTATCATTATGGGCAAATCACTAGATAGCTCGACAATCTTAGCCGTGTGTATCCGACTGTTCGCGCCATAACCCATTACGCCGCGAAAAACTGTTGCCCCACCTAAGTCCAGTTCTTTTGCCTGAAGAACAATAGCCTCAAACAATGACTTCCCGTTCCAGCGGTCTGATTCGCCGATATAGATTCTCAATCTTTTGGCTGAGTTAGCAATTTTAGGCATATAATTACCTCCGTATTTCTTCACCGAGTTTAAAAACACTTAACAGTTACTATTTTACCTCTGGCAAGAAATTTTGTCTCCCGCGAATTCCCCCTCTAACTATAATATAATAAAAAAGAGACTCCTACCAGCGCATTATCGTTGGTAGGAGTCATTACCGCTTTTTCGCAGAATTATGGCGAACTCCATCGCCTCTATTTTTCCTCTAATTATAACAGCTGAATTTGACCATCGTCAAATTCCATATACATTATCTTTCGGTTTGACACCAAAATTTTATTTTCAAGCAGCTTTTAGAAGCTAGGAAAAATTCTGCTCACTTTAAAAATAATAAAAAATATTATAAAACTGTTTATCATAACGCAATAAGCAAAATAAAAAAGCCACAGTCTTTGACTGTGGCTTATCGTTTAAAATGGTGACCCTGGGGCGACTCGAACGCTCGACACACGGCTTAGAAGGTAGAGCCTTACTTTTATGAAAATGGCTCTATTATGCTGTTTATTGATACTTTAATACCTAAATATTGCTCTTAAAGGTCATGTTTTTAGGTTGTTTTGGGCTACTTATAAGTGTATGTTGCACCCAAGTTGCTCCCACAACAATAAAATACTAGAAATTACTAAGAACTTTGTTGTATAAAAATAATAATAAAGTAAATTTGAGTTACCTCTTAGTCCTGAACTATGATGAACAAGTAATATCTCATATCAATCTAATTTCCATTTTTTCTATTTCTTTTTTATCATTTTTTTAACAACTCTACTAGCATCAAAATCTCTTTTTATCTTTTCACTAATGCTTCTTTCAACATCACGATAAAAAGCATAATCAACAGATACTTCAGCAAGTTGTAGTATTAGCTCACAAACACCCCTTCCTTTTAATGTAAAAAGTACTTTTTCATGATCCTTAATTGTCAATAGTAGCATTTTGCCATCTCCTTTCACTTACATATATTCAGCGAAAAGAGATTTTGCAACCTGAGTCATCAATTTTTTTAACTAATTAAATAAAAATATATTTTTTAGATTAAACCTTTAAATATTGGACTTCAGAGGAAAGCGTTCTTTCAATTGCTGTACATCCTTGATATTATGCAACTTTGCATAAGTTAACATATCATAATTGTATTTTTTACTCTGCATACCAGAAAGATTGGAAAAAATATCTGGATTAGTTTTTAGCATTGAAAGTATACCTTTTTTCCCTTCTTCGCTTAAAAGATTTGGCTTATTAAACAAAAACCAATAGTTAAAAAAACAGTCAAGTCCAAAATCTTGTGTAAAATTACCGGCACAATGTTTAATGGTCTTACATCTTGATATAATTTCTCGCAGCATATTCCCACTGTTCCGACTGATCCATCAATAAAGCTCCAATCAAACGATTTGCAGACGATACATTAGGAAATATGCGAACAATTTTCTCTCGCCTGCGTAATTCTTCATTTAGCCTTTCTAAAAGGTTTGTGCTTCGCAAACGTGAATTTCTCCCACCGGATGTAATATATTGAAACGCGTCTTCAAAGCCTTCATCCAAGATAGTGCATGCGGTTTTATATTTGCGGTCATCAATGTAGGTCTCTGTTATCTTTGCTTTGGTTTTTCTTGCAATGTCTATATCAGTAAACTTGAACAATGCTTTGATCTGTTCACGAAAGGCAACGGAATCTTTTTTGGGAATACTTGCAAAGATATTACGCAGGAAATGTACCTGGCAGCGTTGCCATGACACATTTGCAAATGATTTCTTTATCGACGACACCAGTCCTTTATGAGCATCAGAAGTAATCATCTGGACGCCCTGCAAGTTTCTTGTTTTTAAGTATTCGAAGAAGTGGGACCAGCTTTCCTCACTTTCACCATTTTGAATAAGGAAGCCAAGGACTTTGCGACCGCCTTCTTGTGAAAAGCCTATCGCTATATGGCAGCTTTTTGAGATGACTCGTTCTTCTTCGCGTACCTTAAGATATATTACATCAACCATGAGATAGGGATAGCATTCGTTGTTTAAGGAACTGTGCTGCCATTTTGCAACTATTTCGTCAAGATCCTTAGTAAGAGTTGAAACCAACGATTTAGAAATCTTTTTCCCACAGAGTTCTTCAACTATTTTAGTTACTTTGCGCGTAGAAACACCGGAAATGTACATTTCAAGCATAGCGGCAAGTAATGCTTTTTCATTCCGCTGATAGCGTTCAAAAACAGACGGCGAGAATTTGCCGTCACGCGTACGGGGAACTCTAAGCTCCAGTGTTCCGACTCTGGTTGTAAAATCGCGCTCATAATACCCATTGCGGTAACTTACCCGTTCTTCGCTGCGTTCATAGTCGCTGGCATTAATGTAATCACTGCGTTCTTGTTCCATAAGCTGGTTGAAAACCATGGTTAATATCTTTTTTGATACATCATTTTCAACAGATTGTTGAATTAGGCTTTGAATATCTTCTGCAGTCATTGTAAAATGTACTTGGGTCATCTTAATCCTCCTAAGGCATATTTTCTTTGGTCAGAAAAATTGTACCTTAAAAAGGGTTTTGATGACTCTTTCTTTTTACACAATTATATGGACTTTATCAAAAAAACAAAATTCTAATGTATTTTCATGAATTTCACTATTTAATATTTTTAAGCTTTGGAGCGCTCCAAATATATTAAAATCATTTACTTCTGTTTCGAACTCCAGTGAAAGCACACCTTTTACAATATCTCTATCAGCATGCTTAAAAAAGTTTTTTGCCTTATTTATTGCATCAACCCATTCTTTTCTATACTCATCCTTAATATATAAGGAATCCTTGTGTAAAAAAAGATTATTATTTAGTATGACGCTTTTATCAGTAATATGATCATTCAATATCTGTAATGCTGCACCTACTAATGTATGAATTGATACGGGATCTCGCTCTTCAAAAAATAAATTAATTGCCTCTTTTAGTTGGGAAGTCGCCACATCTATCTTCGTAACAGTCATTTTCAAAACAGCCACTCTCCTAATATAATCATTTCTGTCATTATAACAGTTTTAAGGCATAAAAAATAAGCCCCTCAATGCGAGGGGCTTATAATGTCTACTAAGATATTTTGTTTTAAACGTTAGCCGTTAATGCTCTTTTTATCATTTTGTCGATATCTTCCGTAGTGTTCATTGGAATTATCCGAGTATTAGGATGTGTTAACTTAAAAACCCTAAATACTTCATCGGCAAATCCCTGGCCTATTTCCTCAATCCCTTTAAAATCTAAAATAACTTCGCTGAACTTGTCAGCCCTTACTAAGATACGCTTTGCTTGAGATCTTGATATTACTTTTCCGCCTTCTTGCGCAGCTAGATTGATAGGGAAACAGGTTTTGCTAAATCCGAAATCATCATCATTAGAAGCCGTGAATTTATCAAAAACATCTTTTTTTTCGACTTTCGATTCTTTTGAAATTCGCATAACCACAACAGTCCCTCCTATTCTATCTCTATTTTCAAATGTATATGATTTTTCCTCAAATATAGTTCCAGCTACAAAACGAATACCGCCGGATAAAATGAAGAATTGATCAAACATGTGAGATGTAAAAAATATACCCTCACCTGTGTGTCTAGTTGGATCGGTTGTACATTTTCCTTTTACTATTTCAAAGATGGCTTCATGCGGGTATTCTAAGCCTAATTTTTTTTGTACTTTATTAAAAACTCCTATACCATAGTCTTTAATTTTAAATTCTATGTAGTCGTCATCAATAGTCACTTGCACAGAGATTTTGTCGCATTCTGAATGATCAATTACATTATTAATCATTTCTGTCACGCCATACTCGCAGACATCATATATATTTAATGGTACATCTCTCAATAATGGGGCAACCTTTTCTTTCCAGACTATGTCTTCTGCAAGACAATCGTTTACCGGTAACGCAATATTAGTACGCAATAGTTGCCACTCCCATACATCTTCTTAAGATAAGTATATATATAATATAACATTTAGTCAAATAATGCAACAAAAAAAGCCACCTCGGAATTTACCGAGGGGGCTTAAACTATTTAGAATCTTAATATTATGCCAGTAGCAGCAGTTTCTTTATCAACATACACCCAGCCGTCAAGATTAGCCTTTTTGATAACGGGGTAAGTCGCCATACCGGAAAGTCCATGATTTGATAAGCCAGGTCCAGCACCGTAATGCTTTGTTTTGTCAATCGTCGGTACTTCGATATTTATACTGGTCTTAGATTGCTGATCAACAACAAGCTTATTACGCTCAAAAAGATAATTCTCGTTATATTCTTTATTAAAAACAGCTTCTTTTCCGTTAACCTTTATATTCAGATCAGGCTTATTTGCGTTAACTTCAACATCAGTTTTTTCGTCTTCACCTTTCGGGACGTAAACAACTTCCGTTTTTGTCTGCGTCTGATATTCGGTTTTGACTATTGGAGCTTTCTCAATTGTTACTGGTGCAGTTGTTTTTTGGCAGAATAAATACCCTGCTACAAAGCCAAGTAAAAACGCTAATAGGTATGGCAAATATTTTTTTAAAATATCCATTTTAAAACACCTTCGTTTTGGCTAAAAAGCCTATTAAGATTCCCACTACAAAAGCAATGCAGCTAAAAATCAAAACGGCCTTTCTGGTATACTTGTTATCATATTTTTCACCAACCAGCGTAATTTTATCCTGAACCTTGTCAATTTTTGCATTAATTTTATCC
>JAAYVM010000216.1 GCA_012517145.1 Acholeplasmataceae bacterium
AGTTGATATTTCGCCTACGGCACTTGCTGTTGCCACAGAGAATGCCGAAAGGCTCGGCGTCAGGGAACGCTTTACACCTGTATTGTCCGACCTTTACAGCAAACTGCCGGCAGGAGAGCGCTACGATGTCATTGTTTCCAACCCGCCGTATATACCTACAGAAGATATAACCACGCTTGCCGCTGACGTACAAAAGGAACCGAAAGGCGCCCTGGATGGCGGTAAGGATGGGCTTGATTTTTATCGAAGGATCATTGCCGGTGCTTCGGAGCACTTATTGCCGGGAGGCTTGCTGGCTTTTGAAATCGGCATTCACCAAAGTGATGCTGTCACGCAGCTTTGCCGGGAACAAGGCTTTTCCGTAACGGCAGTTCGCAAGGATTATGCCGGTATCGAACGGATGATTTTTGCAGCGAAAGAAGGCTCAGTATATGCAGACTCGCTTATGGCGATTGATAAAGAATGAAGAACAGTTAAATGAAGAAAAATTGAATGAGGCCGCTGCTTTAATAAGAGAAGGGGAAGTAGTTGCTTTCCCAACAGAAACGGTTTATGGGCTTGGTGCCAATGGACTCAACGGCAGTGCGGTCAGAAAAATTTTTGCGGCCAAAGGACGGCCCGCAGATAATCCTCTGATTCTTCATATAGCGAAAAAAAACGAAATAGAACAATTGACAGCTGGGTTATCGGCTAATGCGCAGGCCTTGATGCAAGCCTTTTGGCCGGGTCCCTTAACTCTGGTTGTACCTAAATCAGCACTTATACCTGACGAAGTCAGTGCCGGTCTGGATACGGTGGCAGTAAGGATGCCTGTGCATCCGGTGGCACGCAGGCTTATTGCGTTGGCAGGCTGCCCGATAGCTGCTCCATCGGCTAATAAATCCGGTAAACCGAGCCCGACTAACGCCCAGGATGTTCTGGAAGATATGAATGGACTGATTGCCGGCATTATCGATGGCGGCAGCAGTGATATTGGCGTTGAGTCCACTGTGGTGGATACGACGACACCGGTACCTGTGATTTTAAGACCGGGCGGCATCACGAAAGAGATGCTGGAAGAAGTTTTAGGCGCGGTAGAAATCGATCCTGCGCTGGCAGGAAACAGTGAATGCAGGCCTAAAGCGCCGGGCATGAAATATCGTCACTACGCTCCGCAGGCACCGATGTATTTATTTATCGGCAATGAAGCTCCATTGCAGATGAAAGCTGCTATAGCGAAAGGTCTGGCCAGCGGCAAAAAGATTGGCGTTATTGCTAATGCAGCTGTGGCCACTGCTCTACCAAAGGATAGTAATCTTGTTATTAGAAACTGGCAGGAAGATCCGGCAGTTCTGGCAGAAAATCTTTTTACCTGGCTCAGGAGTTTCGACCACGAAAAAGTCAATGTAATCCTGGCACAGGGAGTTGCTGAAACAGGCCTCGGACTGGCTTTAATGAACAGGCTGCGCAAAGCGGCGGGCAACAACATCCTGCTCGCAGAGAACCAAAAACTTTTCGTACAAAGTGGTACGTGTCCTGAATTTTTGTGATAAAATAGCATTATGGTTCGTCCTATGAATAATTATGTTGGGAGTGAAGCAGACATGAGAATCGCAATTGGCAGCGATCATGGCGGATTTCATTTGAAGGAACACATCAAAAAATATTTGCAAGCGAAAGATGTTGAAGTGCTGGATTTTGGTACTTTTACAGAAGCATCGGTTGATTATCCCGATATTGCTGAAAAAGTGGGGCGGGCAGTAGCCGCAGGAGAACCTAAAAGAGGTATCCTTATTTGTGGTACAGGTATAGGCATTTCTATAGCTGCTAACAAGATTCACGGTATTCGTGCCGCACTTTGTGCTGATGTTTTTTCAGCATTGATGAGCCGTGAACATAATGATGCTAACATCCTCTGCCTTGGTGAGCGCACTTTGGGTGTCGGACATGCTGAGATGATCGTCGATACCTGGCTGCATGGAGTTTTCCAGGGGGGTCGGCACGCCTGCCGGACAGAGAAAATCACGAAATTAGATGAAGCAAGGTGATTGTGTTGCCTTTGGAAAAAATAATGAAACAGGTCAAAACAGCAGCTGAAGAACTCATTGAGGCTTCCGCACCGAAACCGGGGCAGGTTTTTGTTGTAGGCTGCAGTACGAGTGAAGTTTTGGGCAATAAAATCGGCACCGCCGGTTCGCTCGAAGCAGCGCAGGCAATCTTTGACGCGCTGCGGGAAGTTACTTCCGCGCATGGCTTATATCTCGCAGTACAATGCTGCGAACATCTTAACCGCTCGTTGGTGACAGAAAGTGAAGCTGCTGAAAAGTACTGCTGGGAAGAGGTGGCCGTCAGACCGGTGGCACACGCCGGTGGTTCTTTGGCACAAGTTGCTTACGAAACTTTTAACCAACCGATTGTAGTGGAAAAAATCACTGCCCATCTTGGGCTTGATATAGGACAGACTTTGATAGGCATGCATCTTAAACGCGTTGCCGTGCCAGTACGTTTGTCGCAAAATGAAATAGGCGCAGCTATTTTGACTGCTGCCAGGACCCGCCCGCCCTATGTAGGCGGTGAAAGGGCCGTATACGAATAATAGTTGAGGGGGATTTTGATGTATTTGGAAAATTTGCAAGCTTCTGACCCGGCAATCTATGCTGCTATACAAGAAGAATTAGGCAGGCAGCGCAACAAAATTGAGTTGATTGCATCTGAAAACTTTGTAACTCCGGCAGTTATGGAAGCCATGGGCACCGTTCTGACCAATAAATACGCAGAAGGTTATCCTGGACACCGTTATTACGGTGGCTGCGAATACGTCGATAAAGTTGAAACATTGGCTATTGAACGTGCCAAAGAACTTTTTGGCGCTGAACACGCCAACGTGCAGCCTCATTCCGGCGCCAATGCCAATACTGCTGTTTATTTTGCTTTTCTGAAACCGGGCGACACCATCATGGGCATGAATCTTTCTCATGGCGGCCATTTGACTCATGGCAGCCCTGTTAATATTTCCGGTACTTATTACAATATCGTTCCTTACGGTGTCAATCCGGAAACCGAAACCATCGACTATAATGAGCTCGAAAGACTGGCAGAAGAGCACAAGCCAAAAATCATTGTCGGCGGCGCAAGTGCGTATCCGCGCATAATTGATTTTGCAAGAATGGCAGAAATTGCTCACAAAGTCGGCGCTTTATTGATGATAGACATGGCGCATGTCGCTGGACTTGTTGCCGCAGGCCTGCATCCGAGCCCAGTGCCTTATGCTGATATTGTTACTACCACTACTCACAAAACTCTGCGTGGACCACGCGGCGGCTTGATTTTGTGCAAAGAAAAAGATGCAAAAGCCATCGATAAAGCTATTTTCCCGGGAACCCAGGGCGGTCCTTTGATGCACGTGATTGCTGCAAAAGCTGTCGCTCTGCACGAAGCGCTGCAGCCTGAATTCAAAATTTACCAACAGTCTATTTTAGATAATTGCAAAGCTTTGGCTGAAGGACTTCTGGCCGAAGGCTTCCGTCTAGTTTCCAACGGCACTGATAACCACTTGCTGCTGGTTGATGTCCGTGGGCAAGGATTGACAGGTAAAGAGGCTGAGCACCTGCTTGATGAGGCAGGCGTCACCTGCAATAAAAATACTATTCCGTTTGATCCGGCAAGTCCGTTTGTAACTAGCGGCATTCGCCTGGGAACGGCAGCTGTTACTTCCAGAGGGTTTAAACAGGAAGACCTTAAAGAAGTGGCCGCGATTATTGGCTTGGTATTAAATAATCCGACAGATTCGGATAAACAAAAAGAGGCTGCAGCCAGAGTTGATGCTCTCTGCAAGAAATATCCGATGTATCCGGAGCTATAATTTAGAAAAAGGGGCAATTTAAATGAAAATCAAGGTAGTTGATCATCCTTTAATCAGACACAAATTAACAATGATGCGTGATGCTGAAGCCGGCTCTAAGGATTTCCGCGAGTTGCTGGATGAAATTGCTATGCTTATGACTTATGAAATCACGCGTGATTTCAAACTTGATGAAGTAAGTGTTACGACACCTATTACTACTTGCACAGGCTACCGTTTGGCGACTACTTCCATAACAGTTATACCTATTCTGCGTGCAGGCTTAGGTATGGTTAACGGCGTTCTGAAACTGATTCCGAATGCTAAAGTAGGACATATAGGACTTTACAGGGATCCTAAGACCCTGAGACCAGTTGAATATTATTGCAAATTACCGCCAGATATGAGCGCGGAGGCAATTGTTGTTGACCCGATGCTTGCAACCGGTGGTTCCTCAGCTGCGGCTATTTCAATGCTCAAAAAACGTGGCCTGAAGAATATTCGTCTGATGTGTCTCGTTGCGGCACCTGAAGGCGTTGAAGTTGTTAACAACGAACATCCTGATGTTGAAATTTTTACGGCTGCTCTTGATGACCACCTGAATAGCCATGGTTATATAGTTCCTGGTCTTGGTGATGCCGGCGACCGTATTTTTGGGACGAAATAATCATGCCGAACAGACCGGATTGGGATTCATATTTTATGGAAATGGCACAAGTTGCCAGTAAACGCTCTACCTGTCTGCGTCGCAGCGTTGGTGCTGTCATTGTTAAGGACAAGAGACTTCTGGCTACCGGCTATAACGGAACTCCAAAGGGTTTGGCCCACTGCGAAGAAGTAGGCTGCTTCCGCGCCAAGATGAATGTTCCTTCCGGCAAAATGCATGAACTTTGCCGGGGCATACATGCGGAGCAGAATGCGGTAATCCAGGCGGCAGTATATGGCGTTTCTGTTGATGGTGCTACGCTTTATTGCACTCACCAGCCCTGTGTCGTGTGCACAAAGATTTTGATTAATGCAGGTATCAAGAGGATTGTTTACGCAAATCCGTACCCGGACGAGTTAGCTGAAAACATGATGAAGGAAGCAACTGATCTGGAAATAGTTATCTGGAATCCTGAAGCAAGTTCTAAATAAAAAAGTAAAAATATTAATGTAGGAATGCATAGCCATTCCTACATTTTTTACATCTTTTGCAGCAAATGGTAAAAACGAATCATGGCAAAGGCTAAAGATGCGACCGGCTGTTTGCAACCGGATAGTCGTGTGTGAGCAGTGCGAGGAGCACTTTGTCTTTGAAATGACAATCGAGGAAATGGCTAAAGAAGTGACGGGCTTGCTGCACATCAGCGACCGGCTGTTTACAGCCGAATAGTCGCGTGTGGAAGCAGCCAGAGGAACTCTTTAACTATTGCCATATAAATTTAAAATATAGTTTTGCAGCAATTGACATAAAATTAATATACTTGTCGCGGGACCTTTTTCGGTATATACTGTTAATGTTAACTGTATAGTTTTTTATATATTTTCATTTTACACAATAACACGCAAGAAAAAATAGAAAGTGGCTACGGCCGTTAAGAGGTATATTTTAGTGAAAACATATGTAATAGCATTTGCTATAGCATTATTCACGAGTTGGATTTTAACTCCTTATGTTAAAAATCTTGCATTTAAGATCGGAGCAGTCGATAAACCTGATCCACGTAAGGTTCATAAAGGCATTATGCCGCGACTTGGTGGATTGGCAATTTTTGTAGGCTTTTTGATTGCAGTACTCTCAACTGTGACTATGTCGAAAGACTTGTTTGGCATTTTAACGGGTGCCTTGGTCATCCTGATTGTTGGTATTCTGGATGATGTTTATCAGCTTCCGGCGAAGGTTAAGCTGCTTGGGCAGATAGTCGCAGCTGCAGTTCTGATTCTTTTTGGTATACAGATTGAATGGTTAAATAACCCTATGGGGGGATATTTCTATCTGGATTATCTTTCCGTTCCCATAACTATTTTTTGGGTAGTAAGTTTCACCAACGTTGTCAACTTGATGGATGGTCTTGATGGTCTGGCAGCAGGCGTTTCTGCGATTGCGTCCGTGACAATCATCCTTGTCGCCTTGCAGGAAGGATATTATACGGTAGCGGTTATGACGGCAGCTTTGGCTGGTGGTATCATAGGTTTTATCCGCTATAATTTCAATCCGGCTACTATCTTTATGGGAGATACAGGCAGTATGTTTATCGGTTACATTTTGGCCGCCATCTCTATCCTGGGTGCGGTAAAAAGTGCGACCACGATTGCTTTGATCGTGCCGGCTATAGCATTGGGGCTGCCTATTATGGATACTGCTTTTGCTATTTTGCGCCGCCATCTTGCCGGTAAGCCTATTTTTAAACCGGACAAAGGACACTTTCATCATAGACTATTAGCGATGGGACTAACGCAAAGACAGGCAGTTATTCTGATGTATCTTATCAGTGCCGGTTTGGGATTAAGTGCCATCCTGCTGACCGAGATAGACGGTATTTATGCAGTTTTGTTGGTATCAGTTATTATTGCGTGTGTATGTTTTTGCGCGAAAAAAATCGGTATCTTGAACGACCGTTAATAAAAAATGTCAGGAGAGTATGTAGTGAAAAAACTTAAAGTCATGGCAGTTTTTGGAACGCGACCAGAAGCAATCAAGATGTGCCCGGTAGTTTTGGAAATGAAGAAATACCCGGATTTTATTGAGCCGGTTGTTGCTGTTACAGCACAGCACAGAGAAATGCTTGATCAGGTGCTGCACCTTTTTTGTGTTGTGCCTGATTATGATTTGAATATTATGACGAAAGGCCAGACTCTTTACGATGTTACTCGCCGCGCCCTGGAAGGATTGGGTTCTGTGCTTGCAGAAGCAAAACCCGATATAGTATTGGTACACGGGGATACGACAACAACCTTCGTAGGAGCGCTGGCATCTTTTTATGCTCAGATTGCTGTGGGGCATGTAGAGGCAGGGTTGCGTACCGGCGATAAGTATTCGCCCTTCCCTGAGGAAATGAACCGTAAACTGACTGGATCACTGGCTGATTTCCATTTTGCACCTACCGCTATTTCTAAAGAAAATCTTTTGCGGGAAAATATTGATGCAGGCAAGATATTCGTTACGGGTAATACCGTAATTGATGCCTTGGTAAAAACAGTAAAGACTGACTATAGATTTTCGGAAGATTCTCTCCACGATTTGCTGAACAGTGGTGGACGTCTTATCCTTGTGACAACGCATCGTCGAGAAAATCTTGGCGCACCTATGCGTCAGGTTTACCAGGCACTGAAAGAGGTTATCCTTACTCATCCTGATGTAAAAGCTATCTTTCCAGTGCATAAAAATCCAAAAGTGCGGGAAATAGTTGAACAGGAATTAGGGCATCTTGACAGGGTGCATCTGATAGAACCGCTTGATTACGAGCCATTTGCCAACCTGATGGCCAAAGTGAATATAGTTCTTACTGACTCCGGCGGTATCCAGGAAGAAGCACCGGCACTAGGCAAACCTGTACTGGTTTTACGTGATACGACAGAGCGTCCGGAAGCAGTGGAAGCAGGTACGGTAAAACTTATTGGAACAGCGTTTGAAGATGTTCTTCAGGAAACCAACAAACTGCTCGATGATGAAAGATATTACAGACAGATGGCTGATGCCTGCAATCCTTATGGTGATGGCAAAGCCTCAGAACGCATTGTAAAGACCTTGCTGGCAGCTTACGGATACCCGGTGGAAAGAATGCCGGAATTTTCGTCTGCAATTTAGAAAAAAAGGTTGTCAAATAAGTGTTTTTTTATTAAAATGTAGTTGTTATAATTTGGAGAATGCCAAGATTGTGACAGTTTTTGCATCTTTACAAAAAGGTTGGTAATATTGACTGTTGATTATTGGCTGATGGTTATTACTTCGGATAATACTAACAAGGAAAAGCACTATGAATAAGATGGTACAAGATGTTCTTGCGTCCTTTAAGACAGTGCTCTTTCGTCATGCCTTCTTTTCGTTATGCATTGTATCTTTGGTTCTTTTTTCCCGAGGACTGGAAAGCGCGCTTATTTGGGCCGCTGGTTGTGCCTGGGGATTTATTGATACGCTGATGATGTTTCGAGGCGTACGCAAAGGTATGACTATGGAAGGTGAGAAGTCGCTGCAGGAGATGCATCGAACTTTAATTAAAAGGCTTGCCTTTGCTGTCATGTTGGTTATGGTTATGTTAAAGTTGGGGCTCAGTGTTTTTGGTGTATTCATGGGCTTCATACTGTCACATATATTTTTACTTTGCAATCTCATAATTATCGCGGGCCGCAAGAGATGATTCTCTGTTCGTGAAGAAAGGAGTGAACAAAATGGAAATCGCTGAAGCATCTGGAAGTGGTATTATTCACTATTTGCCCACAGAAGTCTTTGACGGGGTAGTTATCAATATGCAGACCATGTATATGTCCTGGCTTACGATGGCTGTGGTCGCTCTTATTGTTTTTGCGGCAACCCGTAAAGCAGAGATTATTCCTTCTGGAGTTCAAAACATTGTTGAAGTCTTCATTGAGTGGCTAAATGGCTTGATGGAAGGCAATATGGGAATGGAAGGACGCCGCGCAGCCGCTCCCTTCATTATAACTCTTTTCCTTTACTTATTCGTCGGCAATGAGATTGGTTTGCTGCCGCAGGTTGGCGCACACTTTACTTCACCGACAAATGATATCAACGTTACACTTGGTATGGCTGTTACCGTGTCTTTTACGGTTTATGTTCTAGGTATCATGCGCAATGGTTTGGGCTATTTTAAACATTTTATTCAACCGTCATTTCTTTTCCTGCCATTGAATCTTTTGGAAGAAGTATCAAAACCTTTAACCATGGCTTTACGTCTATTTGGTAATATTCTGGCCGGTGAAATTTTGCTTATTGTTCTTTATATGCTGGCACCTTGGGTTATTCCAGATTTATGGATTGGTTTCAGCTTGATCGTTGGCTTCCTGCAGGCTTTTATTTTTACAATGCTGACTATGATTGCCATCGCCCCTGTATTCAGGGCACATCACTAATAGGTAAGGTATATATTTTTACTTAGTTCAAATTAAAATTTATATAATTTGAAAAACAAAATTTTTTTAAAATCGAAAGGATGAATTTTAAAATGACAGAAAATGCTATTATCGTTACTGCTTCAGTATTTGCTTCTGCTATTATTGCAGTTGGTGCTTCACTTGGTGCTACAAAAGGAGATTCCGCCGTTGCTACTAAAGCTTTAGAATGTATGGCTCGTCAACCGGAAGCTGCTTCCACTTTCCAAGTAAATATGCTTATTGCTATCGGTCTTGTTGAGTCTATTCCTATTATTTCCGCAGTTATTGCTATCGTTCTTGTCTTCGCTAATCCCTTTGTAAAATAATTCGCAGAGTTTCAAAAAGGGGAAAAAGGAGAGTGCTATAATTGGTAGATGTTAATGCAACACTTATTGCGCAGATCCTGAATTTTTTAGTTCTTTTGGCAATTCTTGCGAAATTCGCTTACAAGCCATTATTAAAGGCAATGGACGACCGGCGCAACCGAATCATTAACGATTTGGATTCCGCTGAGCAAACAAGATTGGATGCAGAAGCTCTGAAAGAGCAATATGCAGAACAATTAGCTGGTGCACGCCAGGAAGCAACTGAAATTGTTAACAAAGCTAATCAAATTGCACAAAATCTTCATGATGAACTTGTAGAACAGGCGCGTGTAGAACAGGAAGCCTTAATGGCTAATGCAAAAGAACGTATTGAACAGGAGAAACAGCAGGCATTATTGGATATCAGAGCCGAAGTTATCAAATTAAGCACTTTGATAGCAGGAAAGATTGTTAACCAGAAATTGAATTCCGATAAGGATCAAAAACTGGTTGCCGATATTGCTGATGATGTTTTGAACAAGCGCTGATTTTTTTGATCAGCTTAACGTACGTCTTGCAAAAGGGTATGTAGCTAATAATTGAAGAAAATGACAGAGTCATTAATTTAGATTTATTTAATTCCCATAGCTTAGGCATTGGGGGAATACGGAGGTGATTGATACAGTATGGAAACTAATGAAAACTTTTCTTTGATCAGCGAAAGCTTGTCATCAATTGAGTTTGAACCAAAAGATCTCGAGCTTGTTGCTAACGAAGAATTAATCACAGTGCTAGTTACCACTGCCAGAGATCTTGCTGTATCTGAATATGAATCTGTTTCCGTAATTCTGGCTGAAAAGTTAGGCAAAAAGGTTGAACTGCAAAAGATTGTTGATCCATCTATAATTGGCGGCATCATCGTTAAAATTGGCGACAAGGTTTTTGATGCAAGCTCCAAACGTCAACTTGAAAAAGTCGGCGGCTTGATGGGTAAAGTACAAGTCGGAGACCAATCTCTGGAAAAACCTGCAGGCATAGCTGAAGCCCTGACTAAAGAAGTTCAGGATTATAAAATAGATGTCGATTTGGAAGAAGTCGGTGTTATTGAAAAAGTTGGTGACGGTATCGCAACCGTAACCGGCATGCGTGGCGTAATGGCGGGCGAACTGGTTGAGCTCCCTGGTGGCGTTAGCGGCATGGTACAAAATTTAAGACCTGATGAAGTTGGTATCGTTTTAATGGGTGGCGAGACCAAAATAAAACAAGGTGACGTGGTACGCCGTACCGGTCGTATCATGGAAGTCCCTGTCGGCGAGAAAATGCTCGGCCGTATAGTTGACTCCCTTGGTGATCCTATTGATGGCAAAGGCGAAATCAAGCATGAAGCTGTACGTTGTATCGAAGCTCAAGCTCCTGGTATCGCTGACCGTAAATCTGTAGACGTTCCTCTTCAGACCGGTATTAAAGCTATCGATGCTTTGGTGCCAATCGGCCGTGGACAACGTGAGTTGATCATCGGCGACCGTGGTACTGGTAAAACTGCTGTTGCAGTTGACACCATCATCAATCAAAAAGGTTTAGGCGTTATTTGTATTTACGTTGCTATCGGACAAAAGACTTCTACTGTTGCCCGTATTGCTCGTACTTTGGAACAACATGGCGCACTTGCTTATACTATTATCGTAGCAGCTACTGCAGCTGACAGCGCACCGCTGCAATATCTTGCACCTTATACCGGCGTTACTATCGGTGAGTTCTTCATGGATCAAGGCAAAGATGTCCTTTGTATCTATGATGACTTGTCCAAACATGCCGTTGCTTATCGTGCAATGAGCTTGCTGCTTCGTCGTCCACCAGGCCGCGAGGCTTATCCTGGCGACGTATTCTATCTACATTCCCGTTTGTTGGAACGTGCTGCAAGACGTAATGAGGCTGCAGGCGGCGGTTCGATTACGGCTCTGCCGATTATCGAAACCCTTGCAGGCGACGTCGGCGGTTATATCCCAACCAACGTAATTTCTATTACTGATGGCCAGATATTTCTTGAAAGCGAACTTTTCTACTCCGGTATCCGTCCTGCTATCAACGTAGGTCTCTCGGTATCCCGTGTAGGTGGTTCTGCGCAGATAAAAGCAATGAAATCTGTTGCTGGTACGCTCCGTCTTGACCTTGCACAATATCGTGAGTTGGCAGCTTTTGCTCAATTTGGTTCTGACCTGGATAAAGCGACCAAAGCACAGCTCGATCGTGGCGCACGTATGACTGAAGTTCTGAAACAAGGTCAATATGCTCCGCTTCCGGTTGAAAAACAAGTAATGTCGCTTTATGCGGCTACAAAAGGTTATGTCGATGATATTCCTGTTCATGATGTAACTCGTTTCGAAAAAGAATTGTTGGCTTATCTTGCTGCCAATGCACCGGAACTCGGTGAATCAATCCGTACGGAGAAGAAAATTACTGACGAAACAGAAGCATTATTGAAAAAGGCTATTGTCGATTTCAAGGATACCTTTGCTATCACCGGCGAATCGAGGTGATGACTGATGGCTACTCCACGCGAAATACGCAGGCATATGAAGAGCGTCAAAAACATCCAGCAGATTACTAAAGCCATGAAGATGGTTGCTGCCGCTCGTTTGCGCCGTGCGCAGGAAAAAGCTGCATCCAGTCGTCCATTCTCAGAAAAAGTTAAAGAGCTTTTAACTACTGCTGTCAGTGACAAGGCTACGATGAGAAATCTTGACTATTCAGAACATCCGCTTCTGCAGGAAAGACCTATTAAGCGTAGCGCATATATCGTTGTAAGTTCTGATAAAGGCTTAGCAGGCGCCTATAATGCCAACTTGCTGAAGCATGCTCTTGTTGAGTTAATGGACCAAGACGATTATGTTCTGATTACTGTCGGCCGTAAGGCTAAAGATTTCTTCTCACGCCGTGGGTTTGATATCGAGGAATCTTTCTTTGGATTCTCAGATAAGCCGACCTATGATGATGCAGATGATGTTGCTTATTTAGCAAAAAAACTGTTTACATCCGGTGTTGTTGACGAAGTTATTCTGATTTATACTCAGTTTAAATCAGCATTATCTTTTACACCGTTGTCCAAAAAGCTTTTACCTGTTGTGCCTCCGCAGGCCGGCGAAACAGCAGTAAATAATGAGCCTTTTGATGATGAACATGCTAAACTTGCAGACAAAGATGAAGAAGCAGGCGACGTTATCTTCGAACCTACTGCAAGTGAAACATTGAAATATTTGGTGCCGTACTATGTTAAGACTATCATGTATGCTGCATTAATGCAGGCGGCAGCCAGTGAGTTGGGCGCACGTATGACAGCAATGTCTTCGGCGACAGACAATGCTAATGACTTGTTGAAGAGCCTGGAACTCTCCTACAATAAAGTGCGTCAAGCTGGTATAACCAGAGAAATTAATGAAATCGTTGGTGGAGCAGAAGCTCTGCAGTAAAATAAGTGGGAGGGAAAACATTGAATACTGGCAAAATAGTACAAGTTGTTGGCCCTGTTATCGACATTGAATTCCCACCGAAAAGCCTTCCGGCAATTTATAACGCAATCAAGATTGACGGTGAAGTTGGCAATGGTATTAAAATTCATCTGACTGCTGAAGTTATGCAGCACATTGGTGAAAATGTTGTTCGTACCGTTGCTATGAGTTCTACCGATGGACTTGTTCGTGGTATGGATGCTATAGATACTGGCGCACCGATTACAATACCGGTCGGCGAAGGTACACTCGGTCGTATATTCAACGTTTTGGGAGAAACAGTAGACCATGACGATACACCTGTTGAAGCCTCAGATTACTGGCCTATTCATAGACCAGCCCCAAGCTTTGACAAACAGTCAACTACTACACAAATTCTGGAAACTGGCATTAAAGTCGTAGACTTGGTTGCTCCTTACTCTCTTGGTGGTAAGGTCGGCCTTTTCGGCGGCGCTGGTGTTGGTAAGACAGTTATCATTATGGAGCTTATCCATAACATTGCAACCGCGCACGGCGGCTTTTCCGTTTTCGCAGGCGTAGGTGAGCGTACTCGTGAGGGTAATGACCTCTGGGGCGAAATGAAAGAGTCCGGCGTTATTGGTAAAACGGCTCTCGTTTACGGCCAGATGAATGAACCACCTGGCGCACGTATGCGTGTCGGCCTGACTGGCTTGACCATGGCTGAATATTTCCGTGATGTTGCTGGTCAGGACGTACTTCTGTTCGTCGACAACATTTTCCGTTTCATTCAGGCTGGTTCTGAAGTATCCGCATTGCTCGGCCGTATGCCTTCCGCAGTAGGTTACCAACCTACTTTGGCAAATGACATCGGTGCTTTGCAAGAACGTATTACTTCAACAACTACCGGTTCTATCACTTCTGTACAAGCAGTTTATGTACCTGCGGATGACTTGACTGACCCTGCTCCGGCAGGCACTTTTGCCCATTTGGATGCAACAACAGTTCTGTCCCGTCAGATTGCTGAGCTCGGTATTTATCCTGCGGTTGATCCGCTTGATTCTACCAGCCGTATTCTTGACCCGTTGGTAATTGGTGAGGAACATTATTCTGTTGCTCGTGGCGTACAGGCAATTCTGCAACGCTACAAGGAACTCCAGGACATCATCGCTATCCTTGGTATGGAAGAATTGAGCGAGGACGACAAAGTTACTGTTGCTCGTGCCCGTAAGATTCAGAAATTCCTGAGCCAGGCATTCTTCGTTGCGGAACAATTTACCGGTACTCCTGGTCAATATGTACCACTTAACGAAACAATCCGTGGTTTCAAGGAAATCCTTGATGGTAAACATGATGATTTACCGGAAGGCGCATTCTACATGGTTGGTACCATTGACGATGCGGTTGCCAAAGCTAAAAGCATGAAGGTGGATTGATTGCATGGCTAAATTAATGCAATTGGAAATTGTTACACCTGATAAATCGCTGATGAAAAGAAATGACGTTTCCTACGTGTTGGCAGAAACAGTTATGGGTCCAATTGGCATTTTGGCCAACCATGCTCCACTGATTGGCACGTTGAATGAATCTCCTTTGAAATATAGGAGTGAAGATGGAAAAGATCACTTCATTTTCATTGATGCCGGTTTTATGGAAGTTAACAATAATAAAGTCACTGTCCTCAGTGCTGCTGCAGAGATGTCTGAAAATATCGATGTAGCACGTGCACAAGCGGCAGAAGCCAGAGCTTTGAAGCATATTGAAAACCCGGAACCTACGATTGACCTTGAGGTTATCGGCAGGAACCTGCGTCGTGCAAAAGGACGACTCAAAACTGTGCAATTAGCCCGTGGCTTATAAAATTCAACCTGAACAAGGATCTTTACTAAAACCGTAAAGATCCTTGTTTTTTGTTAAGAGCGTTTCGCTATATTGAAATATCGTACTGAGTTAGTTATAATAATAGTAATAGAAAATATTGCAGGAATAATGTAGAGGAGGATTTGTATCATGGAAGACATTTTAGGTTCGGTTGCAGGGAATAAAATGGGTCAGCTGAGACAGGAAATCGCCGATTTGAGAAAAATTCTGGCAAAAACAGATGACCCTGATAAAATTGCTACTATCAAAAAAGAAATTGGCGAAAAAGAAACCTACTACAATATTCTTGCTGATCGTGCCCGCACGAAATAGAGTTTTCAAAAGAAGCACGTCTGAGGATGTGCTTTTTTTCTAGCAAACAAACTTGTTAAGCAGTTCATTAAGTCTTTTCAGGTAAAGACAATTAACTGAAGGAGAGGGTATTGGTGGAAGGGATAGCAGTTCTTATTGCCAAGGCATTGTTAGGTATGGGCCTTTCGTATTGGGTCTATAGAGACAGCCGCAAGAAAAAAATAAAATACAGCAATCTTTGGCTTATCGGAACTTTTGTTTTTCCGCCTATCGCTCTTGTTTACTATATCTATCAAGCGACTGCCGGCAGAAATACCGAACTAACGTTGAAGCAGAAGTTCGAAATTGAACTAAGGCAGCAAACTGAACAACACAAAAAAGCAGTAGAAAAAGAACGCAAAGAAATGGAATTATTGAAGAAAGAGGAAAGAGAAAAGAACCAAATGACCTTAGAGGAAATCGAAAAGGTCAAAGCTGAGCGTCTGGCCATGAAAGCGAAGAGGCTGGAAGAGCTTAAGGAAGAAAGACGGCAGCAGCAGGAAGAAATCGCTAAGAAGATGAAAATGAGCATAGATGCCGCAAATAACATGAAGATGTTTGATTAAAAGCAGACAGATAACTGACAATTTTGTAACAGTTATCTGTCTTTTTTGTCTAAAAATGTAGCATTGCCAAAAATATGGACATGGTGATAAAATAAATAAGATGTATACTTTTCTAAAATAAATAGTTTTTAGGATAGAGTTAAACGTATTTTTGGGAGGAAATTTTGTGGAGAAACTAATTATCAGGGGCGGCAAGCGCTTGATGGGTACAGTAAAAACCAGTGGGGCTAAAAACGCGGTTCTGCCAATCATAGCAGCCTCGATTCTTGGTAAAACGCCAAGCCATCTGGATGAAATACCAGCCCTCGAGGATGTGCGGACTATTTGTTCTGTGCTCAAATGTCTGGGATTGAAAATCGATGATTCAACTAAAGGTGTCTTGGACATTGACAGCAGTGAAATTACCTCCTGCGAAGCTCCTTATGAATTAGTTCGGAGCATGAGGGCCTCCTTTCTTGTGATGGGACCCCTACTGGCACGTAAAGGCAAAGCACGCATTTCCCAGCCCGGTGGCTGCGCGATAGGCACCAGACCTATAGATATCCACTTAAAAGGCTTTGAGGCTTTAGGCGTAAAAATTGAGAGTGGGCATGGCTATATTGAAGCAACTGCACCAAATGGTTTGGTGGGGACAACTATTTATCTTGATTTTCCAAGCGTTGGCGCAACAGAAAATCTGATGATGGCGGCGACGATGGCCGAAGGTGTTACTATCATTGAAAATGCAGCTCAGGAACCGGAAATTGTTGATTTGGCAAATTATTTAAATGTCATGGGCGCAAAAGTTCGTGGTGCCGGCACGAATGTTTTGCACATCAGCGGTGTTAAAGAACTGAAGGGTGCTGAACATACTGTCATTCCTGACCGGATCGAAGCAGGCACCTATATGGTTGCGGCGGCAATGACCCAAGGTGATGTGAGAGTTGAAAATGTTTTAACTGAGCATTTAAAACCGTTGATTGCCAAACTGAAAGAAGCAGGAGCCACTGTTTATGAAGATATTGGCGGCGTTCGTGTTATCGGCAGTGAAAAAATAAAACCGATAACAATTAAAACTTTACCTTATCCAGGTTTTCCTACCGATATGCAGGCACAAGTCATGGCTTTGATGACTATCGCTGACGGGCGCAGTTTTGTGACAGAAACGGTTTTTGAAAACAGGTTTATGCATGTGGAAGAATTAATCCGCATGGGAGCCGACATTCATACGGAAGGCCGCAGTGCAACTATTCAGGGCGTGCCGAAATTGATGGGCTGTCAGGTACGTGCTACCGACCTCAGAGCAGGCGCTGCCATGATTCTGGCTGGTCTGGTTGCCGAGGGCATTACGGAGATTGGTGATATTTATCACATAGACCGTGGTTATGAGGATATAGTTTCTAAGTTATGCAGTTTAGGCGCAGATATTGAAAGACGCGATATCAAAAATTGATATGTTGGGAGAAAAGTTTTATGAGGTTGTTTAAAAGTGTAGATATTGGTGTCGATTTAGGTACAGCTAATATTCTTGTTTATCTAAAAGGCAGCGGCATCGTATTGCGTGAGCCTTCTGTAGTCGCTATTGACAGAAATACTAACAAGATACTGGCTATCGGTGAAGAAGCCAAAACTATGCTGGGGCGTACTCCTGGTAATATTGTTGCTATCAGGCCTTTGCGCGAAGGCGTAATTGCTGACTATGACATCACGCAGAGCATGCTGGAAAATGTTATCCAAAGAGTGGCAGGCAAGAGCCTTTTCTTTAAGCCGCGTGTAGTTATCTGTATTCCTTCCGGCGTTACAACGGTCGAAAAAAGGGCAGTACTGGAAGCTGCAATTCAGTCAGGTGCTTCCAAGACCTATCTTGTTGAAGAACCGATTGCTGCCGCTATGGGTGCGGGCCTGGAAATCAGCGAATCAAGAGGAGCGATGGTCGTCGATATCGGCGGCGGTACTACGGATGTTGCGGTTATGAGCCTTGGCGGCGTAGTTGTCAGTGATTCACTGCGTGTTGGTGGTGACAAATTTGACGAAGCAATTATCCGCTTTGTTAAAAAAGAACGCAATGTCCTGATTGGCGAACCAACTGCGGAAGAAATAAAAATGAAAGTTGCTACGGTTTTCAAGGGAAACAGGCAAGCAGAAATCGAAGTGCGCGGACGCGATCTGGTGAGCGGTCTGCCTACCACGATCAAGCTTACTTCTGAAGAGATTTACAGAGCTTTGCAGGAACCCGTTTCTACGTTGGTTTCCTGTGTACGTTCTATTTTGGAAAAAACTCCGCCGGAATTGTCTGCGGATATTATTGACCGCGGCATAGTCCTGACTGGCGGCGGTGCGCTTCTTGATGGTATGCCTGAACTCTTACAGGCAGAGACAGGTATCGCGACCTTTGTTGCGGAAAATCCGCTCGAATGTGTTGCAGTTGGCACCGGTAAAGTTTTGTCTTCTTTGCAAAAACTTAAAGACAGCGTTGTCATGACGCACAATAAAAAATAAGTATGACAATGTCATAGAATAAATACACAGCCTGAACAAGGCTGTGTATTGTCATTAGTGGAGGTAAAAATGCGAGTATTTGCTTATTTGCTTTTTGTAGTATTCATTCTGACAGCTTCTGACTCTGAGGCTGCTGTTATTAATAACTTACGTGCCGGTAATTATGCTGATAAGACAAGAATCGTTCTTGATTTGGATGAGGCGCCGAAGTATTCTGAAGTTTTGTCCGGCAGTCAGCTGAATATTAACATAGACGCAGATGTAAGGCAGGAAAATGTCCTTACACCAAAGAGTGATTTGGTAAAAAAAGTAATACTGCAAAGAGCCGGTCAAGGCAAGGCAAAAGTAGCAGTTGATTTGTCAAAAGAGCCTGGCTCTTACAAGGTTTTTGTTCTGAAAGCACCAAACAGGCTGGTCATTGATTTTTACAGATACGTGCTGAGCAAGCAAAGAACTGAGATAGACAAGGATATGTACTATTTATCCTGGCGTGATTACCAGGGGGGCAGGCCTGTCTGGCTGCATATTCTGGAAGTAGCGCCAAAAAGCGGATATGAATTGCGCCCGATTTTAGGCAAGGTAAGCACAATAGATAAAGGACGTCTTTCCTCTGCAGCAGTAGAGGCAGGCGCATTTGCCGCAATCAATTCTTCTTATTTTGACAGCTCCAAATGGATAATAGGCAATCTGAAAATTGATGGTGACTGGGTTTCCTGTGATTTTACACCGCGTACCGGACTCATCATTGATCAAACAGGCAAGGCAAAAATAATACCAGATTTGTATTATGATGGACAGGTTGTCGCCAAAAATGGCAAGGCAGTCGATATAACCGGTATTAACAGGGAAAGACAGGTCAATGACCTGATTCTTTATAATGGGTTTTACGGCTCAAGTACGGGTACCAATACATTTGGCAGAGAAGTACGTGTTGAGAAAGGTAAGGTTACTGAAATCAGCCTTAAAGGTAATATGACTTTGCGTCCTGGCAGCATAGTGCTTTCCGGACATGGCCGCAGCGCGGAATTTCTCAAAACCCTGAAAGTCGGGAGCAAGGTAGAAATCAGACAAACTTTGGAACAGGAAGAGGCTGATAATGCCAAGCATGTAATAGGGGCAGGACCGCTGCTTGTTCGTAATGGTAAAGCTTACGTGACTGCAGAAGAGGAGCAATTTCCTGCTGATATTGCCGTTGGCAGGGCTCCAAGGACAGCGATTGGACTAAAGCCTGATGGCAGCATACTGCTTGTTGTTGCTGAAGGGCGTTCCGCGACGAGCGCAGGACTTACGCTCAATGAATTGGCTGAGTATATGGTGAAACTAGGTGCCAGTGAAGCAATGAACTTTGACGGCGGTGGTTCCAGTGAAATGGTGCTGAACAGGAAGGTCGTGAATAAACCATCTGATGGTTCTGAACGGCCGGTCCGTGCAGGGCTGGGAGTGTTTAGAAATTAGATACCTTGCCAAAGTAAGATGGTCATATTATAATTAGGATAGGTATCTAGCTCTTAAGATGGAAGGAGGGCATTCTAATGGTATCGATCAAAAGAAAATCTTACATTAAATTTGTTGCTATATTAATGTTGGCCAGCTTGGTTGTTTTAGGTTCTGCTTTCCCAGCTGCACAAGCAAATGGGAAAGTTTGGACTACTGGTGCGCCGGTGGCATTGGCAGCAGGAGCTGCTGACGCTGTGGCTCAGGTAAGCAGTCTGAATGGTACGGTAGTAGCTGATGGCCTTGTGGCAGTAGGAACGGCAGTCAAAGAGGGTCAGGTTCTTGTAATGGTGAAAACTTTTGCAGGTAATGCACCGGCCGCAAGGGCCAGTATCGATGGAACAGTTGTCGAGGTATTGGTTGTTCCAGGGTCAGAAATTTCTGCCGGACAAGTTGTAGTAAAGATTAAGCCTTAAAAAGGCAAAAAGAAAAAACCGGCGCGCTTTGTTGTGCGTCGGTTTTTAAACATTATGAGGTTATTATGAGAAAAATGCGCTTAATAGTACTGTTTTCGTTATTTTTACTTCTTTTCACACAGATTGCCGCGGCGGGAACACCGCTTATTACCGTTGATGAGCTACGCCCTGGCATGCATGGCATAGCGAAAACGGTAATCAAAGGTGCGGAGATTGAGACCTTTGATGTAGAGATTCTTGGCGTTACAGGTTCACAGGCAGAAGGCCACAGTATATTGGTCAAGGCTTCCGGTGACCTGATTGAGCGTTCGGGCGGCATAGCACAGGGTATGAGCGGTAGTCCGGTATATATTAACGGCCGTTTGGCGGGGGCTGTTGCCTATGGCAAAGCATTTTCCGACCCAGATTATTGTTTTTTAACACCAATTGAAGAAATGCTCACAATGTTTGAGAAAACAGATGAAAGACCATCTGCCTTTTTGCCTAAGAATTCGCCATTAATGGCCAGCGGCTTTACTGCCGAAGGCATGAAATATCTTACGGAAAAACTGTCAACACTGGACCTGAAGCCACTAGCTGTGCCTACAGGACAGAAAGAAATTGAAAATGTACAACTCGAACCGGGCAGCTCAGTCGGTGTTGAGTTGATTCGCGGTGATATTCGTTTGGGGGCTATCGGCACTGTGACCTGGATGGACGACGAAGGCAGGATTTTGGCGTTTGGACATCCTTTCCTGCAACGCGGGAATGCTGATTATTTTATGACCAATGCGTGGATTTTTGCTTCAATTCCTAACGTAGAGAGTTCTTATAAAGTGGGTGCTTTGGGCAATACTCTTGGTGCTGTTACACAAGACAGAGCTGCAGGTATTGCCGGTAAAATAAATCAATACCCTCACATTATCCCTATGTTTGTTTCGGTAACGGATACGGACCGAGGTATCAATAAGAGCGCGACAGTGCAAATGGTTACTGACGAAGCGCTTGTGCCTTTGATGCTTGACGCAGTCTGCTTTAATACCGTCAGCGCTACGACTGACCGTAACGGCGGCGGAACAGCAAGGGTAAACTTTCATATCACGGCTCGTGGCGAGAATAGCGGAGAAATTAACATAGTACGTGAGAACATGTTCTATAACCCAAGCAATCTTGCAAAGGCAATCAATGGTGAACTTGTCTATATCGGTGATTTGTTGATGAACAATAAATTTGAAAAGGTCACCCTTTTTGACGTCAATGTCAACATCGAAGCCAGTTCACGCTGTGATGTAGCAGAGATTACGCGTGTCAATGCGCTGAATGGACAGGTAAAGGCTGGTGAGAATGTTACTGTGGAAGTTGAATTCCAACCATATAGGAATAAGAAATTTACCAAGACCTTTGAATTTAAAGTGCCGTCTAACCGTGAGCCAGGACCAATGCCGCTGATTGTTCGCGGCGGCGGAGCGTCGGCTTGGCTGGCCACTGTTTTACAAAAGCAGCAGTCAGCAGATGCTGTGCCTAAACTTGACGACAAAAAGACATTGAACGATTATCTGCAGGATTTTAAAGATTATGATAAGAACAATGAGCTTATCATAGATATCATGCCGGGAATGTCAGCAGCCCCAACAACAAAAGGCGGCGACAAACCAGCTGAAGAACAACAGGCGGCCATGACCGTAAAGTCTCTGTTCAAAGGCAGTAAGGCTAAACAAAAATACCCTGTTGATTTTATTGTCGACGGCGAGACTGAGATTATGGTACAAGTTGTCCGTTAGACTTGGAAGCAATAAAGAACTGTGATATTCTTCAGGGGTATCACAGTTTTTTCACAAAGAATTGCATTAAATTGCAGGTAAATTGTTTTTTTTCTTGAATAATAACTTTGTAGTGGTTATTTTTGTATTTATAGGTTGAAATATGGGGGACATTACTGTGTTAACAGCTTTAAGCGAACGTTTAGGCAGGTTAATATTGCGTTTTTGTACAAGCACAGGCCGTATAGTAATTTTGTTTTTTGATACCTGTGTCAGGCTGCGGCATGCAGATATTCGCGAAACCATCAGGCAAATGGCCAGATTGGGCGCTGACTCGTTGCCGATAGTATTGATGACAATTATGTTTACCGGCATGGTACTGGCTGTGCAGACCTCGAAAGAGTTCGTGCGGTTCGGTGCGGCATCTTCGGTAGGCGGCGTTGTAGCTATTGCGATGGGTCGTGAGTTGGCACCTGTTTTAACGGGGGTAGTCGTAGCTGGACGTGTCGGCGCTGCTATTGCAGCGGAAATAGGTACAATGAAAGTTACTGAGCAAATTGATGCTTTGCGTGTTATGGCGACCAATCCAACAACTTATCTAGTCGTGCCGCGTTTTTTGGCTGCAGTATTGATGCTGCCGGTGCTGGTAGTTTTTGCTAATGCCATAGGCAGCATAGGCGGCTGGATTGTAGCGACTAACTATGCTAACATCAGCAGTTTTACCTACACGAATTCCATTAAGGTTTTTATGGAACCTTTTGATATGATCAGCGGCATGATCAAAGCCGCCGTCTTTGGCGCAATAATCGCAATTGTTGGCTGTCATAAAGGGCTGCATACCAGGCAGGGTGCCGAGGGTGTAGGTATATCAACGACTGCAGCTGTTGTTATATCAATCATCTTGATTTTTATCAGCAACTATTTTCTTTCCATAATCCTTTTCGTCAGCGGAGGTAAGTAAGTGTCTGATAATGTTATCGAATTTCAACAAGTGAATATGGCCTTCGGCAAAAAAGAAATTTTGAACGAAGTTTCTTTTACCGTCGAGAAGGGTGAAACACTGGCAGTCATAGGGCCAAGCGGCAGCGGTAAAAGTACTATACTGCGTTTGCTTATAGGGTTACTGGAGCCTAGTGGCGGCAAGATACTGATCAACGGTCAGGATGTGAGCTTGTTTGATGAAGATCATTGGAATTCCCTGCGTCAGAAGATGGGAATGGTTTTCCAATACTCAGCACTTTTTGATTTTTTGACTGTCGGCGAAAATGTTGCTTTTGGTCTGCGTCAGCATACGGAACTGAATGAAGCAGAGATTCAGAAGATTGTTGCTGAAAGATTGGAACAAGTTGGTTTGCCTGGCACACAGTCTGCCTACCCAGCCGAACTTTCAGGCGGTATGAAGAAAAGGGTCAGTTTGGCCAGGGCAACTGCACTGCAGCCGGAAATAGTGCTTTATGATGAACCGACAGCAGGTTTAGACCCGATCATGTCGGAGAATATCAATGATCTGATAGTGAAGACGCGTGAAACAATGGGTGTAACCTCTATTTTGGTGACGCATGACATGCATTCTGTTTTCAAAGTTGCCGATAGAATTGCTCTTTTGTATGATACGCGGATTGCCGCAATAGGAACTGTTGCCGAAATGCGCAATAATCCACATCCTGTTTTGCAACAATTTATTAATGGGCAGAATATGCTGCATGATATAGAAGGGGGAAGAGCGAAGAATGAAAGGAACCAGTGAAGTTAAAGTAGGGGCAGTAGCGCTGGGCGCTCTGGCTATTTTCATGGCTATTATCTCCTTCTTAGGAACTTTTTCTTTTGCCGGCGGTGGTTATAGAATGTCTGTGCTCTATGATCAGGTTGGCGGTCTTAAAGAAGGCCATGTTGTACGCTATGCAGGTGTCGATATCGGTACCGTCCGGGCTGTAAATGTTGATGGCAATAAAGTACATGCTATTTTAAAAATTAAAGAAGGAATCAAGATACCGCACGGTTCCAATTTTTCTATTGGCGCTGATGGTATGCTGGGTGAGAAATTCGTGGCAATCTTACCGCCCGCCAAGATGGACGGCCGGTTTATTGAACCTGGCGAAGAAGTCCAGGGCTCACAGGGAGCAGGACTTGATGAGTTTATGGCCTCCTCCGCGAAGGTTCTCGAAAAGGTGGAAGGCATTGCTGATGCCCTGAATAATGTACTGGGTGACAAAGAAGTCCAGAAGTCAATGCGCGACGGTTTTCTGAATGCACGCGACATCAGTTCCAACCTTAATACTTTCAGCAGAGTTATGGCGGAGGTAGCAGTTGATAATCAAAAAGATATGACGGTGATGATCTCGCAGCTCAGTCAGATGGCAGAACGCATGAACAGCGTAGCGACACATCTGGATAGCATAGTGGCAGGCGCTGATAATAATGGACAAACTGGCAAAGATATGGCGGCCATGGCTCAGAACTTGGCAACAGCAAGCGCACGCGTAGAAAAAATGACAGGCGTATTGGAAAAAGTTGTCACAGACCCCAAAACCGAAAAAGATTTGCGTGCAACTTTGAAGAACGCTAAAGAAACAAGTGAAAAGGCCAATAGGATGCTAGGCACGCTGGAAACTGCACAGTTTAAGGCGGAAGCACTTTATAATGACAAAAACAGCGATTGGCTGACTAATATGGGCGTAACCTTGCGCCCGCAAGATGACAAATTTATTTATCTAGGCGCTCATGATATGGGCGGTAAGAATAAGCTTGACCTGCAATTTGGACACGATATGGATGACTTTTCTCTTCGACTCGGCGCAATGCAGGGTAAATTGGGTGTCGGCCTTGACTACAGGGTAAATAATTCCTTTAAGCTTTTTACCGATATCTATGATTTTGATGAAACGAAGGTTAAAGTTGGCGGTGAATATATGTTCAGCCCGAATTTGTCTTTGGTAGGTGAAAGCCTGGATGTGACGGGCCGCGGTTCAGAAAACGCTTATGTCGGTGTCCGCACTTATTTTTAAAGAGTTGACTTTCTGGCGAGAAATTTATATAATTTACTAGTATTGACTATACAGTCAGTTTTAACACAGGAGGAAGAGACATGTTGAAATATAAAAAAAGCAGACAGGTACTCGTAACAGCAATAGTGCTTGGTTTGATGTCCGCACAGACTGCGTTTGCCGCAGCAGTAGAAATCAATCTGGACAAGGCCATTGAGATGGCACTCCAAACCAATCCAACAGTTAAGATTTCTGAAGCGGAGAGTTCAGCCGCTTTAGCGCAGAAAGATGAAGCCAAGGCTTCCCGCTGGCTGAGCATCGACTATAGCCATAGCACTAATCGTGGCGGTTACTACGATCCGAATCCTGCTATAAGCAGCCAGTCCGGACCGGATAGTAACTATAGTAATGGTTTTACGGCTTCAATTCCCCTCTATACCGGCGGCAAACTGAGCGGTACGATCGAACAGGCAGTTCAGAACTACAAATCAAGCGAATATGGTGTTGACGAGTCTTATCAGGCCGTTAAACTTTCTGCGACCAATGCTTATTACGGTGTTTTGGAAGCAATTGACACTGTCAAGTTAAGCAAGGAATCTGTAGACAGGCTTAGCGCACATTTGCAAAACGTGCAGGCACAGTATGATGTCGGCGTTGTTGCCAGAGTCGATGTACTGCGAAGCCAGGTTGAACTTGCCGATGCTGAGCAAACTCTGATCAAGGCACAAAACGCCTATGACCTTGCCGTCGCCGACTTGAACAACATTATTGGTCTGCCGCATGGAACAGAGTTGAAGGTGACAGAGAGCCTCCAATATAATAAATATGATAATCCTATGGAAAACTGCATAAATTTTGCGTTGGCAAACCGTCCTGAACTTTTCCAGGCTGAAGCAGGCATCGAAGCGGCGAAGGCTTCTGTAAAAGTTGCGAAATCAGGATATATGCCACAGGTAGCGGCCAGTGCGTCCAATAAGTGGAGTTCTGATGAGTGGCCAGGCGATGACAATGAAAACTGGGGTGTTGGTGTAAGTGTAAGTATGAACGTTTTCGATTCCGGCGTAACGGCGGCTAAAGTCAGAGCGGCGGAAGCCAATTTGTATAAAGCAGAAGAAACTTATCGTCAGACGAAAGATTCGGTACAGCTTGATGTTCGCAATAGCTATTTGAGCTTGCGCGAAGCTGAGAAACGCATTGCAACCTCCAAGGTTGCTGTTGAGTCAGCCCAAGAGGATTACAGGATTTCGCAATTGAGGTACCAAGCTGGTGTTGGTACTAATATCGACGTCATGGATTCACAGGTTGCTCTTACGCAAGCCCAGAACAACTATGTACAAGCTTTGTATGACTACAATACTTCCAGTGCTTCGCTCGCAAAAGCAATGGGTGTGCCGGTGCGCCAAAGCTGATTTTAACTTTTATAACTGCTATGGTTCGCCCATAGCAGTTTTTTTGTGAATTTTTTGTGTGATTATTTTACAGGGCAGGGAAGATGCTTTTCAATGTCGAATAAGTATCCGATTAGTTTTGTTTAAGAGTGATAATAAATCATGGGGGCAAAATTCATGTCGAAAGCAAAGGCTGTTTTCCTAATACTAGCAGCACTGTTGATGGGCTATTTTGCGGTTTTGCGCCTTTTCATGCCTGGTTTTTTACAACAGATGATACCGCTGGTGCAAACTACAGCGGCAGAATACGTTAATGGAGAAATAAATATCGGGTCTTTGCACGTGTCGGATTCTCTGCAGATAGCAGCCGATGATGTCGCTGTTTATGACACAAAGGGCAAACTGGTAGCTTCCTCGCCATCTGTCACAGTAAGCTTCAATTTGTGGAAGGGCCTCATGCAAGCTGACCCTATCAAGGCTGTTAACAAGATTACTGTTAACCAGCCTGTTTTCCATTTGCAAATGGATGACAAAGAACATTGGAATGTCAAAGATGTCATTAAGCAAAGAGAACCGGAAAAGAGCAGATTTGCCGGCCTCGTCAAAATTGTTGACGGGCGCAGTGAAGTAGCCACACCTTTTGGCAATTGGAGTTTTGGCGTCGATGGCAGCATTGATGCCGCGGCTAATCCGGATTATGAGCTGAATATCGTGCTTGCTTATGGTGGCGAAAACTGGAAGATAACAGGTCTTGTCAATACTGAAGCAAAGGGCCATTTGTTTTTACAAACAGAACATTTTGCTCTTGACCCTTTTAGCGCCCTGGCAAAACGTTATTTGGAAATAGAAGGTCTGAAGGGTTCTGTTAAAGATCTGCATCTGCGTTGGTCAGGAGATGGCAAGGATGTTGCCCTCGAAGGAGCCGGTTTCTTGGCGAATGTTGCGGCTGCTAAAGACTATAAGGAAGAAAAATTGCCCATTGTACTGAACGGCAAAGTGTCCTTTCACCAGCAAGTGGTAGAAGCGGTTGGTCTTGATTTTACAGTTAATGGTGAAAAAGGCCGTCTTAACGGCAAACTTGATTTAAGTAATATCGAGGAGCCTTTGGCTGATGATCTTTCCGTAGAACTTTTTGCGTTTGATTTGCAAAAGGCTTTGGCATCTTCACCTCTTGGCGGTAAAATAGCAGGGTCACTGGTATTGAATGGTACGCAGGCAGATTTCAATGCCAATGGAGTTTTTAATGCTGAAGAACTTGACTATAATGGCCAGATTTTTTCCAATGTGCGTCTGCCGCTTTCCGCGCAGAACAGCAAGATAGTAATACCAGGTGCCAAAGCCGAATATGGCGGCGGCAGTCTTTTCCTTTTTGGTGAATATGAAGTAAATGAAGGAGATTTTTCTGCGGCGCTGGAGTGTGATAACGCCAACATTGCAGGTTTAGCAGGTTTGGCGGGTGAAAATGCTGTTCTTTCCGGCGATGTCGCTCTTTCAGGAAAAGTCAAAGGAGAGCAAGGTAAAATCAATGCGGTAGCTAAGATGGCTGCTTTGAGCTGGCGCAATAATATATTCAGGGATTTTCGTCTGGATGTCGATTACAACCGGAATAATATAGTTATCAATAACCTTTCCGGCTACTGCAACGACGATGGTTCACTTGTCGCACAGGGTAGTATTACTGGCGGCAATATTGCGGCTGAAGCGCGTATCGCTAACTTCCCGCTGCAGCCATTCCTTTCTTTGGCCGGTCAGGAAGGAGATGGCAAGCTGACGGGTACTTTTGTCGTCAGTGGGACTACTGCTTCACCGCAGGTCAAAGGTACGGCGAGAGTGACTGACGGCGAAATTTTAAAACAAAAAGTAACTGACGCTCATGGTTCTTTCTCGTGGCTCAATAAGCGATTACAAATTGATGGGCTGGATATAAGTATGCCAGCAGGCGAACATAAGGTAAAAGGCTGGGTTGACCTTGGCGGCGAGGAACCTTTTGTTGACTTGCAAGTTTCAACTAAAGGCATCAGAGTTGAGCCTTTGGTTGCTGCTATTGCCCCAGATGTCGCACTTACCGGTAATCTGGACAATGAAGTTACTGTAAAAGGGACGATATCCAATCCTGAAGTTGTCGGTAAGATGAATTTTTACGAGGGCAGTCTTAATAAATATCTGCTGGATGACGCTGTAGGCGAATATAGTGTTAACGGTGGCAATCTGTATCTCAAGAATTTCGTCATTCACGCTTTGCAGACAGAAATACACCTTGATGGTATAGTAGACAAAAACAAGAATCTTGATTTTGTGATGAATGCCAGCAAGATAGATTTGCGGAGGCTCGCAATACCTGACAAGGTAAAAGTCTCCGGGTTGGTTGACCTGAATGGTAAACTGCAGGGTACATTAGATACGCCGCTTTTTACAGGTGAATTGAATTCACGCAGTATTGTTATTAATGGTCAGGAATTCACTGATATCATGGGTAGTCTGGAAAGCACTGCAGGGAAGGTCAACAAACTCAAAGGAAGTGCCAGACAGAACGGCGGCATATTTGGCATAGACATGTTGATTGATTTTACGAATGCTCTTTTACAAGGCAATATCGAAGTAAAAGGCGGCAATATGCAATCGTTGCTCTCTTTGGCCGGGCAGGATTATGATATAGCGGGTGACCTTGACGGCAGCATCATAGTCAATAAAGGCGGCAAAGGAACCGGCATCAGCGTCGGTGGGCAGATACGCAATTGCAGCATTCGCGGCATCAGTTATCCATCAGCTGTTTTTGATGTTTTTATTCACAAAGATGTACTTAATATACTTAAAGTGCGTATAGACGAGGTGCAAGGGGGTTTTCTTGCCGCACAAGGCACGGTTGATTTCCGAAATCGTAATCTGGCACTTGATGCTTTCTGCAGTGAAGCTGACGCTTCTGTACTAAATGCCTTCATTAAAGCTCCGGTTGATTTTGGCGGCAAAATGAGTTTTGCGGCTCAGGTCAGCGGTACTATTGATAATCCGGCGGCCAATGCTTCCGTGACAATCAACCAGGGGCAAATAGCGGATACTCCGTTTGATAACCTGTACGGCATGTTCACTTTACGGGATGATCTCTATAATATTGAGCAGCTTTATATTCAGAAAGATATTTATAAGGCGAGCGCTTATGGTGTCCTGCCGCATGATTTGTTCAGGGCAAAAGCTGATAGGAGAAATCCTGATGCACAGATGTCGATCAAGGTAAAACTTGATAATGCGAACCTGGCTATTTTGCCAATGCTCAATAAGAATGTGGAGAGCGGCAGCGGCGAGACCAATGGTTCACTTATGCTGACAGGTACCTTAGAAGAGCCGCTTGTTGACGGCACCTTCAATATCAATAACGGCACGCTTAAATTTAAACAAATGTCTACTTTAATCGAAAATTTGAAGATGGCTGTGAAATTTGAAGGACGCATGCTGCGTCTTGAAGAAATGTCGGCTAAAATCGGACCGAATGGCAAACTGAATGCTAATGGTACTTTTGCCTTGGTTGACGGCGATAGCAATCCTTACCAACTGAATGTGAAAGCTGACAATGTAGAAATAGCATCGCCAATTTTCAGCGGTATGATCAATGGCAAAGCCACTGTGACCCAACAGCGAAACAGACCTCATATTGCCAGTGAAGTTCGTCTGGATAAGGTTCTTGTCAATATGCCGACGATTCCGGAATTACAACCGGGAGAATCTAACATAGGGCTAGATATCAAAATTGAACTCGGACCTGAAATCCATCTTTACAACAAATACCTTTATGACCTGTGGCTGGCCGGAGGTTTGCATATTATGGGCAGTACGAGGTATACTAATGTGGATGGATCACTGTCGGCAACAAAAGGAACCGTCAGTTATTTAAGAACACCTTTCAAAATAAGAAAGGCCACGGCAGGTTTTCCGACGCCAGGTTCTGTTATACCAACCATTAATCTCGATTCCTATACTAAATTCGGACGTTATAATGTGAATATGCAGATTGATGGTCCGCTCGACCAGATGGAATTGCGCTTGTCTTCTGACCCGCCATTAAGCCAGCAGGAATTATTCAGAATGTTGACTTTGAAAAGTTATAGCAATGGCAACGGTACAAGCGGTAATGGCCTGGAAAGCCAGGACCTGCAGGCACTTCTTGATGTCGGCATCGAGATGACTTTCTTAAGAGACGTAGAGACTCTCTTTAAAGAAGAACTTAATCTTGATCAGTTCCGGGTTTACAGCGGTAATACAGCAACAGGCATCGGCTTTGATATTAATGCCAAAAATTCCAGCGAGTTTACGCAGGAAGAAAAAGAACAATATAATGTATTGGTGAGCAAGTATGTCACGGATAATATCCTGGTTGGCTATGCAACAAGCCTGGACGGCCAGTATCATGATGTCTTTACCCAGTACGAGGTTAATAAAAATATCACTGTTAATTTTTCGCTTGATGAAGAACAGAAGAAATGGTATGGAGTAGAGTACCACATTTCATTCTGAGAAGGAGTACTAGGTGCTGAACAGCTATCTGGAAGAACTGAAAAAAATAAAATTGCTGTCACGGGAAGAGGAGCTCAAGCTGTGGGAAGCCTGCGCGGCAGGCAGTGAAGATGCTCATCACCGTTTGATTAGTTCTTACCAACCCCTTGTTTTCAAAGTGGCAATGGGTTTCCGTTTGCCGGAAGCCCAGATAAGGGAATTGATTCAGGAGGGAACGGTTGGTTTGCTGGAAGCTGCTGAACGCTACGACTACCAAAAAGGTGTAGCTTTCAGTCTTTTTGCCGTGCATCGCATCAAGGGCAGGATGTTGGATTATTTGGAGCGTGAATACGGCAAAAAAACCTTATCGCTCGACAGTGAAACTAATGAAGGCAGCGGTATTTCCTGGGCAGAATGTCTGATTTCCAACGAAATATCCCCTGCTGAGAATGTTGAGAGGGAATTTCTTTCCGGCAAAATACTGGAAGCTATGGACAGACTTTCTGTGAACGAGCAGAAAGTCTTGTCCGGTATTTATATTGATTATAAATCAGCCAGCGATCTGGCAGCGGACATTCATGTTTCACCAAGCCATATTTATCGTTTGCAGAAAAAAGCAGTCAGGCGTGTGCGCGGAATGCTTTCGCGGTTGATGGCGGAAATAAAATAGAGCTAGCTGAAGAAAAACAGTCATATTGACTAGATATTTTGATTAAAAGTGCTAAAAACACCGAAAAATGGGCTAAATTTACTATTTTTCACAGATTAATATTTACGTTGCTTACCGATTATATAGTAGTGTGATTGAGAATCAGAGAAAGGAGTAAGCATAATGTCTGGCAATATTAAAAATGTGTGCGACCATATCAAAAACGTGCGTAACAGTTTGAAAAACGCTGAGGACAGCTTCCGCAGCAATAATGATATGCGTGGTGAGTTGGATTTGATGCTCGCAGAAGCGGAAATGCAGCACTTGCGTGAGAGACGTGGATTTGCAGCCGTTTGGACACGGCAAAGACTTGCCGTTGTAGCAGCCTTTTTGCTGGTTTTAACCGGAGCAGGCGGTTGGTTTTGGGCTAAAAATTCGCTGCCGTCAAAACCTGCGGATATTGTTATCGCACAAACAACTATTATGCCGGATGAAAAGAAAATTCCCAGGTCCGCTTCTCTTATAGAAAGTGCACCGGAAAAAATAAAAACACAATCTGTGATACAGGATGAACCGCAAGTTTTACCACAAAAAACTCAACAAGTTGAAAAAGCGGGTTTACAGGTTCCTGAAAATGAAGTAAGGAATCTTGTAAGGACAGCGCGAAAGACCTTGAATGATTCTAATTAACAGGGGGCTCGTTATGAAAAAGAAAAAAATGTGGCGACCAATTGCAATGGGAATGGCAGCAACTTTGCTTGTTGCACTGCCGGTATACGCTGAAGAAACGAATCCAGATTCCGCTAAGACAACAGAGCAAATAGCAGACACTATGCTGCCGACTGACCCTGCCGCACCTCAGAAGGGTAATACGGACAATATCAAGATTGCCTCGGCAGAAGAAGTCAATTCCTATGTTGGCCAGACTGTTACCAAGATCACTGTTGATGGTGACAAGCATGGCAACCATGATGCGATAATGGACGCACTGAAGGTAAAACCGGGCATGGAATTTACTAAGGACGGTATTGCAGGTGATTTACACGCAATTTACCAACTTGGCTGGTTTTACGATATTGTTCCGGAATATAAACAAGTGCCGGAAGGTGTACAGATTACTTATCATGTAATGGAGAACCCTGTTTATAAAACACTGGTGGTTGAAGGTAATACCAAAGTTAGCACTGATAAGATCAAAAACATCATAGACTTGCCTAAAGATAAGATAATTAACCTTAGAGACGTTAACGAAAAAGTTCGTAAAGTAGAAGCTGAATATTCCAAAGAAGGATATATATTGGCTCGCGTTACAGATGTACGTGTTCTGCCAAGCGGTGAACTATTCGTACAGGTTAATGAAGGCATTGTTGAAGATTTCAAAATTAAAGGCAATACCAAGACCAAAGATTACGTTATTACCCGGGAAATGAAATTGAAAAAGGGGCAGCCTTTCAACAGCAAGGACGCCCGCCGCAGTATGCAGCGCATTTATAACCTCGGTTATTTTGAGGATGTCAACATCAAGTTGAACCCTGGTAAGGCTCCTAACGCAGTTGATGTGGAGATCACGGTTGTTGAAATGAATACAGGAACATTTGGTATCGGCGCTGGCTATAGCGACGCAGATGGTTTCCTGGGCATGGTTTCCATTGGTGATAAGAATTTCCGTGGTACCGGTGATAAAGTTAATATCCGTTGGGAATTCGGTGGTGACGAGGACAACAATAAGAATTATGAATTCAGCTACACACGTCCTTGGCTTGATGATAAAGAAACCAGCGCAGGCTTAACCATTTATGATATGACCAATGAATATGCCGACTATGACCACGATGGCGATGAAATAGCCCGCTATGACAAACAGCGCCGCGGACAGGAATTGACCTTCAGCCGCAGGACAAACAATGAATATGTAGTAAACTATCTGACTTTGAAAAACAGGGAAGATATTTATAAAGGCGTGGCTGATGGATACGAAAATGCTCCTCAATATTTTGAAGAAGGCGATACCGTTGCGCGCCAAAAAGAAAACTTTGGTACGACTCGCAGCATTGGTTTTACCAGAGCATTTGATTCCCGTGATAATGTCAACGATCCGCACGAAGGTAAGCGAAATTCCTACTCGATAGAGTGGGCCGGTATGGGCGGAGACTTTGATTTCACGAAGTATTCAGCAGATTGGCGTTATTATTACCGTATGGGTGCCAGTGAAGATGTTTTGGCCTTTATGGTCGGCGCTGGTTATGCCGACGGCACGATGCCTCTGAGCCAGAGATTCGCGGTTGGCGGCTCGGACAGCCTGAGAGGCTACAAGGATGATCAATTCAAGGGCAACAGCATGTTGAGAGGAACTCTTGAGTATAGAGTGCCATTAATGAAAAAGGTTCAGGGTGTGCTCTTTACGGACACTGGTTATGCCTGGGACAAGAATACAGAGGATAATTTCGACCTTGGTCTGATGAAATACAGCTATGGTGTTGGTTTGCGCATTAATTCCCCTTTGGGTCCATTGCGTCTTGACTATGGTATTGGTGACGATGGCGGCCGTTTCCACTTCAGCTTTGGCGGCCAATTCTAGGCTAGCCTGAAGAAAGCGGGGAGGGTGTAAACATTGCAATTAGGTAAAAGCAGGTTTGCCAGCTTAATAGGGCTTTGTTTTTGTCTGTTGCTAATGCCGCAAACTGGATCAGCTGCAACTATCGAAAATGTCAAGGTGAGTGTTATCGATAGTACCGGCCGGACTGCAAAAGCCCTGACGGAGCGAATGACATCCAGTATGCAGGTTGTTGCCGAACAGCTTTTTCTGGAGAAGGACACTGCGCAGATTGAACCGGTCAAAAGTGATTACGCCCGCCTGCTTGGAGAAGTTGGTGAACGAGCGCTAACCGGGTATAAAGTTGAAGAAACTGTTATCAACCTTGGCACTTCTTCAGAAATTGTTTTGAAGTTGTCACCTTGGCTGGATGTAGTAAATGATGTCGAGGTCGATTTGAAATTTTCCGGTGTTGACCAGGCCATGTCTGAAGTTTTATTGTCCAAACTGCCTGAACTGAAAGCAAGGATCATTAAAACCGTCAGCGGTGCTTCCATAGATGCTGTCGATTGGGCTGGCGGTGTTTTGAGGCAGAAAGTCCGACAAGATATGGAGTCCATGCTGCCGGAATTCAGAGCATCGGTTGATCTTAGCCAAATCGGTAAAAAAGTCGTGGTGCAGGTCATTGTTTATCCGGTTGGACAAACAGTGCATGATGTCAAGTTCGAACTTTTATCAGAAACAGTGCCGAACATTCTTTTTATGAAGACTAAGGAACGCTTGCACGAAGAAGCTGATGAACTCAGGGGTCTGCCTGTTGATTTTGTCAAAAAGCACAGACCAGAGCTGGAGAACCGTCTTTTAACCTCCGTCAATGAGGAAAAAGTTGTCAGCCTTTATTCTTTGAAGCCGACTGTAACCATAACACCGGGCACAGATACTTTCGTTGAAATAAGGATGGAAGCCGACAAATATAAGATTTGGATTGAAGGCTATGGTGACAGCGGCCGTGATGAAAACAATCTTTCCGGTAGAGCACATTTAGGGAAGTATATTTCAGATAATGATGAACTTTTTGCGGAGTTTTCCGTTGAGTTGGAAAACATGGAGTGGGAGTTTGCTCCGGGACTCGCTCATCGCCACGGCAAAACAACTATTGCCTACGCGAGAAGAATTACCGAGCACGAAAATAATTATCGCCTTGAATATGATGTGTCACCGAAATGGCGGTTCAGGGCAGAACATTTCTCTGGTACGAACGTCAATGAGTTTGGAGCGCGTTTCCGCATTCACGAATTTTTGAGCGTGGAATATGTGTACTCAAACGACAAGCCCTACTTGCGTTTAATTGGTAACTTGTAGGAATAGTTGAAAGATTGTGCCAGTACTGATATAATTGTTAGGTGTACCAAAAATCCATTAGAAGAGAGTAGGGATAATCATGATGAGAAAATTAGCCGATAAAAAAACTGTTAAACTTATTTCTTTGACAGTAGCGGCCGTTTTTGTTTTAAGCGTGTTCGGCATGGCCTTTACGAAGAGCGGTTTCAGCGGAGTTGCTTCCGCAGCTGCAGCAGATTCTGCAGTCGGTGTGGTAAATTATCAGATGTTGGTAGCACAGAGCCCTGACATGGCTGGTTACAGAACAGCTATGCAGCAAGAAGAGCAAAATGCCAAAACTGAATTTGATAACAACAGCGCAAACATGAGCAACGAAGAAAAACAAAAATATGCAATGCAGCTTAAAGAGCGCCTGGGCGACAAACAAAAAGAACTTCTGGAACCAATTTACCAGAAGATTGACGCTGCTATCGAAAAAATAGCTAAGAAAAAAGGCTTATCAATAGTTGTTGATAAAGGCTTTGTTGTTTATGGTGGTGTGGACATCACCGGTGAAGTTGGATCTTCCTTAAACGGTAAATAATTAAACAGGTATTACCGGGCCGGTTAGCTGGCCCGGCTTTCTGTCGTCTAAGAGGAGGGGTATCATGCGTTGGCTTGCTTACATAATATTGGTAGTTAGTCTGCTGGTATCAGCCTGTGGCTCTTTGCCTGGAAACTCTTCTGACCAGATAGCCGTGATTGACTGGCAAAAGGCCTCTAGTGTTCATCCTCGTTATGAAGCCTTGCAAAAAGCGAAAGCCGATCTCGAAGCGGCAGTTAAGTTTCGCAATGAACAGGCAGAGCAGGGCAAACGGCAGATATTCCTGCTGAATAAGTTGGTCGAAATCAAACAAAGCGGCAAACAAAGCTTCCTGGCTGCTGATTACGCTACAAGACTGGCGGAAAAGGAAGCCCAGGAACGTACAAAGCTTGCTTCAGAAGCAAAAGAAGCGAGCCAGGCAGCTGACGAAATCGTAGCACCTGAACAGGCAAAAGTTCTTGAAACTTACCAATTGCCTATTCTAAATTTAAGATTGAAGCTGGAGAATGTAAAGCTAACTCCGGAAGAGAGAACTGCCGTAGAGCAGGAATTGGCTATGACATTGAACAAGCAGTATGGCGAGCTTGCAATAATTGAGAAAAGGCGTCAGGCAATAATCAGCGAAAAGCTAGCAGCCCAGAAAAATTTAAGCCTTGAAAATATGCGCTCTTATGCTTCTGAACTAAAAACAACAATGTCCGGTGAGCATCTTGCCATGGCAAAAAACGATGAAGAAAAGCTGGGACAGGGACCAAAAGAATTAGCTAAACTCATGGAGTCTTTGGACAAACAAGTAGAAATAAAACAAAAGAATTACGAGCATCTGCGCAAAGAAATCGATGCTGATGTGCAAAGTGCTTTGCTCAAAGTTTTGAATGGCAGAAAAGATATACTGGTAGTCAAAAAACCGTTGGTTAATCTTACCGCTGTCGATTTGACTGAAAAAGTTTGCACAGAGCTTAAAAAAATAAAAAAATAGATAAGAGTAAAGAGGGAATAATTAATGAAAAAATATTTGGTTGTTGTGTTAATGTTGTTATTTGCACTTACTGCTCTCGGCTGCGGTGGCCGCAATACTGCTTTTGGTGTAGTAGACATGCAAAGAATTGAAGCAGAAAGCACAGTTTACAAAGATATTAGAGACGATATCATGACCAAAGCTAAAACTGCTCAAGATGAAATGATGAAAGCTTCCGAAGGAAAATCCGCGGAAGAAACACAAAAAATAATGCAGGAAAAATCTGCCGAAATGCAATTAGTGCAGTCTGAAGCGCAGAATAAATTAAAAACAAGCTTCAACAATGCGTTGAACCAAGTTGCCAAGGATAAAAAATTGGGCGCGATCCTCATTAAAGATGCCGTACCGCAGGGCGGCGTCGATGTTACTGATGATGTTCTCAAGAATATGAAATAAGCTGTGTTGTTGTAGGGCGGGCTTATGCGTCCGCCCTTCTTTACTTAAATTGACAGGGATTGCAAGCGCAGACCTAAGAAAGATTTCTTAGGTGTTCGTTTTCAATCCTGTGCAGTTAACTTCGCAATCGGGAGGATTATTACATGAAAAAAACACTTGAAGAATTAGCAGTTTTTCTTGAGGGAAAGCTGGAAACAACGACGCCGCAAATGGTCATTACAGGAGTCAATGGACTGGAAGAAGCAACAGCTTCTGACATTTCCTTTGCTGTGCCTCCGCATATTGAAGCAGCAGCAGGTTCTGGGGCAGGTGCCCTTGTTCTGCCGCTGGACGCACCTTTTAGTGCTAAACCTGTGATCCGTGTAGCTAATCCTCGTTTGGCTTTTGCCCGTTTGCTCGATTTATTCAGGCGTCCGGAAGATGTCGAACGTGTAATAAGCCCTCTGGCTGCTATTGCGCCGACAGCACAAATAGGCGCGAACGTAGCGGTTTTACCTTTCGCCGTCATCGACAGCGAAGCTGTTATAGGTGATAATACTGTAATTTATCCTCATGCCTATATTGGCAAACAAGTCAAAATAGGACAGGACTGCAAAATATACCCAAATGTTACGATTCGTGAAGGCTGTGAACTCGGCAACCGAGTAATCATCCAAGCTGGTGCGGTTATCGGCGGTGATGGTTTTGGTTATATTACTGAGCAAGGCAAACATAGCAAAGTTCTCCAGGTTGGTAACGTTGTCCTCGGTGATGACGTTGAAATAGGCAGCAATACCTGTATCGACAGAGCAACGGCAGGCAGCACCATTGTTGGTGCCGGCACCAAGATTGATAATCTTGTACATCTCGGTCATAATGATGTGTTGGGCGAAAACTGCCTGGTTGTTGCGCAGGTTGGTTTATCGGGCAGCATTACTGCCGGGAATAATGTTACATTCGCTGGCCAGGTCGGCAGCGTTGGTCATATCAAAATTGGCGATAATTGCGTTTTTGCAGCTCGCTGCGGTATAACTTCCGATGTACCTTCCAACTCCTTCTATGCAGGTTTTCCGGCAGTGCCGCACAGGGATTGGCTGAAGCAGGAAGCTACTTTGCGTAATGTCAGCAAAATGGTGAAAAAAGTCAAGGAACTGGAAAAAGCTTTGGCTGCCATACAAGATAAAGACTAATACTTAGCAAAATACGATATAATTATTAGGAGTGTATTTATGAAAAAAAATATTTTTACAGCAATACTTATGAGCTCATTAGTGGCTTTACCTTTGGCATGCGAAGCAAGAACATTAGCCAGCGGAACTTCTGGTGTTATTAATACACCTTCAGCTTATGTGCGCTCTATGGGCCACGCGGCAGTCACTTATCAATATACGGAAGACTACGATGTCATTGCCGGTAATGTAGCAGTAATGCCGGGTTTGGAAATTGCTTATAGCAGATGGTCACCGGATAAGGCTGACGATTTTAATATGTACAGCGCTAAATTCATGATTTTGCCGGAAACAGTGGCAAGTCCTGCCATTGCTGTCGGCATTGAAGATGCGACTGACGAGAGGGACCGCAGCGGTTACGCTGTCATCAGTAAAGCTGGTCCTTGGGGTCTTAAGATTCATGCAGGTACAGGAACCGGTCGTTTCCGTGATGGCTTTGTCGGGTTGGAGAAACAGTTCAAAGTCAATAGCAAGTCTTTGAATCTGGGACTGGCGGCTGAATATGACGGAGATGATTTCAATTACGGTATGTTCGTTCCGGTCGGCAAACTGATGCAGGCCGAAGTAGGCGTACGTGATGATAAGTTCTATGCAGGGGTACATGGAACTTTCTGATCAGGAAAGGATGTAACTGATGCTCGGATATTGGGGAATGAAGGCTTTGAGCTGGGTGCTCTGCCATTCACCTAAATTTATAAGAAAAATATTTGCCAGCTTTCTTGGCAGTGTTGCCTGGGTTGCGACACCTGCCTGGCGCAAGACCATGGCTGTAGAAAATATTAAGGAATGTCTGGGCGTGCCAGAAGAAAGAGCGAGAGAAATTGCGGAAGCCAGTGTCCGTCGTTTTGGACGTATGCTGGTTGAAGTATTGCGCTTTCCAACATTGACTCCGGAGAACTTCAGAAAAAACGTAAACATAGAAGGCGCAGAGTATCTGGAGGCGGCATTTAAGCAAGATAAAGGCGTCATTCTTTGCACGGGACATTACGGAAACTGGGAACTCTTGGGTGCCTCAGTAGCACTTCTCGGTTATCCTATCTTGTCGATTGCCCGCAAGCAAAACAATAGTGCGATGGATGACTTCATTAATGAATACCGGGAGCTGACAGGCCAAAAAATTACTTACAACCGCGGCGAAAACAGTATGCTTGCCATTAACAGGATTATCAAGGATAAAAAAATCCTTGGTGTCCTCTATGATCAGGATACGGGAAAAGACGGTATTGATGTGCTTTTCTTCGGGAAGCCTTCAACGGCACCTACAGGGGCAGCGCTTTTGTCACGTATTCATGGTGCGCCCATGCTGCCGATTTTTATTCATAATGAAGAGGATGAAAGATTTACAATCAGAATTCATCCGCCGCTTTACACGAAGAAAACTACTGACCGTCTGCAGGATTTGCGTAAACCAACAGAGGAACTTATGCTGATCGCGGAGCACGAGATAATAAGTGATCCAAGTATGTGGTTCTGGGTACATGACCGTTGGAAAGACGGCAAGAAAAAATACAAAGGGAAAAAAGGAGAGAACTGACGATGCAGCAAACCAACCAGCAAACGCTGGCTGCGCCGGTTATTTATGCCGGCATTGGCCTCCATTCTGGCAAAAATGTTAATATTTGCATGCTGCCGGCAGAAATCGATACGGGAATAGTGTTTGTCAGAACAGACCTTCCTGATAAGCCGGAAATTGCGGCCAAGCCTGCCAATGTAAGTTCAACTCTGAAAGCGATGACACTGAGCGAAAATGGTGCTGAAGTTTTTACGGTTGAACATTTGATGGCTGCTCTTTCGATGCTGGGCATTGATAATTGTCGAATCGAGATGGATTCACCGGAACCGCCTGTTACTGATGGCAGTTCAGCTGTTTTTGCCGATTTGATTTTACAAGTTGGCAGGAAAGTGCAGGAGGCACAGAGGAAAGTTTATGCTTTAGACAAAGCTTTTGCCGTGCATCAGGATGACAGGTATATCTGCGTTTTGCCTTATGATGGCTATCGCATATCTTTTACCTCCATTAATCCACATCCGCTGCTTGGCACTCAGTATTATGACATAGAGCTGACGGAAGAAAACTTCCTGAAAGAAATAGCAACCGCCAGAACAGTGGCTTTCATGCATGAAGTGGAACAAATGAAGAAAATGGGACTTGGCTTGGGCGGCAATACCGAAAATGTCGTAGTTTTCGATGACACAGGCATGCTGTCGACGCCACGTTTTGAAGATGAATTGATCAGACACAAAATTCTTGATGTCATCGGTGATTTGTATTTGCTGGGTCACATCAAGGCTCATGTAGTTGCAGTGAAAACCGGTCATGCTTTTAATGCTGAACTGGCGCGGCAAATTGAAAATTACCGCAGTAAAGGAGAGAAATAATATGATTACCTTAGAGGCAAGAGAAATTCAGAAGATAATTCCACATCGCTATCCGTTATTACTGGTTGACAGGATTCTCGAACTGGAGCCAATGAAACGCGCTGTAGGTGTGAAAAACATAACGATGAATGAGATGCAGTTCATCGGGCATTTCCCCGGTGAACCAATCATGCCGGGAATCATGTTGATCGAAGCAATGGCACAGGTTGGCGGTGTAGCAATGCTTTATCCTGAAGAAAACCGCGGCAAGATAGCTGTGTTCGGCAAAATTGACGGGGTGCGTTTCCGTCGTCAGGTAGTGCCTGGTGACCAGGTTATCACGACCGCTACCGTAACCAAGATCCGCGGCAACATGGGTATTATCCGTTGTGAAGGAACTGTTGATGGCAAATTAGCCTGCGAAGGTGAATTTACCTTTGCTATTGTCGACAAAAAAGATTAAAATAAGTAGTATTGAATAGAAACTTGTAGAAAAAGCGAGATATTTGGTTAAAAACCTGTGTTTTTGCTGAATTTTGGCAGGTTAAAATTAGATTAAGATTGGCGAATGTAGTTTAAAGTAGTTTTGGTGTTAATTTTTATTTGGGAGTGGAAATAATGGGTTTTGATAATGTTGTAAAAATGTCTCGCAAAATTCACGAAAACGCAGTCGTTTCGCCAGGTGCTATTTTGGGGCGCGACGTTGAAATAGGACCTTATGCTGTAATCGGCCCGAATGTAGTTATTGGCGATGGGACCAAGGTATCCGCCCATGTTGTTATCGATGGCTGGACCACTATTGGTAAGAATTGCAAGTTTTTCCCAGGCTGCTCAATCGGTGCGGAACCGCAGGACCTGAAATTCAAAGGCGAAAAAGCTTATACTGTTATTGGCGACGGCGTAACTATCCGTGAATGTGCAACTGTCAACCGTGCGACAGGTGAAGGAAATGAAACTCGTCTGGGTAACAACGTATTGATGATGGCTTATACACATGTAGCGCACAACTGCATCGTCGGCAATAATGTCATCATGTCCAATGTGGCAACGTTGGCAGGACACGTCGTCGTTGAGGACCGTGCTGTCATCGGCGGACTGGCAGCAGTACACCAGTTTGTAAAAATTGGCCGCAATGCCATGATTGGCGGTATGTCCAAAATAGTTCAGGATATCCCTCCTTTCGTCATTGCCGATGGTAACCCTGCGCATGTAGCAGGATTGAACAGCGTTGGTATTTCTCGCGCAGGCGTTGTTCCTGAAGTACGTGCTAACCTGAAAAAAGCTTACCGCATACTTTACCGCTCCGGACTGACTCTTGATGAAGCAGTTTCAACTATGGAACAGGAATTGGACAGCAGCGAAGAAGTCGAACACCTTTTGCGTTTCTTGCGCAATGTTGAGCGTGGTATTTGCCGCGGACGTAAGGACTAGGATGGTGGCTTGATGGAGACACTAGGTTTATTATCCGGCATCGGCCATCTGCCGGTTGATGTGGCACAATCTGCTAAAGCTATGGGTTATAGGGTCGTAGCTATCGGCGTTGTTCCCGGCGTTGACCCCGGCCTGGCAGCAAGCGTTGATGCTTACTATGATATTCATATAGGCAAATTAGGCAAAATTATTAACACTTTGAAAAAGAATCAGGTTACCAAGGTTACGATGATCGGCAAGGTAACCAAAGAGATTCTCTACAGCGAAGGCGCTATCATTCCTGACTTTCGCGCGATAAAACTGCTTACATCTCTGCCTGACCGCAAAGATGATACTATTATGAATGCCATAGTAAAAGAACTGGAAGAAGAAAAGATGGTGGTAATGGATCAGACACTGCTGATTCAGCCGCTCTTGCCGGCACCGGGAGTACTCAGCAAGCGCAAACCGACTGCTGATGAACTTGAAGACATTGAATTTGGTTTTCAGGTTGCCAAAGAAATTGGCCGTCTCGATATCGGACAAACAGTTGTGGTAAAAAATAAAGCCGTGATGGCTGTTGAAGCTATCGAAGGAACCGATGCCTGCATTTTACGCGGCGGTACCTTGGGCAAAGGTGTGATTGTTGCTAAAACGGCAAAACCGGCTCAGGACAATCGCTTTGATATGCCGAGTGTTGGTGTGAGAACAATTGAATCCATGATTGCTGCGAGAGCTGCCGGCATTGTGATGGAAGCAGGACGCACTCTCCTGGTTGAAAGAGAAAGAACTCTGGCTTTGGCTGACGAACATAATATGTTTGTAGTAGCACGTTAACAAAATTTAACAATTAAGTGATATTTTTAGGGAGGACAACACGTCCGCCCTATTTTTGTGTTATAATATAGCGTGATAATTTATGTTTAATTTATAACACCTATAGATAGAGATTCAGGGGAAGGAATATTTATGGCCAAAATAATGATTTCGGCAGGTGAGGCATCCGGTGATGTACATGCCGCCGCATTGACGAGAGAAATATTGAAGCTTGATCCGACCGCCGAGGTTTACGGTATGGGCGGCGACGGCATGCGTACAGCAGGCGGTGAAGTCCTGTTTGATATCAAAGACCATGGCGTCATGGGCCTGGTGGAGATTATCCGCAAGCTGCCGGCTTTGTTTAAACTGCGCTCTGACTTTGCGGAAGTTATGGACAAAAGACGCCCTGACTGTCTGGTTACAATAGACTATCCAGGGTTCAATATGCGTTTGGCCAAGGTAGCGAGAGCTAAGGGAATTCCTGTAATTTCTTTCATCGCACCTTCAGCCTGGGCCTGGCGCAAAGGCCGTGCCAAAAATGTCGCAAAACTTGTAAACAAGGTAGCGGCCATTTTCCCCTTCGAATATGAAGTTTACAAAGAGGCTGGCGCGGATGTAGAATTCATGGGCCATCCTTTAGTTGATATAGTAAAACCAAGTTTGCCGGTGGCTGAAGCAATTGCCAAGGCTGGCAAACATGAAGGACGACCGCTCGTATTATTATTGCCGGGAAGCCGTCTGCAGGAAATTCAACGTCTTTTGCCAACTATGCTGGACGCCGCAAAATTAATGGTAAAAGTGAATCCTGCTTTGGAATTCGTCATGCCGAGGGCAGGAACCATACCACGTGCAATGCTGGAAGAGGAAATAAACCGCGCAGGTATACATGTGCAAATAACGGAAGGCAACAATTACGACGTGATTGGTGTTGCCGATGTTGCCTTAGCCGCCAGCGGCACAGTTACCCTGGAAGCTGCTCTTTGCGGACTGCCGAGCGTCATTGTTTATAAAACAGCGCCGCTGACGGCCTTTATTATCAGACGCTTATTGAATATCCCTGATATAGGACTGCCGAATATTGTTGCCGGCCGTCGTGTTTTGCCGGAGCTATTGCAGGAAGATGCTACGCCGGACAAGATGGCTGCAGAAGTTTTGCATTTGCTGGAGCCGGCTGCGCATGCGCAAGCACTGGCTGATTTGGATGACGTCAAAAAACGCCTGGGAGAACCAGGTGCAGTAAGGCGTGTGGCCGAACTTACACTGAGAGTTGCAGGAGAAAAAGCATGAATTTATATTTTAGAATCCTGAGTTATATAAAGCCTTATCTGCCGCGGCTCATTACCGCGGCAATTTGTACGGTACTGGCAGCAGCCGGTAATTTGTACGTGCCCTGGATCATCAAAGATGTTATAGACAAGGTGCTCGCCGACAAAAATGCAGATATGCTGAATATCATTGCTGGCGGTATCATTGTCATCTTCTTCGTCAGAGGAGTTTGTTTTTATGGACAAAATTACCTGATGAGCTACGTTGGTGAAAGAGTGATCATTGATATACGCAGCGCGGTCTACCAGAAGCTGCAGCGTTTAAGCGTGTCTTTTTACGACAAGAACAAGACGGGCACGATCATGAGTTATGTCACCAACGACGTTTCAGCTCTGCAGGCGGCGATGGTGCAGAATACAATCGATATGATTACCGAAGGCAGCGTCCTGATTGGTTCTATAACCGCGATGGTTTATCTGGACTGGAAGCTGACTTTGTTTACTTTTTGTACTTTCCCCTTTGTTCTCTGGCTGATGGATTTCTTTGGCAAGCGAATCCGCAAGTCCGGCCGCAGGATTCAGGAATGTACGGCTGACATCACTTCTATTTTGCAGGAAACAGTTTCCTCCGCACGGGTTATTAAATCTTTCGTGCGCGAAGACTACGAAATAGAGCGTTTTTGCAATCAGAATTTCGCTAATTTCCGTGCTAATATGAAGAACGCGCAGTTAATGGCGCTCTTAACCCCGGTTATCGAATTTGTTGCTGCTATCGGCGTTACAGCAATTATCTGGTACGGCGGTCACGGTGTTATCAATGGTGACCTGACTGCTGGTTCTTTGGTTGCGTTCCTGGTCTACGCAGTTAATATTTCCAACCCGGTCAAACGCCTGACGCGTGTAGTTGGCAGCATTCAAAGAGCGTTGGCTGCTGCCCAGCGTGTTTTTGACGTCCTTGATATGAAGGAAGAAATTGCAGAAATTCCCGGCGCTAAAGTGCTCCCGCAGATTGAAGGACGCGTGCAGTTCAATGACGTAAGCTTTGCTTATGGTAAAGGTGAAAAAGTCCTGAATAATGTAAGCTTCATGGCCGAACCTGGCGAAGTTATCGCCATCGTAGGTCCGTCCGGCGCCGGCAAATCGACAATTGCGAATTTGCTGCCGAGGTTTTATGACACAACTTCCGGTTCCATCACCATTGACGGCAATAACATTGCCGAAGTAACCTTAAATTCCCTGCGTGAACAAGTAGGCATCGTACCCCAGGAAACAGTTCTTTTCAACGGTTCCTTGTACGACAATATTCTTTACGGCCGTCTGGAAGCAACACGCGAAGAGGTAGAAGCCGCAGCGAAAGCAGCTAATGCCCATAATTTCATCATGGAATTCCCTAATGGCTATGAAACGATGCTGGGCGACCGTGGTCTTAACCTTTCCGGCGGACAACGTCAGCGTATCGCCATTGCCCGTGCGATTCTGAAGAATCCGCGTGTGCTTATTCTGGACGAGGCGACTTCTGCACTTGATACAGAAAGCGAACGTATCGTACAGGAGGCTTTGGACCGGCTGATGGTTGGCAGGACGTCCTTTGTCATTGCTCACAGGCTTTCCACGATTAAGAATGCCGATAAGATTATTGTCCTGCAAAGAGGCCGAATTGTGGAAACAGGCACGCATGAGGAATTGATGGCTAATAATAAGCTTTATTCTCATTTGTATAATATTCAGTATCGCGAAAAGGAAGCGAAATGAGGTTAATGCATGTATATACTCTATAATTTAATTTTTTGCTCAGCAGTTGTCTTAATAATGCCTTATTTTCTCTATCGCTTTTTGACTGAGAAAGGGTTTAAAAGACGTTTTCGTCAGAACCTGGGTTTTATCAGAGATGAGGAAATTGCTGCTGTTGCTGGTAAGGAATGCATCTGGATTCATGGGGCTTCTGTCGGCGAAATCGTTGCAACCAGCCCGTTGGTCAAAGAAATAAGGAAAGCGATGCCGGAAGCAAAAATTCTGGTTTCGTCCGTTACTACCAGTGGTTATGATATGGCTCACCAGATTATTCCGGAAGCAGATGCCATTATTTATTTCCCACTGGATTTGCCTTTTGTTTCGGAATCCTATGTTAAGAGAATAATGCCGCGTGTCTTTCTGCCCGTAGAAACCGAATTGTGGCCTAATTTTCTCCGCGCTGTGCGTATGCGCAAAATACCGGTCATGATGGTTAACGGACGTATCAGCGAAAAATCGGTGAAAACGTATCGTTATTTGTACGGTATCCTGGAAGATATGCTTGGCAGTGTCAGCCGTTTCTGCATGCAATCGACGATTGACGCCGAATACATAACTCATCTTGGTGCCGATAAACGCAAAATCCTCGTCACCGGCAATACTAAATTTGACCAGACCTATGCCGAAGTTACACCGGAAGATTTAGCTCGTTATAAAGAAGAACTGGGTATTAAAGATAGTTTTCCGGTTATTGTGGCCGGCAGTACTCACCCTACCGAAGAAAAAGCTCTTTTTGAAGCTTTTACGGAAGTTCGTAAGGTCTATCCTGAAGCAAGACTGGTTATCGCACCGCGCAAGATTGCACGTGCTGACGAAATAGCAAAACTGGGACGTCAGTATGGGCTCGAGACAGGTCTGCGTTCTCGCTTGCTGCAGGTCGAGGGGGAAAGGCCGCATTATCCATTGCTTCTGATCGACACTATCGGCGAACTTGGCCGTATTTATGCTGTTGGTGACATTGTCTTTGTCGGCGGCAGCCTGATTAAGCATGGCGGTCATAATGTACTGGAACCGGCGGCTCATGGCAAACCAATTTTAGTTGGGCCAAGCATGTCAAATTTCAAAGACTCCTTCGCACTTTTACGCAAAAGCGGCTCCTGCCGTCAGGTAAAAGATGAGAAAGAACTGACAAGTGAAATTTTGGATATTGTCGGCAATGAGGAGCTCAGAGAAAAAATGGGCAAGGCCTCCTTACAGGTTATTCGTGAAAATCGCGGCGCTGCTGTTCGCAGCATCGAATATCTGATGGAACTCCTGGAACTTACGGCCACCGAATGTCGTATTAATGAACATTATAAAATCAACACCCGTAATATCAATGAAGAAGGCGGCACACATCTGCGCCGCGGCGACGCCGTAACGCAATATCTGTTCCAACTGGCTCATGGTCATGACAATACTTTGATAGACTGGTTTGTTCTCAGCGTCCTGAGTATTTTCTCCGTAATCTACGAAGCAGGTGTTCGCCTGAAACTTTACCTTTATAAATCAGGTGTTTTCAAACAGAGCAAGCTTTCCTGCTGCGTTATCAGTATCGGCAATATTACTGTTGGCGGCACCGGCAAAACGCCGACTGCCCAGAAGATGGCTCTGATCATTCAGGATATGGGCTACCGTGTAGTCATTCTGAATCGCGGCTACCGCTCACATTGGAATGAAGAAATCGGTGTTGTTTCTGACGGCAAAAAAATCTTCATGACAGCTTACGAAGCAGGCGACGAAGCTTATCTGATGGCCAAGACGCTGCCGGGTATTCCGGTAGTTATCGGAAAGAACCGTGCTGTTACCGGTGAATTCGCAGTAAAAACTTTTGACGCCCAGGTTATCATCATGGATGATGGCTATCAGCACTGGACCCTTTACCGTGATCTTGACGTTGTCCTGGTTGATACGTTAAATATTTTTGGTAACAGAAGGCTGCTGCCGCGCGGCACTCTGCGCGAACCGCTGCAGAATCTGGACAGGGCAGGCATGTTCCTGCTGACCAAGACTGACCAAAGCTCAGTTTTCTCACGCGCTGAACTTCGTGATACTTTAGCAAAATATAACCGACATGCACCCATCATCGAGAGTGTGCACAAGCCTGTCAATTTCGTGGAGATTGCTGACTGGTACAAAGGCCTTCTCAGCCACGCCAAGTCGCTTGAAGAATTAAAAGGCCGTTCCGTCATGGTATTTTCAGCCATTGGCAACCCATCTTCCTTTGAACAGACCTTATCCGATGTCGGGCTTGACATTAAAGAAGCCATACGCTATCCGGATCATCATGATTATGGTATGTTGGAAATGCAATATATAATGGAACGTGCTATCAAAGAAAATGTTGGTGCTTTGATTACCACAGCGAAAGATGCTGTGAAAATTCCAACAGAGTTTATCTATTTTGACCGTGAAGTGCCACTCTATGTTTTGAATATGGAGATCCAGATAACTTCCGGCCGAGAGTTATTTCAGGAAACAATAGCACGCGCAATCAAAAAGGAGACAAAGAACAAATGAAAGTTTTGTGTGTTATCCCAGCTCGTTATTCTTCTACCCGTCTGCCGGGCAAACCTTTGGCCATGATTGCTGGCAAACCAATGATACAGCATGTATACGAACGTGCTTGCCGCGCTTTGCTGCCGCAGGAAGTCGTTGTTGCTACTGACAGCAAAATTGTAGCCGATGCTGTCGAGAGTTTCGGCGGCAAGGTAATGATGACTTCGCCTGATCATCCGAGTGGTACCGATCGCCTGGCCGAAGTAGCACTCAGTTATCCCGATATTGATGTTATCGTCAATGTGCAGGGTGATGAACCGATGATTCCACCTGAAGTCATTGACAAACTCGCACAAGCTTTTGAAGATGATAAAGACTTGAATATGACTACGTTGAAAACGCTGATGAGCGAAGAAGAATACAACAATCCGAATGCCGTTAAAGTCGTCACCGACCAGAACGGCTATGCTTTGTATTTCTCTCGCAGCTTGCTGCCTTATCCGCGCAACAAGACGGCTGATTTCAAAGTCTACAAACACGTCGGTATTTATGCTTACCGTCGGAGTTTCCTTTTGAGCTACGCAGCTTATGAACCAACGCCGCTTGAACAAATTGAAGGCTTGGAACAGTTGCGTGTATTGGAAAACGGCCAGCGCATCAAAGTGCTGGAAAGCAAGTTCCAGGGCATCGGTATTGATACCCAGGAAGACCTGGATGCCATAAATGCTCTTTTTACCAGAATGGAAGCCATGAAAGAATGATAGAGCCATTTCCTGACTACGCTCGAAATGATAAATAGGGAAGTTGTCATCTCGACCGGAGTGGGGACATGCGATTATTTTGAACACAAGGAGTGAGATTATGCATATAGTTAAAGTTGGCAATTATGAAGTCGGTGCAGGCCGTCCTATGCTCTTAATGGCAGGGCCTTGCGTGCTGGAGGGTTACGAGCGCAGCCTGGCAATCGGCAAAGCGGTCAAGGAGATAGCCGAAAGACTCGGGATGCCTTATGTTTTTAAGGCTTCCTATGATAAAGCAAACAGATCATCTTATAAATCTTTCCGCGGACCGGGTCTGGAAGAAGGCCTGAAAATTATTGCCCAGATAAAAAAAGACCTTGGCGTGCCTGCAGTTAGTGATATCCATGAATGCTGCCAGGTAGAAAAAGCAGCTGAAGTGCTCGATATTCTGCAGATACCGGCTTTTCTCTGCCGTCAGACAGATCTGGTTTATCAGGCAGCTCAGACCGGCAAAGTAGTTAATATTAAAAAAGGCCAATTCTTGGCACCTTGGGATATGAAGAATGTCGTTGCCAAAGCAGAAGAAGCGGGCAACAATAATATCATGCTGACCGAACGCGGCGCCAGCTTCGGCTACAACAATTTAGTCACCGATATGCGTGCGCTGCCTATCATGCGTGATATTGGCTATCCTGTAGTAATGGATGCCACGCACAGCGTGCAGATCCCGGGTGGCCAGGGCACAACCTCTGGCGGACAGAGTCAATATGTGCCGCATATGGCACGTGCAGCGGCAGCCGTAGGCATCGACGCATTGTTCCTCGAAGTTCATGATAACCCTGCTGAGGCTTTGTCAGACGGTCCGAACATGGTTCGCATCGATGAACTCGAGGCACTGTTGAAAGATGTGCTCGCAATTGATAAGATAGTAAGAAAATAAGACTTGTTTACTGAAAGGATTGAAGAGTAATGCTGGAGAATGCACGTAATGTATTAAAGATGGAAGCGGACGCAATTTTAGAACTGGTTCCGCGCATCAATGGACAGTTTACTGCGGCGGTAGAGATGATTCTCGCCTGCCCGGGACGTACGGTAATTACCGGCATGGGTAAATCAGGCATAATCGGCCGCAAAATGGCGGCTACACTCGCTAGTACGGGTACGCCTTCTTTTTATCTGCACCCGGCAGAAGGTATTCATGGCGATTTGGGTATGGTAACTGCGGACGATGTAGTCATCGCTTTGTCCAACAGCGGTGAAACCGGAGAAATATTGCACATCCTGCCTTCTTTGCGCCGCATCGGTGCCAAGGTGATTGCCATGGTTGGTAATCCCAATTCTTCTCTGGGTAAAAATGCCGATGTGGTATTAGATGTCGGTGTTTCCAAGGAAGCCTGCCCACTGGGTCTCGCGCCTACTTCCAGCACTACAGCTGCACTCGCTTTTGGCGATGCTCTTGCTGTTGCTCTTCTTTCCAAACGTAAATTTACTGCCGATCAATTTGCTGTCTTCCATCCAGGCGGCTCCTTGGGCAGAAAGCTATTGATGACTGTTGCCGATGTTATGCATTCAGGCGACGATAATCCGCTTGTTAAAGGTGATATGAAGGTGCAGGATGCATTGTTCGTCATTACAGACAAAGGCTTGGGAGCTGTTTCCGTTGTAGATGACGACAACAAGATGATCGGCGTACTGACTGATGGCGATATCCGCCGCGGCTTGAGCCAGGGCTTCTCGTTCCTGACGAGACCTGTCACGGAACTTATGACCAAGTCTCCGAAAACAATCACTCAGGACAAGCTAGCTGCAGAAGCCTTGCATTTGATGGAAAGTAACAAACCTCGTCCTATCACTGTATTGCCGGTAATTGATGCGGAGAAACATGTCATTGGTTTATTACATATGACTGATCTTGTCCGCCAGGGGGTTGTCTGATGACAGCAGTTAACTCTTTAGAGAGATTAACATCATTGGTGAATAGTGTTGCCAAGGCCGAAAATATACGTCTGCTGGCTCTTGATGTCGATGGCGTGCTGACCGACGGCGGTCTTTATATCGGGGCGGGCGGCGAAAGCTGTAAGCGCTTTAATGTGCAGGATGGTTTGGCGATCAGCTGTGCTATCCGCAACAACCTGATCGTAGCGATCATCACCGGACGCCAAAGCGAGATAGTCTGCCGCCGTGCCGCAGAACTGGGCATTACCGAGATTTATCAAGGCGTCAAAGATAAAAAAGAAATGTTAAAAAATATTGCTGCGAAGCATTCTTTGCAGCTGACCGAAGTGGCCTATATGGGCGATGACCTGAATGATTTATCGGCACTAAGTATTGCAGGCCTTGCTTGCGCACCGGCGAATGCTGCAGCGGAAGTAAAGGCTAGGGCTCATTTTGTTGCTGCCAAAAGCGGCGGCGAAGGAGCTGTGCGTGAAGTCGTAGAAACTATTATGAAAGCTCGAGGTGAGTGGGCACAGATTGTGGCTGCTTACATCAACAATGGACAGGGAGATAGTCAGTAATGTGGCTTTATTATTTATTGAAAACTTTGAGTGCGATCATCTCGCATCTTCCATATAAACTGGTTGTCAATATCGGCGTCGGACTGGGACATCTTTATTGGCGTATTGCGAAGAAGCAGCGAATAAGGGCTGAAGCAACCATGTGCGAACGTCTTGGCGTTTCCGAGGCTGAAGCCAGAAAAAACATCAAGGGTCTTTTTGTCAAGACCGGCATAACTTTTTTGGAAATACTTTACATGCCGGCATTGAATAAAAATAATATTCGCGGGCTAGTCACGATTGACCGCCCGGAAATACTCTGGGAGGAACTGTCCAAGGGAAAGGGCGTCGTTATTCTTGCCTGCCATATGGACAACTGGGAATGGCTGGGAGCAGCACTTGCGCTCTACGGTTTCCCACTTAGTGCTGTCGAAAAACCGCAGCCGAATCGTGTCTACAGCCAGTTTATGAATGAATTGCGTACCGGTGCGGGACAGGAAATTTTCTCCCGCGGTACCAGCGAGATACTGGGCTGTGCGCGTGCGATGAAAAAAGGCAGGATGCTTG
>JAAYVM010000217.1 GCA_012517145.1 Acholeplasmataceae bacterium
CCATTGGCCATTGTTCTGAAACGGGAGGGGTCTTCGCCGCCTTCGCCGGTATTACTTTTACCGCCGATGATATTCATTGCGATGGCCAGACACTCATGCGCCTCTTTGCTAATTGAGCCGTAAGACATGGCGCCGGTTTTGAAACGTTTGCAGATGCTTTCGACAGATTCAACTTCATCAATTGAAATTGGCAAGCGTTGTGGTGAGAAGGAAAGCAGACTTCTTAAGTTCTGTCCTTCGTGTTCTTTACCTTTTAATTCCGAGGAGAACTTTTTAAAGAGTTCATAATTGTTTTCGCGGCAAGCATGCTGCAGTGTGAAGATGGTCTGAGGATTAAACATATGCTTTTCGCCGTTATCGCGCCATTGATATGCAGAACCGGATGGATAACTGCAGGGATCAAGATTTTCATCAGTAAAAGCAGGATCATGACGCATTTTAACTTCTTTTGCGATCTCTTCTAAGGTAATGCCGCCGATGCGGGAAGGTGTGCCGGTAAAGTATTCTTCGATAACTTCATTGCTTATGCCAATTGCTTCGAATATTTGCGCACCGCGGTAGCTTTGCACGGTAGAAATACCCATTTTTGACAGTACTTTGGCAATCCCGTGAGTACAGGCATCAATGTAGTTATCTGTTGCCTTTTCAAAGCTTATGCCGGATAATATGCCATTTGAGCACATGTCGTCAATGGTTTCAAAAGCGAGATACGGGTTGATTCCACTGGCACCATAGCCTAAAAGTAAAGCAAAATGATGTACTTCTCTCGGCTCGCCTGATTCAAGGATAATGCTGGCTTTCAAACGAGTGCCGTTGCGAATCAGATGGTGGTGTAGGCAGGCACAGGCCAATAAAGATGGAATAGGAGCCATTTCCTTGTTGACACCGCGGTCGGAAAGACTGAGGATACATTTGTCCTCAGCAATCATTTTATCGGCTTCCTGGCATAGTTTGTTAAGCGCTTTTCTTAACCCTGACCCGTCTTTTTCTACAGGGAAAAGAATTGGTAAAGTGGCTGCTTCGAATTTTGGTTGCTTTATATTCTTTAATTTAGCTAGTTCAATATTACTTAAAATTGGGGATTCGGCAGATATTTGGCGGCAGCTGTCTGGTTGCGGATCGATAAGATTTTTTTCCGGCCCGATAGCGCTGGTTGTGTCTGTGAAAACTTCCTCTCTGATTGCGTCAATAGGTGGGTTTGTTACTTGTGCAAAGAGCTGCTTGAAGTAGTTGTATAATAATTGGGGTTTCTCTGAGAGAATTGCTAAAGGAGCATCGTTGCCCATTGCTCCGACAGGATCAATGGCGTTGGTTGCCATAGGTTTCAGGAATTTTGTGAACTCTTCAAGAGTATAGCCGAATGCAAGCTGGCGTCTCATCAAGGTTTCAAAATCCGGTTTTGGCAACTCCGTGTTAAGCTCTATATTTTTTAATTTAATGAGGTTTTCATCTAACCATTGTCTGTATGGATGCTCGGTAGCAATTTTGTTTTTGATTTCGTCGTTGCTGATGATGCGTCCTTCGACGGTGTCGATGACAAGCATGCGCCCTGGGCGGAGACGGTCTTTTTTAACAACGGTGTTTGGCTCGAATTCGAGCACACCGACTTCTGAAGCCAGAACAATAGTATCATCTTTGGTAACGTAGTAGCGAGACGGACGCAAACCATTGCGGTCAAGTGCCGCGCAAACTGTGCGGCCATCAGTGAAGGCCATTGCTGCAGGGCCATCCCAGGCTTCGATTAAAGAGTTGTGATATTCGAAGAACGCCTTTAAATCGGGATTGGTATGGGGATTCTTACTCCATGGTTCCGGTATCATCATCATTACTGCATGAGGCAGACTGCGGCCTGACATAACCAGAAATTCCAGACAATTGTCAAACATACCGGAGTCGCTGCCTGTTTCGTCGATAACGGGCATGACCTTTTTGATTTTATTGCCCCATAGACTATTGTTGCACATGGTTTGACGTGAACGCATCCAATTAATGTTTCCACGCAAAGTATTTATCTCGCCATTATGCATGAGCATCCGATAAGGATGGGCACGCTCCCAACTTGGAAAGGTATTGGTGCTGAAACGGGAGTGAACGAGCGCAAGAGCTGTCTCAACCGAACAATCTTGCAAATCCAAATAGAAATTGCCCAATTGAACAGTTGTGAGCATACCTTTATATACTATTGTGCGGGAAGAAAGACTGGAAATATAGAAATACTTTCCACCTCTGAGACTGCCATAACGGATTTTATTTTCAGCCTCGCGCCTGATAATGTAGAGTATGCGCTCAAAAGCATTATCGTCAATAGCCATTCTCTCTGTTATTTTTGGATTGGCACTAAGGAAAACCTGCATAATTTGCGGCTGACTCTGACGCGATTTTTCTCCAAGAATTTCTGAGTTGACTGGAACATTTCTCCAGCCCAATACATCCAAATTATTTTCACGAACAATTTTCTCAAAATGCCGTTGTAAATTTTCTCTTTCTACTACATCCGGCGGAAGAAAAAGCATGCCAACTGCATAGTCGCCAGCTGGTGGTAATGATAGGTCCTGTTTTAGGCACTCTTTAAGGAAGAAGGCGTGAGGAATCTGAAGCAATACGCCCGCTCCATCACCTGAGTTGTTATCAGCTCCCTGACCGCCGCGGTGATCAAGATTTTTCAGCACGGTCAGTGCTTGACGGAGTATTTTATTCGATTTTTTGCCTTTAATATTAGCTACGACACCCAAGCCACAAGCGTCATGTTCAAACCAAGGATCATAAAGACCTTGTTTTGGCGGTAATGTCGAAAATTTCATAAGAAACTCTCCCCTCAAAAAAATAAATAGTGTTACGAACTAATTATATTTTCTCCAAGATATTTAGTCAAATTGTATACAATATTTTTTTATATCCAAAAAATATGGACAAATATCGTTGTTGGCAAAAATATAGATTCTGTTCATTTCTCTATTGCTTATATATAATAGGAAAGGATAAATTTATTTTTTGTTAAACAGTGGTTTTTCATATTTGTCTTATCATTGATACGTTGGTTTAGCTAATCTCATTTTCATATGCTATAATAAAAATGTTATTAAATGTTATTAAATGTTATTATTAGAATAATGATATATTGTTATTCTGGCGATGCAGGGAGTTTTGTGTCAGATGTAGAATATCAGAGCATAAAGTAAAAGTTTACACACTACAGTAAGGTATTAAAGAACGCCTGGGATGGTATATTTATCAAACGAAGTGTATTTTGCTTTTTTGCGATGATTTAGATGTTTTCTTTTTTCTAACTATGCTTTTATTAGTCTTAGTTTGCCTTTGAGCGTGATATTAAAAAATCTGGTTTTTGTATTAATCAGATTGGTTGATTGAACAATATTATTTATAATTTTTGGCTTTAATTTATGAATTATTTTCATATAGTGGGCGGAAAATCTAAGTTAAAGGCGGTGTTTTATGATGTGGTTTTCAAAAGAGAAGGATACGGTTTTTAAGGAACTAGAGGTAAATCCTGCAATTGGTCTTACCACACAGGAAGCACAGGAGCGGCTTGAAAAATACGGTGTCAATAAGCTGCAGGGAAAAAGTAAGAAAAGTTTATTCAGGCTTTTTCTTGAGCAATTGCAAGATACCTTAATTTATGTATTGCTGGCTGCATCAGCTATTACTGTTATTATCGGCGAATATGCTGACACAGCTATTATCCTGATAGTTGTAATTATAAATGCAGTTGTCGGAGTAGCTCAGGAATATAAAGCAGGTAAGGCCGTTGAAGCATTACAGGATATGACGACACCTCACGCAATAGTACGTCGTGATGGCGAAATAAAGGAGATTAGCTCGGAAGAAGTTGTCCCGGGTGACATCGTTATTCTTGATGCAGGGCGTTTTGTTCCTGCTGATTTACGTTTGTATGAAAGTGTTAATCTGCAAATAGAAGAATCAGCTCTTACAGGTGAGTCGGTTCCTACTAACAAAGATGCAAGAGCAATTCTTGCTCCTGGCAAAACAGCTTTGGGCGACATGTGTAACATGGCGTTTATGTCCACTCTTGTAACTTATGGCAGAGGAGAAGGTGTAGTTACTGCTACTGCTATGGAAACAGAGATGGGCAAAATAGCTAAGATTCTTGACGAAGATAATGATGATATGACGCCTCTGCAAAAACGTATGGATGAACTCGGCAAAATGCTAAGCAAGCTTTGCGTAGGTATTTGTTTGCTCATGCTTGTCATTGCCATTATCCAGGGACGCGATGTATTTGAAATGTTGCTGACCTCTATCAGCCTTGCTGTTGCTGCTATACCTGAAGGTCTTGCGGCAATAGTTGCTATCGTGCTTGCCCTTGGTGTTACCAGGATGTCAAAAATAAACGCCATTGTTAAAAAGATGCCTGCTGTTGAGACTCTGGGATCTGTAAGTATTATATGTTCAGATAAAACCGGTACTCTCACCCAAAATAAAATGACTGTTGTCAAAACCTATACATTAAGCAACGCTGAGGCGATTGCTGAAGCTGAAATTAGTTCTCCGGTCGCTGGAGATGAGCTTGAACTTCTTAAAGCAATGGCGCTCTGTACTGATGCTACTTACGAAAAAGGTGAGAGCACCGGTGATCCCACTGAAGTTGCTTTGGTTGTATTGGGAGATAAACATGGTATTAAAAAGTCTGAACTAGCGGTCCAACATAAAAGGGTTGCTGAGAATCCCTTTGATTCTGATCGCAAGTTAATGTCTACGCTGAATGTTGATGGTGACCATTACCGGGTTAACACCAAAGGTGCCATGGATCATCTATTAAATATCGTTACTCATGTGTTACGCAAGGGCGAAGTAGTTCCTATGACCGATGAAATCAAGGCTCAATATATGGCGATTGAGAATCAGATGTCGGATAACGCCCTACGTGTTCTTGGAGCTGCCTATAAAGAGGTTGACTCTATTATTGCCCCGGAAGAAATGGAAAAAGATCTCATATTAATTGGTATTGTAGGTATGATTGATCCGCCGCGTCTGGAAGTAAAGGATTCTATTCGCGAGGCACAGCAGGCTGGAATCACATTGATCATGATTACCGGCGACCACAAGAATACGGCTGTTGCAATTGCTAAGGAGCTTGGCATTGCTCAATCTCTTGATCAGAGTATTACCGGTTCAGAAATAGACGAATATACAGACGAGGAATTCGCGGAGAATATTAAGAAATACCGTGTATTCTCGCGTGTATCGCCTGAACACAAAGTTAAAATTGTTCGCGCGTTTAAGGCTCATGGCAATATTGTTTCGATGACAGGCGATGGTGTCAACGATGCGCCCTCTTTGAAGTTTGCTGATATTGGTGTTGCTATGGGCATTACAGGCACGGATGTTGCAAAGGGTGCAGCCGATATGATTTTGACTGATGATAATTTTACAACAATTGTTCATGCTATTGAAGAAGGACGTAATATTTACAATAATATCAAAAAAGCAGTTACTTTCTTGCTTTCCTGTAATTTAGGTGAAGTTATTGCGATTTTTGTAGCGATTTTACTCGACATGCCTGTTCCCTTGATTGCCACCCAGATTTTGTGGGTAAATCTCATTACTGATGCATTGCCAGCGCTTGCTTTAGGCGTTGATCCAGGCGATCATGATGTTATGAAAATGAAACCTAGAGATCCAAAAGAAAGCTTCTTTGCACATGGTGCTGGTTATAGAGCGATTGTTGGTGGTGTTTTGATAGGAACGCTTACACTAGCTGCTTTCTATTTTGGCCTTACCGAGTTTGGCCATGGCATTTTCTCAGACGACATTCCTGAAAGAGATTTGGAATATGCTAGAACAATGGCATTTGTTGTTCTTGCGTCTTCTCAGTTGTTCTATTCAATATCTTTGAGACATGATACGAAATCAATTTTCCAAATAGGTTTATTCTCTAACAAGTATTTGATTGGTGCTATTGTTGTTGGCTTGATTCTTCAAATGAGTGTAATTGAAATCGATGCTTTGGCAGCTGTTTTCAAATGTGTTGACTTGAATAGAAGTGATTGGCAGATGGTATTTGTTTTCGCCTGTGTGCCGCTGATCGTCAATGAAATTGAAAAACTTATAACTCGTTTAATGAGTAAATCTGAAGACTAAATTGTTATTAAAAACTGACTGGCCTAAGCCAGTCAGTTTTTTTGTAACATTGCATCATATGCACCAATGGAATAACCGAACACTACTTATACATTTTTCATACGAAATGTGTATTGCCAATATACAAAATAAAGATGTTCAAAATTAGGAAGCTATAAAGATGTTAAAAATATTACACTTAATACAAAAGAAAAGTCATGTGTCTACAGCAAGAATACTTATAAAAACAATGTACATCAAAAATACACAAGTATACTTTAAATTAAATACAAAATTAAAATATTACATAGCTAACGCTTGATTTTCCGTTATCTATGTAATATAATTATTATATAGCAATGAAGTTGCTTTATTTTTTTTGCTCTTGGTGGTTTAAAAAAGAAGGGGGAGTCTAGTAAAATGAAAAAAGGTTTCTTCAAGGCGGCAGCAGCTTCGCTGATGACCGTAATTTTAGCGGCATCTGTTGCCGGTTGTGGTGGTTCATCCAGCAAAGAAATCAAAATCGGTTTGTTGAATGAGATGACGGGCGGTAATGCAACTATTGGTACCGCGGCAGCAAATGGTGCTAAACTTGCAATTAAGGAAATTAACGCCAATGGTGGTTTGCTTGGCAAACAAATTAAGGCGGTTGTCGCAGATAACAAAAGTGAGCCTTCGGAATCTGCCAATGCTATGACCAAGCTTTTAACGCAAGACAAAGTAGTTGCTGTAACAGGAACTTTTTCCAGTTCTAATGCGATTGCAGCGGCAAGTGTAGCGGAAGCTAATAAAACACCTTATCTGGTTGCTGGTGCTACTAACCCTAAGGTTACTGTTGATGAAAAAACTAAGAATGTAAAGAAGTATATTTATCGTGTTTGCTTTATCGATCCTTTCCAAGGAACAGTAGCGGCAAACTTTGCTGCTAAAGATCTGAAAGTAAAGAAAGCAGCAATGCTTGTTGATAATAGCAGTGATTACAGTAAAGGATTGGCTGAATTCTTTGAAGCAGCATTTACCAAAGAGGGCGGCACAATAGTAGCGAATGAAGCATATTTACAAAAAGATACTGATTTTAAAGCAACTTTAACTAAAATCAAAAGTAAAGACATGGACATACTTTATGTACCGGGTTATTATGAAGAAGTTGGTAAAATTGTAAAGCAAGCACGTGAAATGGGTATCACTGTTCCTATTGTCGGTGCTGATGGTTGGGATTCTCCAAAATTGGGAGAGATTGCTTCCGCTTCCGCATTAAACAATACATATTTCACCAATCATTATTCTGTTGAGGATACTTCTCCAAAAGCAAAAGCATTTGTAGAAGCATATACTAAGGAGTATGGACAAAAACCAGAAGCCTTGGCAGTTCTTGGTTATGATGCGGTTTATGTTCTGGCAGATGCCATTAAACGTGCTAACAGTACAGATGCCGCTAAAATTATTGAGGCGCTCGCTACGACTAAAGACTTCCCTGCTATAAGTGGTGTGACGACAATCAACAAAACGCATGATGCAGATAAGAATGCTGTAGTCATCGAAATGAAAGATGGCAAGCAAGTATTTAAAACATCAATTAAACCTTGATAATTGTTTATGTATCCCCATTGCTTATTTACAGGTAATGGGGATTTTTAATTACAATTGTTGACAAATAATTCAATAAAATATATAATCGTTTACATAAACAAAAAAATATTGATTCATCCCATAAAGACAATGAAGGGAATAAGATACAATTAACCTGTTTAAGAGAGCTGACGCTTGGTGCGAGTCAGTAACGGTTATTGTATGAATAGCTCATCCCTGAGTTGCTTGCTCGATATGTAGAGTAAGACGTGTAGCCCCGTTAACGGCTAAGGCCTTGTTGGAGGCCGAAAGGGTTGCCGTTTTTTGGCAGCTGAATTAGGGTGGTACCGCGTGGATTATTGATTCCTCGCCCCTATGTATTTTTATAGGAGCGAGGATTTTTATTTTCGCTCTGAAACTTTACATGTAGAGGAGATTATAATTATGAGACAGCCTAACAAACAGTACATTCCGTTTCAACCTGTAAGTTTGCCAAATCGTACATGGCCTGACAAGGTTATTGCTAAAGCGCCAATTTGGTGCAGTGTTGATTTGCGCGATGGTAACCAGGCGCTTGTAACACCTATGCAGCTGGAAGAAAAACTAAGAATGTTTAAGATGTTGTTGGCTATTGGGTTTAAGGAAATTGAGGTCGGTTTTCCTTCGGCTTCAGAAACTGAATATGAAATACTGCGTACACTGATAGAGGACAATTATATTCCTGATGATGTTAATATCCAAGTGCTTGTACAGG
>JAAYVM010000218.1 GCA_012517145.1 Acholeplasmataceae bacterium
AGTATTTGTTCATCAATATCCATCAGAGAGCTAAAACACTTCTTACATGATATTGTTAAATAGTAAAGTATTTGTTCATCAATATCCATCAGAGAGCTAAAACGCGTGGGGCATTGTAATGACGCTGATCGTTGTATTTGTTCATCAATATCCATCAGAGAGCTAAAACGCGGCTTTGGTCGTGCTGTGCAGCGGGAATGTATTTGTTCATCAATATCCATCAGAGAGCTAAAACGTTGTACTATTTGCATCTCCCCATTGAACAGTATTTGTTCATCAATATCCATCAGAGAGCTAAAACTAGCACTCAACCAATGTTATATCCTTATAGGTATTTGTTCATCAATATCCATCAGAGAGCTAAAACCTTAAATTTAGTATAGCACACGACCTGTTACAACTCAATTATCTCAGCAGTAGAGAGAAGCAGCTCTTCCGCCGTACGTTCACCAACAAGAATTTTCATTGCACTATATTGTTTTTCTGTTATTGTGAGTAGTCTTACAGAACCCTTGGGTGGCAAATTGCTCTTGACGCGTTGCGCGTGCTTTCTGGCATCATCATGATTTCTTGTTATACGAGAATAAACTGAGAACTGCAACATAATAAACCCATCGCCAATCAAGTATTTACGAAACCTTGTATATTCTTTTCTGTCCTTATCCGTCGTTACTGGCAAATCAAACATCACTAAGATGCGCATGGTCCTATTAATCATCTTCGTACGAAATTGGATATGGTGGTAATTCAATTATTAACGGAAACTTTAGCAATGACGGATCTTGTTTGTCGACGGCGGATGTAAAACTTCCAATGTATTTGTCAATTGCAGTTCTTACGTGCATCTTCTTCCCCTCCCAAAGCATTGGCTGATTAACTATATTAATCAGTTCCATTCTGTTTTGAGCCGTGAGGTTTTCAACCAAAGATTCACTATTAACGACGACCCAATAATCTACGAGCGGACGCAAAGGTTCGATCATATCTTCAGCCAGATTGAACGGATTGGTTTCACTTATGTGATGAATTCCCAAAACTGTTTGAAAGCCATAGGCATAAAGCGTCTTTGTGACAGCTGAGCGGAGAATTGCGTAACCGTAATTTAAAGCAGCGTTGACTGCATCATCTGAAAATCTCAAGAAGGTTGTTCCATAAAGACCACGAAAAAACATTTTTGCGCCTATACCTTCCCGATTACCAGGATCCCCAGGTTCCACCTCTTTCGCCAACTCGCGCAAACGCTTGGTTACATCAACAGGCCCTCCTGAAAAAGCCATCACATTAGCTTGATTAAGCAGTTTACCTCTAATAACCCTTTGCCAGTAAAAATCTTTTTCTATTTGTGGCATTGCGAACTGTTTTTTCAAGATATTGTAAGGACGATAATGAGTATTGTGAGGATAAATAACAGTAACCGGCAAATGCTTGTCATTACAAAGCAGCACATGAACACCTGCATCTGTAAGCGCTGTCATAGCCGCAACACTGATTGATGAACGCTGGTTATCGATGACAATGGAGTATATGTCTTCAACAGGTATACGGCTCGTGCCTTTTGGACTTTCAACATAAAGCCAATTGTTTTCAGTCCTCAAGCACTCTCCTATTTGAATGATAATGGTACGAAACATTTGATTTCACCACACTTTTTGCCCAACACATCAATATCATATTTCTTAATTTTGATTTTACTGCTAATCCTTACATTACCGCTTATCAAAGAACTATTCATTTCTTTGCCACAAAATCTATTTTCATTTATGTTGTAAGCCGACTGGTAAAACCCCATAAAAGTTTGTTTACCCTTGAAATTGTAAGTTTCTATATAATCACCTTTAAAAAGGTACATTATGTGACGAGCATAGTCCTCAGGTTTTGACTCCTTCTTTAAATATAGCTTCTTGTTTTCCCTTATAACATCAACATAGCGTATGCCTCTTGTTGCCGTCCTTCCCTCATTATTTTCATATACTTCTATGCAGTAGTACTTGAGACCACCGAGAATCGAGAAATTGCTTGTACTATTTTCCTTGCGATAGTATGAGGATGTGGGTCTTTCGTCTACCACAGTTACTTTATAAACAGGTTGACCGCAATCAGTAAGAAATACCTTCTGTTTTATTTCCTTCAAATATTTTTCAACAGTATATTTCTCACCTTTATTGTCTAGCGCTACCTTTAAGGTGCGAAGCAGGCTACCGTCATTGGTCCGTATGCAATCAATATCTTTTTCCGTTATGCTTTGGATTGCTTTCCTGCTGACCTTGTGATACTGTCCGTCAATTTTGATAAGCTTGATGGGGTTACTATCAGCAATCGCACCCCTGAATCTTCTTTCAGGCTTATGCGACACAAGTGGCATATGCGGCTTCACAACAAAATCATTAATCGTCGAGCCATAAAATTCTTCAGCTTTTGTATTAAAGAGCTCCTCATCTAAATCGTTCATTCTTATGTCTATCTCATCAGACAGATTCGCTACCATCGACGGGGTTCTGTTATTGCGCTTTAACAATATCTCAATGTATGAAGGGTTCATATTATAGTATTGATTTATCCGTTCAATTGCTTTTTTGAGGTACTCACGATACTCTTCCGATTCCCCCCTGTGGAACTTCCATATCTGGTTAAGTTTCTCTGCGTCAGCCGCAATTTCTATATATGCTGGGGCAAGATTTGCAATAACTATGGCATCAACCGCATGATTCAGATAAGAATTCCTGTCTTTTTGCTCGCTTCCCCAAGTCTTTGGGTTTAACCATCTCCTCCTGAACCTTGAGGTTATAGCGCCCTTGATACCGTACACCCTGGGTTTTCCGGTAAAAACAAGATGATTTTTTAACAAAGAAACAATAAACTTCGTGATATACCGCGTATCATTAATGTTTCTGGATTTCCATGCTTCCAGCATCTCACGAGACTTGCTGGTGTAAAGGTCTTCAAGCATCAAATACTCATACTTTTTGGCTGAAATGGGATTTTCTTTGCGTGTCCTCATTACATTTACGATTGCTTTAAAATTAGCTGCCCGATCCCCCTTCAAGTACATTAACGGGCATCTCTGCTTTTTGAACTGGTTCTCGCTGCCAAAGACCAATGCTTTATTATTAAGCGTGTTATCCAGAATCAACGAATAAGGAATAATATGGTCAATTTCGAATTTGCCGTTATTGTCTCTCAATACCTCAGTTATGTCTCCCAGAGGCTTGCCACTGTATAGGCATTTGCCTTCCTGCAATTCGTATAACTTGTATTTTTCAATCGCCTTGCCCTTGACTTCGCCTTCTGTTATTCCCAAAAGCTCGGCAACAGCCTTGCGCACTTTATCATTTGCTTTTTCCGCATCTCTTTGCAGCGCCTGAATCTTCTTCCTTTCGACAAAGCTCCTGCTCAAATCGCTCGCAACTTCAACGTTTATACATTCAGGTGAACCATACGTCCTTATAATTGCATTGATAACCTTTCTGGTTTCATTGATAGCACGCATTACAACAGGATTATCCTCAATCTCTTCGTTTTTGAGCAACTCACTTGCCAGAAATATCGTTCTTGCTTCTTCCTTGTCTTCAAAAAGCTTCTTATTCTGAGCTGCCTGAAAGTTGCCATATGTTTCTCCATTCAAAAATGCTTCAATTGCATCACACATATAACGATATGAAACAGCTGAAGTGCCATTCAGCTTGATTCTGGCAAATGCGTTTAGAGCCTTATCATTCGCGTGAAGAAGCTTCGTGTTTTTAAGTTCAGTCAAACGTCTTCGCGGGGTCTGATATTTTGCAAGAACTTCTGCTATACGATGTAAAGTGGAAGGCGTTGAAACATCAAACTGCGTCTCGCCAATCAAATCTCTCCAGTTCATGCCCACCTGCTCCGCAGCTTGTTTGGCTGCCCGCATGAACTTTATGGATTTAGCCAAGGCATTATCATCAATGCCTTCCCCTTTGAGCTGCTTAAGGCTATATTTTTTCATTATTGCATTAACATCACTTTTTGTGAGCCTTGCCTCGTTAAGGGCTGTGCACAAAAGTTCTTTTGCCGCTTCCTTGGGCAAGAGCAATTCACCGTCTGCAGTCAGATATCTATACTGGGAAAGAGCATTGACTACTGCATAAATATCACCCATAACCGTTGCTCTGAAACCTCTTTGTTCGCCATAAAAAGGACAGATGCCCAGTTTATCCAAAAAACCTGTATACCGGCGGCTTGCGTCTTCCGGATTGCCTGGCCCATCTTCAAAGTCTCTCTGTGCGAATATAATATCAACGATTCTCAAACATGCGTCGGTAGTTAACTCGGGGTAGAATGTTCTTTGTTTTTCAAGAATAAGTTCTATTTCCCTACGCAAATGCTTGCGATTAATGAGCAGTCTTTCCTCTTTATAATCTCGGTTTCGGAAAGCAATGTGGTTCGTGGCTTCATCCCTACAATCACGCCATAAATACTCTGACACAGTTCTTAAACCGCTAGCCTTAAAAGCTGCGTCGAATTCTTGCAGCGCTTTCTTATTGACTGCGGTCTCCTTCTCTTCCTCGCTATCTTCATCCATATCGGCATCTATCTCTGTGCCTTCTTCTCCCTCTGGTGTTTCATAGAAATCACGATAGCCGCGATGGTTGCAAGTATGAACGAGACATCTATACAACTCTACTGGGGAGAGTTTTCTTTCCAGACCTTGTACCTTAAGCTCTATAACTGATTCCTTCCCGCTAGTATCTGTCTCATTCATTTGTTGGAAAGACAAAAAGCGTAATAATGATAGGTATCTCTTGAGCCTTTCCTTGCGATAATATCGCCTGCGTAGCACTCTTCTTGCCCCACGAAAAGCTCGTCGTTCCTGGCTTGTTCTATATTTTTGCTCACGTTCTCCAGAATCGAAAATTCGTGCGCCGAAATCTTCGATCCTTGCCGAGTCGCCTTGCTTGGAAATAACGGCCCATCCTACTGACCCGATGCCTATGTCCAGCCCAATCCTATAAGTCCTATTCATTAATAAAACCCTCCCCCTATATATACCTTAAAGATTTATTGACATTCATGTTTTTGCGAGTTACAATTACCTTGAACTTAGAATTATGGTTATTTGTTTATCAATATCCATCAGAGAGTGAGATAAACTTTGTTTGTTCATCAATATCCATCGAGTTCTAAGATAAGGCTAGCCTTTATAGGTTGCCGTGGGGTATGGCGGTATCCCTTTAATCCGCCCATTTTGCAATTCTGAGACACAGCCATTGGCTGTGTCTTTTTTGTTCATACTAATTTGTCCAGATAATTGTTAAATAAGCCTGTCAGTTTCATTAACTTTTTTACACTTCGCCATTTCTTTGTTATCTCCTGCATGTAAAAATCAGTTGTCCTTTTTATTACCAACATAGACTGCAAGTTCGCAATAATCTTTAATTTATACGTTTGGCGGGGCATATGTTTATTAATATTTGAATGATACTGTGTACGAGATGAAAAAACGAAATAGCCAGAACAATATAAATATTGTTGGAAAACTGTCTGCAATATCAGCCGAAAGCTTACACAAAAGTCAGGATGCATCGTTAGGGAGCATACCTTACTGTACATAACCAAACATAATTTTACCCTCACAATTGGCATTGCAGGCGACTTTTTGAAAAGCAAATACTGCCGGAACCTGGTTCCGGCAGTATTTTTTTTGTATGCGATATTTTGTTTTATAGAAAACTGCCCTCTCATACTGTTTTGGTCCCCAGTTTTTCACCAATTTCGTTAATCTTGCAGAACTTTACGCTATATTGCAAGCTGCAGAAACGTATGATAAACTCGCCATCATTGCATATCAAACTTTTATATGAATTGAAACCATTAATGTAAATTCTCTTCTGAGTTGCTGCATAAGGGTCCATATTTGTTATACACCTTCTGTATCGAGTAAACATTCAGTCCCACATTTGCATTACGTATGCATTTGTTTCTTTACTCTATAAAGAGCATCATCGGCACTTTTAACTAGTTCATCCCAGCTAATTTTATAGTTGTCGGCCATCGCTATTCCAATACTTACTGTCGTATTAATTTGGCCCTGATATAGCCAGTTGATATTTAACTTTTCAACTTTTTGTTTCAAATATTCGGCTTTTTGTAATAAGGCTATACTATTAACATCATAAACAACCGCCACAAATTCATCTCCACCAAATCGAAATAAGTTATATTCTGTTTCGTTGATTGCCTTAACAAATTCAATTAGGTAATAATCACCGGCTTGATGCCCGAATCGGTCATTAATCCCCTTAAATCGGTCGACATCAATCATCATAATACCTATACTGTTGCGTGTCCTTATAGGTAGTTGACTTTCCATCAACGCATCCAGAGCCCGTCTATTACCAATATTCGTCAATGGATCAATCATGGCTTGTCGCTGAATCTCCAATCCAAGTTTGTGAACAACAAGCCAAAGCTGAGATATTGAAAAGCCCACATACACTATCAGCATACCGATAATACTGACAGCCTGAACAAAACCCGAATACATAAGATCAGCATAGTGTCCGTCTATAATAGCAAAAACCATTCGAAACGCTACAATCACGATTTCAAAACCCAAAGTAATGATTAAAAATTTTTGTGGTGCATCCAGCGCATAACCCTTTTGGCAAATCGTCTTTATGTTTATCGCAGCCATCAAGCCTGTAGAAATGCTATACATAACAATGCGAAAAGAAACTGAAGGCATAAAATATGTTAAATATATGATAAATAGTAAATGTAACCCAAGAATGCCTAAAGAAGCCTTTCGCAAATAAGTAACTCTGTTCATGTAGCGAGCTAGTCCTTCTTGAGAAGCAACAAGGGCCCCAATAAGGCACAGATTTGCTATGATAACAGACAAAAAATCCGGTATGAAATTACGCAAAACCAGCAGCAGCGTCCCAAGACCAAATAGCGCTTGGCTAAAGCTCCAATATCCGATAGCACTTCTTATAAGCTTAGCATTATACCATGCTAAAGTCATTACGCAAAAGTTAATCCATATAATTACGTGAAATGCTATCAATAAGCTCCGAATATCAAAATTCATATTTGCGTTCCCTCGTTCTTAAATAAAAAATGGATTGCTATGAATCATTCGCCTTACATTCATTCGTCATCTTCAGCTTTAGGGACATACACCTTCAGGAAGGAAGGCAAAACTTCAATTTCCAACGGAAAATCCGGCCCTTTTTCCCCATCTACCGTGGTTGATAATTTTTCGTCACCGATAAGGGAGATTCTGGCTTTTTGAATGTCATGCACAGAGGCGAACTTGGAGTAATCAATATTGCCGATAATAATCTGCGACGCAATTTTTACTGTATCTAACATATTTAAATCTTTGAAAACAACTAAATGTATTTTGCCATCATTAACTTTGGCTCCCGGCATCGCTGTTTCAAAACTGCCGATAGAGTTGGTAAGCACAGCTGCCAGCAATGAGGATTCCTGCGTAAAATCGCCCACATCGGTTTCAATCTTAAAGGTATAAACACGTTGATTAACATGTGCCTGGATCCCCTTGATGAAGTAGGCTAGGACGCCGAACATGGTTTTCTCTTCTGTCGATACCTCTTCACAAGCTTTGGGCAAAGCCCCGGCAGCCATAATGTTGATGAAATATCTATCGTTTATTTTACCAAGATCGATAGCCACCGTTCTGGCCCTTGGCAATAAATCGATGGCTTTGCCGGGATCGAGCGGAATCTTTAGTGCCCTGGCCAGATCATTAGCCGTCCCAAAAGGAACAAAGCCAAAGTTTATCGGCCTGTGTGCCTGAGCCAGACCATTAATGGTCTCGTTTAAAGTGCCGTCGCCGCCCATGCAAAAAACCGCGGTCTTTCCTTCCTCGTCGGCTTGTTTGGCAAAGGCTGTGGCATCATAGGCTTTTTGTGTCTCTTTTACTTCCACCTCATCAAAAAGCCGCTCGAGTTGCTGTTTCATTCTGGGGACATATTGCTTTGCTCTTTCTTTTCCTGATGATGGATTTACTATCAACAAACAACTGCTCATGATGCAAATCTCCTTTATCAGCTTAATATTCTGCGTTACCACCGTCTCATCTGCTACTAAACGCATATCTGCAAGCCTTGAATCTGCCTGCTAATTATTATGATTTTAAATTCAACAGCGATGTGCAAAATACCAACCACGCAGAACCGATAGTGTACCCTGCTATCACGTCTGTTGGATAATGAGCCCCCAGGTAGATACGGCTTATGCCAATTGCCGTAATCAGAACAACGGCAAATATAGTGACTGCCAGTCTTCCGCGTCTGGAGGTAACAGCTCGCGCAATAAAAAAGGCTACCATTCCGTAAAAACAAACAGCCATCAATGCATGAAGACTCGGGAAACTAAAACTTGTTGTCTGTACCATTGGTAATAACTCCGGCCTTGTCCGATGAAACAGATTTTTTAGCAGGATACCTAACAGCGAACTACCTCCTAAGCAAATAGCCAGGACATATACTTCCAGCCAACGCTTGAGGTAAGCAAGCAATAAAAATGTAACCGCTGCTATAACAACAAAACTTTTACCGAAACCCATGTCAGACATAATAATCATTATCTTATCTAAAACAGGATTTGCAAAATAACGAATAAGCCGAACAATATTATCATCAAAAAAATTCATAGTATCCTGGAATAAGGTTTCCCACGCAAGCACGGCAAACACGGCCAGCATCAGGATGGCAATGCCGTAACTTGACGCAATATGATTTATTGGTGACAACCTCTGTTTCCGCATCGGCTTTTTACCTCATTCGATATCTATTCGGCGTTATGACGCTAACCCGAAATACTTCTCAAAAAACTTTTGCAGCTTTTCAATGACACCTTGCTTTTTGACCAATCTCCCACCAGAACCAAAACGCGATACCGGCGGCATAATCTTGTCGATGTCCGTACCTGTCGTTCTGAGCATACCATCACGGAACGAATTATCGAGAAACTTCCTTGTCTCTTCCGGTTTCAGCTTTTCTTTCGCAATCAGGGTGGAAATATCTGTTTCCTTTTGTTCACTGACAAACCTGCGCCAGTCCTCATCCACTTCCGTAGAAGCGTTTATGGTTTTGATGAAGTTCTCGATAAGCTCCTTTTTGCTCCTGAGCTGGATGCTGGAATTGATTGCCTTATCGATGCTGACAAGAATGTTTTTGTCCTTGCAATTGGACTCATGATACTTTGCCACCAGCATCAAAATGTAGTCGATATTAATTTCAACCTGTCTGATGAGCTCCATCTCAAATATAATGTCGTCGTTAATATTCTCTTTTTCGTTCTTCTTCTCCTTGGTGAACTCCTGATACAGGTCAATATAAACGCTCTGATAATCTTGCAGATCCCTGCTGGAAAGTATTTCATTGCCTTGAAAGTTATCAAAAGCAGTCAAAATATTCTTAAGCCGCAGAATTGCACCAAAAAGCGAGATGAATTTCTTCTGGTTCTGTTCACCGATAATCGCCTGTCCCAGCGGAAATTGCTGCAAGAGTTCGTCAATCAATTCAACGTAGCCCTTATGATGCTCGACGCCTTCATCATAACCATGATAATAAGCATCATAATTTTTCATGAGCACAATGCTGCTGGCATCTTTATCGCCAAATAAGGCTATCGCTTCATCCGTTTCCTTTTGTAAATCCCGGAAGCAAACAATGTTGCCATAGGTTTTCACCGAGTTCAGAATCCGGTTGGTCCGCGAGAATGCCTGAATCAAGCCATGCTGCCTGAGGTTCTTGTCCACCCAGAGAGTGTTCAGCGTTGTCGCGTCAAAACCTGTCAGGAACATATTAACTACTATCAGCAAATCGACTTCGCGCTTTTTGACCCTTAGCGACAAGTCCTTATAATAATTCTGGAACTTATCCGTTGAGGTATCATAGTTCACGTTAAAGGTCGCATTATAATCAGCAATGGTCGCGTCCAGGAAGTCACGGGAGGGTTTGTCGAGACTTGCTGTATCAAAACCTTCTTCCGGCAATGCGTCCTCCGGGTCGTCTTCGTTAGCGCTGAAGCTAAAGATAGTAGCAACGGTCAATTTGCGCTTTTGCTCTGCGAGCTGCCGCTTAAATTCGGTGTAATATTTCATGGCCATCGGTATCGAACTGACAGCGAAAATGGAGTTGAAACCTGCCACTCTCTGTCCTTGGAGAGAATAAAAATCATTGCGTTTGGTCTTTTGGTCAAAATGCTCGAGGATGTATTGAACAACTTCGCGAATACGTTCAGGAGCGCTCATGACTTTTTCTTTATCAATCGCACTTACCGGTCTGTCCTGAACGCCTTCTTTTTCCTTGACCGTATTCACATAATCGATGCGGAAAGGCAGCACGTTCCCGTCATTGATAGCATCCACAATCGTATAGGTATGCAGTTTATCACCAAAAGCCTGCGGCGTGGTTTTCAGCAGCGGATTACCGCCGCTCGACGCATTAGCGGCAAAGATAGGCGTTCCCGTAAAGCCAAACAAATGGTAATTTTTGAAGGTCTTCACTATTTTCGTATGCATATCGCCGAACTGAGAACGGTGACACTCATCAAAAATAATGACCATGTGCTGTTTGAAAACATTATGCCCTTTGTTCTTCGTAATGAATACGTCCAGTTTCTGAATGGTCGTAATAATAATCTTATAGATATGAGGATTGCCTTTTTCATCCCGATCCTCAAGCTGCCTTTGCAGTATTCTGGTGGAAGCATTGCTGTTGGCCGCTCCTTTTTCGAAGCGGTCGTATTCCTTCATCGTCTGGTAATCGAGATCCTTGCGGTCTACGACAAAAAGTACTTTGTCGATAGAGGGCATAGCTGTGGCAATCTGTGCCGTTTTGAAAGAAGTCAGGGTTTTGCCGCTGCCGGTCGTATGCCAGATATAGCCTCCAGCCTCAACTGTGCCCGTTTTTTTGTAGTTGGTCGCAATCTCTATGCGTGAAAGAATGCGCTCAGTCGCCGCGATCTGGTACGGTCGCATCACAAGCAGAAGATCTTCTGCCGTAAATACACAGTATTTCGTCAGCACATTCAAAAGCGTATGCTTGGACAAAAAGGTCTTGGTAAAATCAATCAGGTCGGCAATGGTTTTATTTTTGCTGTCTGCCCAAAAAGAAGTAAATTCAAAGCTATTGCTCGTCTTTTTGCTCCGCTGCCGCTCTCCTGCCCCCATTTCCTTCACGTGGCTGCTGCGGGTGGTATTAGAATAATACTTCGTATTGGTCCCGTTGGAGGTGACGAAAATCTGAACATACTCATAAAGACCGCTTGCTGCCCAGAAACTATCCCGCTGATAGCGTTTTATCTGGTTGAACGCTTCCCGGATGGCAACACCTCTGCGCTTCAGCTCCACATGAACAAGCGGCAGCCCGTTCACGAGAATAGTAACGTCATAGCGTGTATCATGAGTACCTTCAGATTCTTCATACTGGTTAATCACCTGCAGGCGGTTGTTATGAATATTCTTCTTGTCTATCAGGTAGATATTTTTCGTGGTGCCGTCGTCACGCCGCAGATTCTGGACATGGTCATCCTAAATCTTGCGAGTCTTTTCCACTATGCTGTCATTGGCGCCGGCTATATTTTCGCGAAAGAACCTTTCCCACTCGGAGTCGGAAAAGGCATATCTGTTGAGTATTTCGAGCTGCCAGCGCAGGTTTACTACCAGTTCAGCTTCATTATGTATCGGCAGATATTCGTACCCCTGTGAGGTCAGCAGCTTGATGAACTCTTGTTCCAAGGCCGCTTCGCTTTGGTAAGCGTCCGAGCGGGCAGTATATTCCGGTACATATTCAGCAACAACGGTGCTTTCACTCGTTTCAGCCACGATATTGTAGGAAACTTTCATACAGTCATCTCCTTAAAGGTCAACAACTTGTCACGATAGTATTCATATTGTTTGCGCCTTGCTTCGATTTCCGCAGGCAAACCGCTGGAAATGTCATTGCACAAGGAATCAAAGCGGTCAAGAATAGCGACGATACGCTCCTGCTCGGCAAGGGAAGGAACAGGAATTTTGGTTTTGCTAATATTATCATTATATAACCTAGCAATAGTTCCTCCATTAGATACAACCCAAGGTTTTAAAGCATAATAATAATAAAGATATTTATTCAAAACTTTACTTTCATCATTATCAATCCACACAATGTTCGAGTCTTGATAATAAGCAGGTTCTCCATCATAAATTACTGTCCTTCCGATTGTACCTGCTGCAGATATAAGAATATCGCCCCTCTTTGGAAAAGAATACGTTTTTCTGTATTCATCATATTTTTCCTGAGAGATATATGCATCAGGCTCTTTTCCAAATGTGCCAATTTTGAAAAATGGTACATCACCAACTGGAGTCGTTTCTGCTTTCATAATACGTTTACACATCAAAACTTTACCAATTTCACCTAATGTCATCCATTGAACTGTCTGTCTGTCTGTCTGTCTGTCTGTCTGTCTGTCTGTCTGTCTGTGAAATTATCGCTTCTACATTATCAAAGGTCAAGAGTAAGTCCCGATAATATTCATATTGTTTTTTTCTAGCTGTAAGCTCCGCTGTAAGCTCCGCTGTAAGCTCCGTGAAATTGTCCAAAATACGGACAATTTCACACTGTACAGGCAGGGGCAAGAGCGGAAATTTGAACTTTGCAAATTTTCCCATATCTACTGATGCGAAACTTGAAATATTAGTGTTTTTAAGACACCATTCATCAAGTTTAAAACAATAGTAGAAAGCAAACATAGGATCTATACGATTTATGAATTCTTGCTTTCTTGTTAAATAGGTGAATCTTTGATTCGCAAGAGAATCAACCTTTATCAGGGCATGCTCCCCTATTGTGGCGGAAGTTGCTACAATTATCGAATTAGCAGGAAATAGTTCTCCTTTTACTGCTTCAAGGGTAATATGTTGCATTGAATCGTTCAGTATTCGTCCGTTTTCTCTAATATCTTCCATACGAAACCAAGGTATAGTTCCATTTTTCCAAAAAGAATTGTTTGCTTTTGAAGGTGTATATCCGTTTTTCAAGTCAAACATTTCTTTCAATTCAATAAACTCAACCCCATTCGGGCAAAGTTCCGCAATCAAATCGTCCAGCTTACTCAATGGTGCTCACCGCCCTTTGCCAGCATATGCTTTACCGCCTGATCAAAATCCGAAGTTATTTCTTGTGTTTTGTTAAATTCGTCGTATTCCTCTTTGGCTTTTTGTTCGGCGAGTTTCTTAGTAATCCTGCCTTTGTCCTTCAGTATTTCATACTTGCGGAAGGCCAGAAATTCATTGATACTTTGGGCGAACTCTTGCATTGTGAAGGTGTTTTCGCGCTCAATCAAGTCTTCAATATAATCAAAATAGCCTGTAACAGCTCTTTCCAACTGCCTTATCTGCTTTTCTTCCAGATAGTTTTTAGCAACCGTTACGTCCGACTTCAGGATGCGCCCTGCAGGTGCATTTTTCCAGGTTGTCAGCCCCATGTTTTTTTGTGTACGGTCAGCTTTGGCAGCAATAATTTCTGCCGCCGTTTGCCCTGTTATCGCATAGTGAAATTTGTTCTGTACCATGGCATAAAAATCATGCGTTACCTGCGCATCTTTATCATAATCTATGCTGCATTCAGCAAAAATATCGGTAATCTGCTGCCAGATACGTCTTTCACTTGCGCGAATCGAGCGGACCCGCTCCAGTAATTCACGGAAATAATCTTTGCCAAAAGCAGTTTTGCCTTGTTTCAGACGTTCATCATCCAGCACAAAACCTTTGGTCATGTATTCTTTCAATACCTTGGTAGCCCAGATGCGAAACTGCGTAGCGCGACCTGAATTCACTCGATAACCCACGGAAATAATGGCATCGAGATTGTAAAAATCAACTTTTCTTTTTACATTGCGGGAACCCTCTTGTTGAACTATTTCCATTTTGGAAACAGTTGAATCAACACATAGTTCTCCCTCTTCAAAAATATTGGCAAGATGCTTGGAGATAGCAGGTACTTCAACAGCGAACAACTCCGCCATGGCCTTTTGCGTTAGCCAGATGGTTTCGTCTTTGATAATTGCGTTAACTGTTACATCTTCGGTAGGTACGTTATAGATTAAGAATTGAAATTCTTTGTTCATGCCCCCACCTCAATTTCCGCGATGATTTTGTCGATTTCCTCCCGCAAAAACTGCTCTTTAGCCACAATTGCCGCAATCTCCGCATTAAGAACAGTAATATCAACTTTCTCCCGTTTATCTTCCTGCTCCACATACGTGCTGACCGAAAGGTTATAGTCCTGAGCAGCAACATCGGCATTGGGCACAAGCTTCGCAAAATAGTCCTCGCTATTTCGCTCAGTGTAGGCGGCAATTATTTTTTCAATGTTGGCAGCAGTCAGCTTGTTATTATTCGTAACCTTCACAAACTCTTTGGACGCGTCAATGAAAAGTGTGCTGTTTTCCCTTTTCGACTTTTTCATGACCATGATGCAGGTAGCGATGCTTGTTCCATAAAAAAGATTGTCAGGAAGCTGTATCACGCAGTCAATAAAGTTGTTGTCAATCAGGTATTTCCTAATCTTTTGCTCCGCACCGCCGCGGTACATTACGCCGGGAAAACAAACTATCGCCGCCGTGCCGTCGGTTGCGAGCCAGGCAAGGCTGTGCATGATAAATGCCAGGTCAGCCTTCGACTTCGGTGCCAACACGCCTGCCGGCGAAAAGCGCGGGTCGTTGATCAGCAGAGGATTGTTGTCACCATCCCACTTGATGGAATAAGGTGGATTGGAGACAATCACCTCAAATGGTTCATCATCCCAGTGCAGGGGGTCTGTCAACGTATCGCCATGAGCGATGTCAAATTTATCATAATCAATATCATGCAGGAACATATTGATGCGGCAAAGGTTATAAGTCGTAATATTGATTTCCTGTCCGAAGAAACCCTGGCGCACATTTTCTTTGCCCAGAATCTTCGCCGCCTTCAAAAGCAAGGAGCCCGATCCGCAGGCAGGATCATATACTTTGTTGACCTCTGTTTTGCCTATCAGGGTAAGCTGCGTCAGCAGTTCTGATACTTCTTGCGGCGTAAAAAACTCGCCGCCGCTTTTGCCGGCATTCGATGCATACATACTCATCAAAAATTCATAGGCATCGCCAAAAGCGTCAATCGTATTATCCTTATAATCACCAAGCTTCATCTCGCCTACGCCGTTCATCAATTTAACGAGCCTTTCATTACGCTTGGCAACTGTCCCACCGAGCTTGTTGCTGTTTACATCCATATCGTCAAACAAACCTTTAAAGTCTTCTTCACTGTTTGTGCCCTGAGCAGATGTTTCAATATTCTTGAAGATTTTTTCCAGTGTTTCATTCAAGTCTTCATCGCCTGCCGCACGCTTATGCACATTTTCAAAAAGCTCGCTCGGCAATATGAAAAATCCTTTGGTAGCAACTAGGTCTTCTTTGGCCTGTAGTGCCTCCTCATCGGTAAGCTTCGCGTAACTAAAGTCTTTAGCACCTGCTTCACATTCGCCTACATTAATATAATTAGTAAGATTTTCGGATATATAACGGTAAAACAGCATACCTAGGACATACTGCTTGAAATCCCAGCCATCTACACTGCCCCGCAGGTCATTGGCAATATTCCATATAGCACGGTGAAGTTCCGCACGTTCTTGCTCTTTTTTGTTATCCGTCATCAAACTGCCTCCTTATTTGTCCGTACAACTGCAAAATATCATCAATTACTAAAGCGCAAGAAACGACTTCCATCGGTCTTTTGATTCATGTGATGTTTTATTCAGGCTTAACTGCCCTCTATTCGGCTAGTATATCTGCATATTCCTCTTTGTTTTTCATCATTTCTTTATAGGCAAAAGGACACAGAGGCACGACTTTTTTCTTTTTTTCCCTGGCAAATTCTGCAACTCTTTGCACGAGTTTTTTCCCGACACTTTGTCCTTTAAGCGTCTCCGATACATTCGTATGTTGAATTTCGATAACATCTTCGCCTTCATAAGCGAATACTATCTCTGCTAGCGGCTCCTTTTCGGAATCACCGATATAGAAACTTTTATCCGATTGTTTAATGGTAAGCACCCTTTTTCCCCTCCTCTGCACAAAGATTTTATTACTCTCCATTTTGTTTCTTCAGTGTAATGCAGCTAGCACAATCACTGATTATACTTTTTAAGCAGTTTGATTGCTTCTTCTTCATCTGACGGTTTGCCTATAAGATACCCTTGGATTTTGTCACAACCGTTAGCAAGCAAATATTGTTTTTGTGTCTCATATTCGACGCCTTCGGCAATTGCGCAATGACCCATTTTGTGCGCCATGGAGATAATATCACTGGTTATGGCTTCTTCCGGATGAATTTCCAGCAATTTATCTATGAAATACTTATCAATCTTCAGACAATCAACATTTAGTTCTCTTTCCCGGGCAAATGAAGAATAGCCTGTGCCAAAATCATCTATGGCTATGTGGATTCCGCTTTCTCTAAGTCTACCGATGATTTTGTTAATCTCTTCATAATTAGAAGAGAAAATGGATTCCGTTAGTTCCAGGCCTATTTTCTCAGGTGCAACTCCCATTTCATGAATTGATTTAAGCAAATTGTCTACGAAATCCGCCTCTAACAGTTGAATAGCCGAAACATTGATTGAAATATTAAGCGAACTGAATCCATTCCTTTTTAGTGTATTAAGGAATTGCAAGGCCTCAATGATGATGTGTTGCCCAAGCGGAATAATTAGTTTTGTTTTCTCAGCTATGGGTATAAATTCCAAGGGCGATACCATGCCAAACTTTTCACTTTTTAATCTGGCTAAAGCCTCAAAAGCACAAATCTTATTTGATTTGAGATCCAGAATTGGCTGATACAGCAAAAACATTGCTTTATTACTTTTGTCGTCGGCTATTTTAACAAGTTCGCGTTTTATTTCTTCCTCTCGCATTATCTTTGCTTCCATGTCTGCATCATAAAAGCAAATACCGAAGTTTTTGTCAGACATATCGAAAGCTTTTTCCGAAGCAATCAGCAGTTTTTTTAGAAGCAAATCAGCATCCAGCTTATTTCCCGGCTCAATTTCGATAACCCCGATTCCTGCATTCACTCTTTCTGACCTGAGCAATGGCTCCAAGATATTTTCCATGGTTTTACAAAATTGATACAATTCGTTTTTATCTTCATAGTCACCCAAATAAAAAACAAAGCGATCTATAAAAGTATGAAATAACAGGTGCTTGTCAGTGCAGTATCGGCTAAGTAGCTCGGCCGTTTCTTTAATCAGGTTCTGCGTATATTGAAAGCCATAAACTTTCGTTAATACCTGGGCATGGCTCAAATTGATGCCGACAAGAGCCCTTTTATTAACAATATCCTGCTGATTATCGCCGGCCAGCAAATTTTCTAAATAGTAACGATTAAATAAACCGGTCGATCTGTCGTGCTCATGATTATATACAAGCAAGTTTTCATATTTTTTCCGTTTTGATATATCGAATACAATTCCCTCTAAGGCTATTACTTGCCCTTGTTCATCAAAAATACCTTCTCCCATTTCAAGGACCCATTTTTTCTCGCCGTTAGCAGTTGTAATCTCGTATTCTTGTTTAAATGGCAACCGCTTGGCAAGGACGTGTTTCCATTCTTGCCAGAGAGTATCCCTATAGCCGGGCGATATCAAGTTATTATAGGATATATCTTTGTTGTGCAAAAGGCTTTCCGGCTGGTAACCTGTTAATGGAAAACAACCTGCAGAAACGTATTGCATCGTCCACTCACGGTCATAATTGCATCTGTAAGCCAAACCGGGAAGATTGGAAAGCAACACGGATTTACTGCGTTCACTTTCCTTTAAGGACTCCTCCGTCACTTTACGTGACGATATGTCTTCAAGCAAACATATATACATCGAATTTTTATCTGGTATACCTGATAACTGAGATACCTTTATATGTGTCCAGACAATTGAGCCGTCCGGCCGCAGCAATCTTTTTTCCATAGAATAACCATCAAGCTGGTTGTTTTTAAACTGTTCAAACAGACCGAGCTCCACCTTGAGGTCTTCCGGGTGTGTAATTTCTGGCCAATCAATATTTTTTAATTCGTGACTTTTCCTGCCTATAATTTGTTCGAACATGGGGTTTATATTAGGTTGTCCGAGTTCTGATTCAGATGTAGGCTTTTTGTCATCTACAATTGCTATGCCAATCGGCGACTGATCAAAAACATTACGATACAGCGCTTCGCTATAGGCAAGTTTTTCACCTAGGGATTTGAGAACAACATTTTGCCCCCATGTATAAAGCAAAACAAAAAATATGATGAGGACGCACAAAACAATAGTCACGTCTGGAATCATCTGCTTCCACAAGTGTGCATACCATTCTGACGCTTCATAATCAAGCCCAAGAACAGCAATTACCCTGCCGTCTACCGGATTTTTAATCGGTACAAGCGCACTGATCCAAGTTCCCCAGCGATCTGGCGTGGGAGCATCCAGCACCGCTTTGCCTGATGCAAAAGTTTCCCAAATAGTTGCATTAGCTTCTGTATATACTTGCCCCGGCGGCGAATAATCCGGCGATTCCGGGGATTCTGAATCCAACAGAAAAATAATATCGCCATTACGTTCACCCATAAGATAAGCAAATTTAATGGGATTCTTTACCGCAGTCAGCCGCGTCAGGCCGTTCTTCAGCATACTATACTCAGGTTTTGCCAAATCATCTGCGTCACCTGATAGTTTGCCAATATCTTCAGGATATAAAACAGATTGCAACGATTGCACCAACATGATAGCTTCAGCAGCCGCTTCATCCTGGTATCTGTTCCAAGCAAAGCGGAGATAAAAACCGCTTAAAACAAACATAAAGAATAGGGAAGCAATGGTTAAAATCTTGGCATGCCCGCTTTTAGGCATAACGGTAGAAAAAATCCCTTGGGTCTCTCTCTTATGTGATGGGGTTTGGTCCATTTTTTGTCTCCTCAGGCAATTATCTGCTTGTATATTAAAAAAATATTGCAATCGCTGCATAAAAATACATTAATGAGAAATGCTTTTTGATTCGAAAGTTGCTTTTCTTTCAAATAACATTAACTTTATCTACTATTCTGCATTCTTATCCACATTCCTGCCACTAATTCACGTTTGTCCCTTTTATCGGCAACTTAAATTATCGTCTTGCCACTAAGGTATTTTTACGCTATACTTATAGCGAACATATGTTTGTATTGGTGGTGATGAGATGAGGACAATCCTGCATGTTGATTTAAATAATTTCTATGCCTCGGTAGAATGCCTGTACCGGCCGGAACTGCGGAACCTGCCCGTAGCCGTAGCAGGCGACCCGGAGAATCGCCACGGCATTATTCTGGCCAAAAATATGATTGCCAAAAAATTGGGTGTCAAAACTGGTGAAGCAATCTGGGAAGCAAAACTGAAAGCGCCCGGTCTCATAACAGTATCACCGGATTTTGCCAAGTACCTCCGTTTCTCACGTCTGGCGCGTAAGATTTATTACGATTATACAGATCAGGTGGAACCCTTCGGCATTGACGAGTGTTGGCTGGATGTAACTGGTTCTGTACGCATCTTTGGTGACGGCAAGACGATAGCAGACACAATACGGAAGCGTGTAAAAGAAGAACTGGGCATTACCGTCAGCATTGGCGTATCCTTCAATAAGATTTTTGCCAAGCTTGGTTCTGATATGAAGAAGCCTGATGCTACAACAATGATTTCTCATGAAAATTTTCAGGAAATCGTCTGGCCTCTGCCGGTTGAAGATCTGCTCTATGTGGGAAGATCAACATCTAAGAAGCTACGCAATTTTGGTCTCACAACTATAGGAAGTGTCGCTCAGGTCGATGTTAATGTCCTTACCAATAATCTTGGTAAATGGGGTGAAGTATTGTGGCTGTTTGCCAATGGCCTGGATACTGCCCCCGTCCGTAAAATCGAAGAGCACACAGCCGTTAAGTCTATCGGTAACGGCACCACTTGTCCAAGGGACTTAGTAAACAATGAGGATGTTCGCCTTGTATTTACCGTTCTTGCCGAATCTGTAGCGGCCCGGCTAAGAGACTACGGTCTAAAATGTACAGCCGTACAGATTTACCTCAGGGACAACCTCTTGTATTCCTGCACACGGCAGGGGCAGCTCAAATCTCCCTCTTATCTTAGCACGGAGATTCTTACCAAAGCGATGGAACTTTTGCTGACCAATTATTCCTGGCAGCGTCCTTTGCGGAGCATAGGCGTGCGTGCCTTGGGTCTTGTGACTGAAAAGGACAATGTACAGCTTTCGCTTTTCGATAACATCGACGAAAAACGTGAGCAGCAGGAATCGCTTGCTCATACCATAGATGCTATCCGCAGCCGTTTCGGCCATGGTTCGCTTCTCCGTGCCTCCTGCCTCTTGGACAGCCGGCTGACAGGTTTTAATCCCAAGGAAGACCATGTAATTCATCCTGTAAGTTTCTTCAAATAAGGAAGTGTTGATTATGACCAGAATTGACCTGGCCGTTAATGTAAGACATGAGACCAGTGGCAAAGCCGTTCCGACCTCTATCATCTGGGAAGATGGAAGAGTTTTCGATATCGACAAAGTAATGGATATAAGAAAAGCCGCCTCGCTGAAAGGAGGCGGCATCGGTACTCGCTATATATGCAAGATATGTGGCAAAACTGTGATAATATTCAATGACAACGGCTTGTGGTTCCTGGAGAGATAAAACTGTTTTCAGTCCAATGTTCTTTCATGTTTTTTATACCGCCAAACACCGATATAAATAAGGATGGCCAAAGCCGCTGCTGTTGTGAAATGCACAACATTCTCCTGTCTCGTCATAACATCATAGAGTAGCACAACCTCAATAGCAGTTGAAGGCAGCTTGCCGAGCAGATTTGCAAACGAATAATCGCGTGTACTTATTTTGCTTATTGCGCCAAAAGCCGTTATAAGGCCTGATGGAATATAAGGAATTGCCCTTGCCATCAGCATGATTTGAAAGCCATTATCACCGCTTAGCTCATCTATCTTCTTTAAGTTCTGGCTTTTGGCAATAAGCTTTTCAGCCGACGAGCGTAAAATCGTCCGCATCAAGACAAAGCTTAAAATGACACCAACAGTTTCAGCCAGCCAGGAAAGAATAATTCCCGGAATTAGGCCAAACAGCAGTGCATTCGCGGTTGAAAAGAAAATAGCCGGCAAAAACCCGAGCGCATTAACCAGGACACCGAGAAAAAAGCTGAAGATTACCGACCAAACACCAAAAGAATCGATATAGGTTATCGTTTCATGCATATCCCTGTTCAGCAAAACATGCCAAAGATCAGAAAAAAACATCGGCTTAAGAAGATGAATGCATACAAGCAAACATGCAAGCAATAATCCCCCTATGATATTAACTATGCAATCAGCATCTAATTGTTTCATAAAAACCTCCATGACTTACACTGTCTACACTTACTAGCAGTTTTATTATTATAGCTCCAAATTGCGACAAAAAAGGACTAAAAATGTGAAAAGAGTATGAATTATACCTTTACCACACTTTTAGTCCTTTTATTCAAAAATGTATTAATTTATCTAGCAAAATATCATTAATTTATAATTCTATACTTAAAAGCAGTGTTATTTATTTGGTTTGCTGTCAGCTTAAGCATTTCCTCGGCATATTTAAGAAATAAACCTGCAGTTGAACGTTGCGCCAAAGGCAGCAATTTGTTCGTCACCTTATCGTAAAAAATTTCATCGCCTTCATAGCATACCCAATCAAAAAAATCTGCAGCAATCTCCGCATTTTTTATAGAAAGAAGCGAGGGTGCTTCTCCTTCCTGATAGATACCATTTCTAGTCACAGCGTAATCATAACAGCGAGCCTGCGCCCATAATTCATAGGCTTTGTGTCCGTGCAGAAGCTTTGCCCTGGCATGATGAGGCACACACAAATCCTGCAGCAGATGAGCGGCGGCGCCAAGATAGAAAATACTTTTTTTAATATCGTATTGTCTTAAATATTGCAAAGACTGCTGATAATACATCTCAAAAGTATCGATTGCATTATTAAAGTTCCAGAGTCCTCTGCGGGTATGCGGTTCAAAATAGTGGTTGATATTTTTCCAGTCCTTATCTGCCCAGTAAACTCCAAGATTAAGATCATTTTCGAATGGCGTCAGCAACTCCGCATATTTTTCGAGTCCATCATTTTTCAGGATAGTAAGGGCTTGTCTATTGCAAAGTTCATGTGTAAAACCTGGCTTGTCCAATACTTTCTGCAAAGGGGATGCTGCCGAGAGCATCATGCGGATACAGCTTTCCACAGATGTTACTTTTATTGTTTCAAGCATTTTCTCCTCCTATAATCTTTCTTTTACGCTTTGCTCACATTGCTGAGGTAACTATCGCAGTTTCTTCCAACTTTTCCCGCAAAATATCAGTAATAGTATCAGTTGCGCGAGCTTTGCCCAGAACTTTAGCACGTCGGCGCATAAGCTCTAAAATCTCCTGTTCAGCCAGCAGCCTGTCAGTGATATTCGCCAAAACTGACAAATCGCCGATCTCTAGGGCAACACCTTTTTCAGTAAGATAAGCTGCGTTCTCCTCTTCCTGCCCCGGCAACGCTTTTAAAAGCAGCATCGGCAATTGCATGGCAAGTGCTTCACTACAGGTAAGTCCGCCAGGTTTAGTAATTAAAAGGGTTGCTGCTGCCATAATTTCGTGTACCCTTTCCGTGTAACCAATCGCTGAAAGTTGATGCTGCGTATCATGCTTCATGCACATGATCCTTTTCAGCAAAGCATTATTGTTACCAGTCAAAATAATGACCATCATTTGTCGTTCTGCATATAACAGCCGGTTGACAGTTTCTTCCAATGCGCCCAACCCAAATCCCCCGCCCATTACCAGTATTGTTGGTATTTTCGATGTTTCTCGAATACGGTCTTCGGCAAATTTAGTTGCAATAGGTATGCCAGTTACATAAACACGGTATGCAGAAATCCCATTATGCAGGAGGTCTTCTTTGGTTTCTTCATTGGCAACAAAATAGAAATCTACTGCCGGATGCAGCCACACCTGGTGAAAAGAAAAGTCAGTTATTACTGCCGCTAGCGGTGTAGTAATCTGTCTTTTAGTCTTAAGATAAGCGGCAGCGCAGCAGGGAAAAGGATGTGTGAAAACCAACAAATCCGGCTGGTATTTCTGGCACAGTTTTCGCATACGTTTTTTCATAACCAACGCCAGCAGACTTTTTACATTGCTGCCATAGCGCGGTTCCTGCGAATAACGGTATAACAGGTCATAAGCATTAGGAAGATAGTCAAGCATGCTCAGATATGTCTCTTTGATAATATGTCCCAAAGAACTATCCTGATCCATGAAATCAACAATATGAATGCTTACATCAGGATTTTTACGAAGATATTCATCACCGACCGCTTTGGCAGCCTGCATGTGACCTGAGCCTATTGAGGCCGCTACGATTAAGATTTTTTTCTTCATGGCACCAACCTCCTTAGCATCGAATAAATTCATTTGTATCAATATTAAATTGCTACTTTTATAATCTTATGGCAGCCTCTGAAGCCAATGGCGAGCGTTCGCACTCATCATGCTGCAATGTAACCTGGAAACACAGCTTCGAGCCACGCATTCTTTCACTAGCGTAGACCAAGCCATTAGAGCGGCTATCCAGATAAGGGTGATCAATTTGCGCTGGATCACCAATAATGATAATTTTAGTTCCCAGTCCCGGCCTGGTAATGACACCTTTTGCCTGACGCGGCGTAGAATTCTGCATTTCATCCAAAATCATCCAATACTTCCGTAATGAGCGCCCTCTCTGGAAAGCGAGCGCTTCTGTCTGGATAATTCGATTATCAAATAACATCTGTACGGTATCCTCCGTTTGCGCCAAGCCTTTTAGTTCGTCACTGTTATTGCTGCTCATAAGGGTAAACAGATTATCACGGATGCCGCGCATAAAAGGACTTATTTTCTCCGCTTCGGATCCTGGCAGAAACCCGATATCTTCATCCATAGGGATGTTCGGACGACAAATTAAGAGATGATGGTACTCCAAAGAGCGGCATTCCATCATCTTATATAAACCTACCCCTAAAGAGTAGAGTGTTTTAGCCGTTCCCGCTGGTCCTTTGAATATTACGAGCGGTGCTTCTTCCGCGCTCATCATCAGGCACTCCTGCATGAAAATCTGTCCGACATTACGAGGCACAATCCCAAAAGGATTTTGCCTGTGGTGCCGAAGGCGCACAACTTTTTCCCCGTCAAAACGACCAAGGGCCGTATGCTTTTCATTATTGTTTGATTTTATTAATAAAAACTGGTTCATGCTTAAAGAAGCAGGAACCAGCGAATTTTTTTCTTCATCGAACATGGTCAGCGTATCCGGGTTAATAGTTTCTGTATCATTAAAATAAAATTGGTCAAGAATGGCAGAATCTGTATAAGCAACGGCACGGCCTGTATATTGCTTATCAACATCATTAACCTTATCATTCCGAAAATCCTCTGCCTTGATGCCCAAAATGCTGGCCTTAACACGCAAATTAGTATCACGACTGACTAAAACAACATTATGATTATCCTCATCCAAGCCTTTGCACACTTGTAAAATGCGGTTATCCGCTTTTGTTTTCTCCCAATTGGCAGGCATTTCCGTCTGCAGATGATTAGTTTCAACTTTCAGTATGCCGCCTTCATCATTAACCTTGATTCCTTCAAGTAAGCTGCCTTTGGACATTAACGCATCAATGTTGCGAATGACTTGCCTGCTATTAGCTCCACGCTCATTAGCTTCTGTTTTGAACCGGTCAAGTTCTTCCAGCACAACCTCAGGTAAAATTACAAAATGCTCATTAAATAAAAAGAGAGAATTAGGGCTATGTAGCAGTACGTTGGTATCAAGGACATAATATTTCATAAGATCATCCGCCTTTTCTTAAAGATCCGTTGTATTGACATGCATAACATTCTAAATACTCTTTCACAAATTCAATTTACCATATATTTGTAAAAACCATATTAAGGTATTGTAAATATTTCATTACATAAAAAAAGTTGCTGCACTTTGTGAAGTGCAGCAACTTTTTAGAACGCTTATTTATTCTTTTGAATAATCTTAACAATATCCTGCGGTTTCAACACCTTGCCGTAAGAAACCACCTTTTCATCGATAACTAATCCAGGCGTAGACATAACGCCATATTTGGCGATTTCCGCAAAATCTGTCACCTTTTCAATTTCTGCCTCAGCACCTACTTCAGCGAGGGCTTTCTTTGTGTTTTCCGCCAAAGTAACACAATTGGCACAACCAGAACCTAAAATCTTAATTTTCATTAATAACTCCTCCTAAAATTATGAATTAAATACTGCTTGTTTATTTATATGCACAAGCAGTAATAATATCAGCTAAAGCTGATTATTAACTAGAGAAAAAAACCGGTAACGGCATTGAAAAAATAGCCGATGATGATAATACCCAAAGTCACTATACCAAAAAAAGTTGCTAATAATTTTGTCTTGACAACTTTTTCCAACATAATCAGAGACGGTAACGAAAGAGCTGTTACTCCCATCATGAAAGCTAAAACAGTACCCAATCCTACGCCTTTTGCCGCCAAAGCTTCCGCAATCGGCAACGTACCAAAAATATCAGCATACATCGGAACACCGACAAGCGTAGCAACCAAGACTGAATACCATTTATCCTGTCCAAGAACTGCAGCAATAATAGATTCCGGAATCCAGTTGTGAATTAAGGCACCGATGCCAACCCCGATTAAAACATACCGCCAGACTCTTTTTACTATCTCAAGTGCCTGGGATACTGCATAATCTCTGCGTTCCTTCTTGGTCATTTCTTCCGGCTCATAAACATCACCCACCGGTTTGTTGCCATAAACAAACGGCTCAACATATTTTTCCATTTCCATCTTTCCTATAATAGTACCACCTAAAACAGCAAGCACCAAACCTACAACAACATAGGCAATAGCTATTTTCCAGTTGAAGACGCTGGCCAGCAAGATTATCGAAGCCAAGTCAACTAAGGGCGAAGAAATCAGGAAGGAAAAAGTAACACTTAATGGTAATCCGGCACTTGTAAAGCCGATAAAAAGCGGAATGGAAGAACAGGAACAAAAAGGTGTCACAGTCCCCAAAAGAGCCGCTAACACGTTGCCTGTCAAACCATTAAACCTGCCTAAAATCTTCTTGGTCCGTTCAGGCGGAAAATAACTTTGTACATAAGAAATCAAAAAAATCAAAACAGACAGTAAAATCAAAATCTTGATAACATCATAGATGAAAAAGTGCAGACTGCCGCCTAACCGCTCAGCCATGCTGAGTCCAAACACGTTTTCCACCAAATATCTTACTAAATTCGACAGCCATTCCATTTTTAACAATTGATTGTTGAAAAAATCAAAAATATTCATTAGTTAATCTCCTTAGTACCTGAGTAATAATTTACTCTTATTTTTCGCTTGCAATACGTTTCTTTAAGTCCAGCACCTTTTCCTTGATGAGTGCCGCGGTTTGCAAAAAAACCTCTTTATCTTTGCCGCTTGGATCTTCGAGTCCCCAATCTTCCCTGAATTTACAAGGAACATAGGGACACTCAACATTGCAGCCCATCGTGACGAGAATATCTATCTGAGGTAATTCTTGCAGCAACTTGGAATGCTGCGTCAAGTTCATATCAAAGCCATATAATTCTTTAATAGTCATGACGGCATCCTGATTAATCTTTGGTTTCGTCTCAGTACCGGCTGAATAAGCTTCAAATACATCAGGGGCGAGAATCTTAGCAATTGCTTCCGCCATTTGGGAGCGGCAGGAATTATGTACACAAACAAAGGCAACTTTTGGTCGATTTTTATTCATGGTTCAGTGCTCCTCTGTCATTCATCATTTAGCTTCCGGAAAGTATTTCTTTGTATTGTTGGCAATTTTAACAAGAGTAAGCATTACCGGCACCTCAGTTAATACCCCCACAACAGTCGCTAATGTTGCGCCTGATTGCAGTCCGAATAAGGATATTGCAACGGCTACGGCAAGTTCAAAGAAATTCGAGGCACCGATCATCCCCGCAGGTGCTGCGACATCGTGAGGCAGTTTCCACAACTTAGACCAGCCATATGCAATAAAGAAAACCAAAAACGTCTGTATTGTGAGCGGAACGGCAATAAGCAGTATGTTGATTGGGTTATCTACAATCGTTTTACCTTGGAAAGAAAATATTATGATTAACGTTAGCAAAAGTCCAATCACTGTGACATTGTTAAATTTGCCTATAAAGGTATTTTCAAAATAGTCCAAGCCTCTATTTTTTGTAATTATTCTTCTGGACATCCAGCCAGCCGTAAGAGGTATTACAACAAACAAAACCACTGATAAAAAAAGTGTATTCCAAGGTATTGTGATATCATTGATCCCCAAAAGAAATGCTACGATCGGCACAAAGGCGGCTAAAATAATCAAATCGTTTGTTGCTACCTGCACTAATGTATAAGCCGGATTTCCCTTAGTTAAATTACTCCAGACAAAAACCATAGCCGTGCATGGTGCAGCACCCAACAAAACAGCCCCCGCCAAATACTCTTTGGCCATATCAGCCGGAATTATATTGCCAAATACCACATATAGAAAGAAAGCCGCAATGCCGTACATTGTGAACGGTTTTATCAACCAATTCGTGACCCAGGTTACAATCAATCCCCGCGGATTTTGTCCAACCTGTTTAATACTTTCAAAATCAATCTTCAGCATCATGGGGTATATCATTAACCATATCAAAATAGCCACAGGAACTGATACGTTAGCGTATTCAAATCTGCTTAAAAGTTTTGGAATCCCCGGCAAATAAACACCTACCAAAACTCCTATTACCATACAAATAAGAACCCAGATTGATAAATATTTTTCAAAAAAACCAATACCTTCTACTTGTTCTTTTTTCATTTTCTTATCTCTCCCATTGCAACTACTGCTCTGTCTATTTCTTCTTAAAAGTTATGCCTGCAAAAAAAGTTTCCAGATTTTTCGGCAACACATAGGCTTCTTGAGCTGTCGGCTTTGCAGCGCCACCAAAGACTTCTTTCAAGATTGCTTCAATAATCATAGCTTTGGGCGGTTCAGAATACTCTGCGCCCTCATAAATCCAGGAACGGCATTCGGTTTCGCTGCCGCAAAGATCGCCGCAATCCCCGCAAATAGTTTCTCGTACTTCCATCTGAATATCCTTGCCATTCACACGTATCGTCGGTGAACTTAAGAATTTGTATTTTATCGCAAGCTCCGGCGACGTAATATTCATTTTGTTTACTTCTAACTCATAACCAGCTGATTTCAGTACTGCTGCCACTTCTGCCAGTGCACTATCCAGATTGCTCTCGGTACTCTGACAACGTTCACAGACACTCAAATCAAGATACAAAAAATCAATCACTACTCTCTTTTTTTCTTGTTGAGGCTCGCAGCAGCTGCTTCCACAACTGCAGCAACTTTTTGCAATCTTATCAGACATCTTCACACCTCTTTCTTGCTGCAATTGCCAGTACAGGTTTGCGTCTTCCTGCTGAGCCATTCCTTGAGGTTATCTAAATCGGTATTATAAACTTCCAGTTTACGGAGATTATCATAAACCAAACTATCAATGAACTTTAAACTCTCGTCTTTTGACAGGGAATAATATGCCCATTGTGCTTGTTTTCGGTCCTTGGCAAGCCCTGCATTCTTAAGATAAATCAAATGCCGGGAAGCCTTGGCCTGCGAAACCTGCAAAACCTCTATTACGTCACAAACACATAATTCACCTTCGTACAGCAAATTAATTATTCGCAGGCGCGTCTCATCAGATAATGCTTTTAAAATTTCTTCCAGGTTGTACAACTTCTCATATCTCCTTTCAAAAACATAAGCGTATAATCGCTTAAACGATTATACGCTTATGTTATACCTAAACTCAATATAAATCAATACCTCAAAAATTTATTTACAATTATTTTCCGCACTCATTATGATGAGCATGCTCATGACAAACCGAACCGGTTGTCTTTAGTTCACCTTTTAAATAGTTCTCTACTGCAACATCGGCCAGCCCTGATGCCCCTACAATTACTTCAACGCCTCTTTCATTAAATATATCAATTGCGCCGCCGCCCATACCGCCGCTGATTATAACCTCAACGCCGCGATCTGCCAAAAAGTTCGGCAGAAAACCAGGTCTATGACCAGGATTTGGCACCATTTCCTCTTGAACAATCGCACCTTTATCAGTATCAAAAACAATAAATCCTTCACAATGTCCGAAATGCTCTGTCACCATTTTACCTTCGCTTGCTACTGCAATTTTCATCTTTAATTATCCCCTGTCTTTTTATATTTTATTTAAATTTCCAGCTTATTGCCGGTTTCCAAATAACTGATTTGGTCTCCCAACAAGACTTTAAGTTTTTTGTAGGCTTCCATACCAGTGCAATGGAACGTATAGTATTTTGTCGCAAAAGAATTAAGATATTCGGCAACGCCAGCAATCGTTTCCTCAGTTTCACATTCACCAGTGCTAGGGTTCGATAAATGAAAACCACCGATAACAACATCCAAAGATCCGCCTGCCAATTCCATTGCTCTCTCCAAAATATTAACTATGCCGCGATGGGCGCAACCAGTTACCAAAATTTTTTTACCATTTTCGTTTAACAGCAAATTTTGTTCATGTTCAAAAGAATCTTTGATATATTGATTGTCCTTTTTGATTAAAAGTACGTTATTTGCCGCGGAGCAAAGACGATTCTTGTCTATGGTTGAAAAAAGCAAAATCCCATCGTCCACCTGCCAGTCGCCTTTAGTGCACACGACTTTTGATCCATCCATAACTTGTGGCGAAATACCAATTGCTGCGATTTTATCACTGCTGCGGCGTGCATAGTGACCTTCAACTGCTTTCTCATGAACATAGATTTTCGCCCTTTTATTAAAATCCTGGAAAACCGGCAGACCACCTCCATGATCCGAATGACCATGAGAAAGAATGGCGATGTCCACAAGCGATAAATCGACATCCATTTTTTTGGCATTTTCTAAAAAAATAGTACTTCCACCCATGTCAAACAATATCTTGTGCTTGTGTGTCTCAATATAAAGACTCAAGCCATGTTCACAACCAAGTTCAGGTACACTTGTCCTGTTTTCTACCAAAACTTTGATTACCATCACTTACCTCCTTGCCCAACAATAATTTTACTTGAAATCAGATGGCTCTAAATAATTTCATTGTAGTGTCAAACAACTCCAATACTGCTTCCTGTGCCGGACACTTAACGTCAATTACGCTTAGTCCTGCATTAATGGCCTTGCCTGCATTAGTATCAAACGGCACTACTCCTGCAAAAAACAGTTTTTCTTTTTGGCAGTATTCTTCAATTTTTTTGGTATTCGCAAGATTTGTATCGTACTTATTTACGCAAACTGCCATCTTTACGCCAAACTGGCGTGCCGTTTTAACTATGCGTTCCATATCACTGATTCCTGAAACAGAAGGTTCCGCCACAATCAGAACCATATCAACACCGCTCATGGAAGCAATAACCGGACAGCCAATGCCAGGAGAACCGTCTATAATGGCCAGTTCAGTATCAGGATAAGCCGCATCCTTCATTTGATTTTTAACGCTGGTAACCAACATGCCTGAAGTCCCGCTGCCCATTTTTAACTGAGCTGTAGAAAAAATGCTCTCGGCATCTTTATAAAGCATCAATTCACCTGCTAGAGCAGGAACCATGCTGATTGCCTTTACTGGGCACAAAGCCTCACAAACACTGCAGCCTTCACAGGCAAAATGATCAACTTCATATTTGCCGTCCTTCGGCACAATTGCTGCAAACCGGCAGTTTTCGAAACAAGAACCACAACCTATACAACTATTATCATCAATAACAGCCTTAGGAAGGCCGTAATAATCAGAACGCTTAGGCTCGCCTAGCTGGTTCATAATTAAATGCAGGTTAGGCGCATCCACGTCACAATCTGCAAAAGCCTTCGCCTTGACCAGCTTAATAAAAGCACTGGCGATAGTAGTTTTACCTGTACCGCCCTTACCGCTCAAAATCAACAATTGCCGCATAGCGTCACCTCCTCTTTGACCCTGCCGAGAAGTCGTGTGAACAAACCCCTATACTCTGGTAATTCTTCAGCAACAATAAGTCCTTCCGAATTTAAAGCACCCAGTTTGTAATCAAACGGAATTTTACCAAGAATAGTAATGCCATGTTCTACGCAAAATGTTTCCGATGGATTTTCTACTTCCGTGCACTTATTAAGCACTACTCCAAAAGGTTTTTTGAAAACCTTCACCAATTCATGAACAAGGCTGAGATTATGACTGCCAAAAATAGTGGGTTCAGCAACCAAAATGCAATAATCAGCATCCTTGATGCTCTCCATGACCATACAAGCACTGCCCGGAGGACAATCGAAAATGCTTAGTCCTTCTTCCTCTTTGGTCATCTGGAAAAGTTCCCGCAAAATCGGCACCCCGGAAGTTTCACCCGTTTTCATTGTTCCTCCATAAAAACGTATGCTTCCTGATAAACCTTTCTCGGCATAGCCAACTTCTTTGGCTTTTTCCGTCATTGCTTTCTGAGGGCATAATTTAACGCAGCCGCCGCAGGAATGACAAACTTCAGGAAATAAAACCGGTTTGTTCTTAATAAACGCCAAGGCGTTAAATTTGCAAAAATCCACGCAAACACGACAGCCATTGCACAAAGTTTCATCAACTTCAGGCACAGGTACCGTCACCTGCGTAGTTTCCAATTCCTGGGGTTTAAGAAAAAGATGACCATTGGGTTCCTCAACATCGCAGTCAACATAAGCAGCATCAACTGCAGCTACGGCAAGGTTCACCGAAACCAAGGTTTTACCGGTACCGCCCTTACCGCTCAATACCGCTATCTTCATTTTACTTTCCTCCATGATTGTGGAATCCAGGATGAATGTCGTTCAGTTCCGGCAATTCCCCGGCTTTAAAAGCTGCTAAATTATCCTCCACCGAGTCGCCTCTTGTTTTATACAAAGCTATGTCTGCCGCCTTAAGAACCGCAGCTGCATTTTCGCCGCACCGTGGAGTAAGCAAAACTTTAGTTCCGTGGTCCACAAGAATTTGTGCTGCCTTTATGCCTGCACCACCTTGACTGGCAGCAGCGCTGTTATCCAGATACTCTTTTTCACCTGTTTCCTTATCTAGTAGCAGGAATAAAGGGGTCCTGCCAAAAGAAATACATACCGTTGTCTTGTCTTCATTAACCGGCATAGCAATTTTCATGATTTCAACTCCTCTTGCATTAATTTGCATTTCGCAGAATTAAACATCTTCATTTTTCTCTTAGGACACTCTTGCTGCCACCTGCAGGCTTTAAAACCGCCTTCTCCGCATAATTCATAATCGCCGCCGGCAATTTGCAAATGTTTGCCATTCACTAAAGCATCAGCAAGTTTTTTTCGTGCCGCGTCATAAATCCCCTGCACAGTCGTACGCGCTACGCCCATGCGTTCAGAACACTCCTGCTGGGTCTTTTCTTCCAAATCAATCAATCTTATTGTTTCATATTCTTCTACTGTCATATTAATTGTCATATTTTCGCGCCGCTGTGCATCCAACGGGCCAAAACTGTTAATTTCCGGCAGGCCGCATACTTTCCTGCATTTTCGTGGTCTTACCATGGTGAATCTCCTTCTTTGATCTTTTATTTTTCCCTGATTAAGTGCACATTAAACAAAATAGAATGTTCCAGCAGGAAGTAAGTATAGTATATTCTTGTTTCAGACATATGTCAATAACTATTGCAATGAATTTACTCCCTAAATATTTTTAGTCCCAGATTAAATTCGGCTGCATATATAAAAATAAAGGTAAGTTTTTTTCTATCTCAGCCACCGTTAAACTTTCTTTCTTCAGCGCATACTCGTCTTGCAATTTATATTCCTTCGGAAGGCGGAAATAATTGAGCCGCCAACGAGGCATGCGCGGTGCCCCCGCAAAAAGCTTTCTTAGCTCATCTATTGTCATCCCGGGGTAAAGAGTCGTACGAACTTCAAAACCGATTTCAGACTCCTGCAAAAAGTTAATTGTTTCGATAACCGCCGCATAACCATCTTCGCCGCATACCTTATTATAATCTTCCTTCAGGGCTTTTAAATCTACTGCTGCATAGTCAAGCAAACCTTCCCTGCAGAGCTTTGACACAGTTTCAGGCTTCTGCCCGTTCGTATCAAGCTTTACCAGATAGCCCATCTCTTTCACTTTACGCAAAAATATTAGCAAATCTTGCTGCAAGGTCGGTTCGCCGCCGCTTATAGTTACGCCTTCCAGAAGACCGCGTCTTTTTTCCAAAAAAGACATTACCACATCTTCAGTCAAACAATCACCCGAAGACGCGATCAGGTTTCTGTTATGGCAATAAAAACAATCTAGATTACATCCACGGGTAAAAAGAACGCAAGACAATACTCCGGGAAAATCTATGGTGCTTGTCTTCTGCATTCCGCCAATAATCATAATGCCAGCTCTTCTTCCTTGATTTCGTATTTTATCCTTTGGTCGTATTCCTGCCGCTTGCCTTTATTAAAATTCTGTACCGGACGCAGATAACCAACCACTCTGCTCCAGACCTCTGTTGTCCTGCCGCACTCTGGACAAACAAAAGTTTCTCCGTTCAAATAGCCGTGTTCCGCACAAATAGAAAAAGTTGGAGTCAGGGAAAGATATGGCAGCTTATAGTTAGTAAAAGCTTTACGAATTATTTTTTTAGCAATGCGTATATCTTTTATCTGCTCGCCAAGATACAAGTGCAAAACAGTGCCACCCGTATATTTCGACTGCAATTCATCCTGCAAATCAAGCGTTTCAAAAATATCGTCGGTAAAACCTACAGGCAGCTGTGAAGAGTTAGTATAATAAGGAATTTCATCGCCGGACGTAATAATGTCATGATACTTTTTCTTGTCGAGTTCTGCAAGACTGTAACTGGTTCCTTCTGCCGGCGTAGCCTCTAAGTTATACACATGCCCTGTCTGTTCCTGAAAATCACTTATAACGTCCCGCATAAAATCCATAGTAGCCAATGCAAATTTTTGCCCGTCTTCCGTTGTTATATCCTTACCGAGGAAATTCAGACAAGCCTCATTCATTCCAATAAGACCGATCGTATTAAAATGGTTGAACCAATATCTTCCTGTTCTGTCCTTAACATCCTTAAGATAATTAGCTGCGTAAGGGTACATACCTTTCGCTGTTTGTTCTTCTATTGTTTTGCACTTAATTTCCAGGCTGTTTTTGGCTATTGTCATCATTTCCAGCAAACGCGTGCGGAAATCTTCCTCAGTTTTAGATAAATAACCAATTCGCGGTAAATTGATGGTTACGACGCCGATAGATCCAGTAAGCGGATTGGAACCAAAAAGTCCGCCTCCTCTTTTGCGAAGTTCACCCGTATTAAGCCTGAGCCGGCAGCACATTGACAGCGCATCTTCAGGCGAAAGATCCGAATTAATATAATTAGAAAAATACGGTATGCCGTATTTGCAGGTAATTTCCATAAACCTATTTACCACCGGACTATCCCAGGCAAAGTCCTTAGTAACATTAATGGTTGGAATAGGGAAGGTAAATACGCGGCCTTTCTTATCGCCTTCCATCATTACTTCACAAAAAGCAAGGTTCAGCATATCCATTTCCTGCTGAAAATCTCCATAAGTCTCGTTTTGCATCTGACCACCGATAATAACAGCCTGATCCTTAAGCGTTCTTGGTGGTTTAATATCAAAGGTCAAATTCGAAAAGGGACACTGGAAGCCTACCCTGGTAGGTACGTTGAGATTAAAAATAAATTCCTGCAATGCCTGTTTTACAGTTTTATAATCCAGATTATCGTAACGTATAAAAGGAGCACAATAAGTGTCAAAACTGCTCCAGGCCTGCGCGCCGGCTGTTTCGCCCTGTGTCGTAAAGGTAGAATTAACAATTTGTCCTAAAAAACTGCGCAAATGTTTCGCCGGAGCTGACTCAATCTTGCCATCTACACCGCCAAAACCCTGCATCAGGAGTTGTTTCAAGTCCCATCCTGCGCAATAAGGTCCAAAAAAACCCAAGTCGTGTATATGTAAATCACCTGACAGATGTGCGTTCCTTATTTGTTCCGGATAAACTTCATGAAGCCAATATTGCTTTGTGAAAGTTTCTCTGATGTAATTATTCATACCGTTTATTGATTTTTGTGCATTTGCGTTTTCCTTGATGCGCCAATCGCTGTCGCCCATATAATTTGAAAACATTTGAATGGTCGCGCCAATAAGTGCATTTGCCTCGCGTGCGCCTCTTCTTTTTTCGCGATACAAAATATAAGCCTTAGCTGTTTTCGCATGCCCTTTTTCAATCAGGATCTTTTCAACTAAATCTTGAATAAATTCCACGTCAACTAAATCACCGTGAAACTCGGCCTCAGCCAAAAAAACAACTTCTTCTGCTAATTCTTCTGCGGTTTCCCAATCATTACCACCAACTGCAGTTGCTGCCTTAAAAATAGCTCTGGTAATTTTTTCCGGTTGGAAATTAACGACATTACCATTGCGCTTGCGAATTGTTGCGAACATAAAAATACCGCCTCCGCTCTAAATATAGTAGCTACAAACACCATGTTATACTACATATGGTTGTATTACAAATTTGTATTAAAATTGAACTAAATTTAAAGCATCAATTCAAAGTAACTTGACAAATTATTAACACATTTTGCTGAAGATGATCTTTTATTTCCGCCCAATAAAATATCCAGCATAGTGGCAATAGAAAAGACGCCAAGTACAGCAAGATTATATTCTTCATTGGCGTCTGGTCGAAGGCTTGAATTACGCTGTTTATTTTTCAATTACATAATTAAAGATAATCTCTATCCAAGGAAATCAGGCACGTATTCCTAATACCTTAAAATTCAGCCGACATCACTCACATCATATTTTCCTATGACCGATAAGCCTCCGGCTACCTTATCACCTTTTTTCACCAAAACACTTACTTTTTTAGGCATGATAATTTCTGTACTGGAGCCAAACTTAATCATACCGTAACACTCGCCTTGAAGAAGTTTGCGTCCTAATGTTACCCATGAAACAATGCGTCTTGCCAGAATACCGGCAATTTGGATGACAAGCACACGTCTGTTTTCAGCCTCAATTCCTATAGCATGCCTTTCATTTTCAAAAGAAGCATCTTTTTTGTATGCCGGCACAAACCGACCACAGGTGTATCTCTGATATTTTATTTCGCCCTGCATCGGACTGCGATTTACATGCACATCAAAGACCGATAGAAAAATCGTTACCTTCCATGCTTCTTCATTTAAATATTCCTCATCAAAAATTTTCTCTACTGACATCACAGTTCCGTCTGCGGGCGCATAGAGCAAATCTTCATCATAAATTGTTTTTCTCACCGGATTGCGAAAGAAATAAGCAAAATAAACCGTCAAAGCTCCCGGAATCACACTATAATCAAGATTGGCAAAAAATGCTGTAAGATAAGTAATAAGCGCAGAAATTCCGACAAAAGGATATCCTTCACGAACGATTTTAATTTTCCTTAGGTTCATCCATACTCCTTTCAGACCATGAACTTCTTTTGTCTGTTATCAGATAAATTTTATTTTTGCATAATCGATGTTTCCCTCGGCGTCGACTATTTCTTTATCAGCATGGACATATTCCACTTTGCCGATAAACATTTCGTGCGAGCCTGTTACTATGGAATCAACCACCGTACATTCAATATTTACCGGACATTCGGTCAGAATCGGAGCATTAACAATTTTGCCATCACTCATTAAGACATCCACTGCTGCCAGCTTGTCACCGTCACGTTTGCTGTGACTCCCTAAATAGTTAAATTTATCGCCATAACTTTCATCAACTAAATTAACTACGAAACAACCGGATTCTTTAATCAGATTATAGGAATACCTCGTAGGCACGATGCCGACCATCACCATTGGCGGATCGTAGCTGCAATTACCGCAATAAGCTACTGCCAACACGTCGTCCTCTCCGTTTAATCCCCTGCATGATACTAAAACTTTTGCCAACGGCTGCAAACATGATTTCATCTTTCCTTGTTTCTTTTCTGATAACGACATAACACATTTCTCCTTTTATTTTACAAAATGTATGCTGCCAATGTTTAAAACCATATTAAATACTCATTATTGACTTATGTTGATAACCTGTTTTCATTCTAAGGTAATTACCAACATATGTCAACAAAGCAGAGATGTCTGTTTAACCAGACCGCTCCGCTTTGAAACGTAAAATAAAACAAAATCTTGTTATCTATTTACGTGCATATTTTGCAACTATGATTCCAACTTCATATAAACCAATCATTGGTAACGCCATCAATATTTGTGACAATATATCCGGCGGAGTTAAAAAAGCAGCCACTATAAAAATAACTAAAATTATATATTTTCTAAGATGCACCAATGTTTCTACTTTCAGTAATCCTACTCTGCATAAAACAAAAGTAGCAATAGGAATTTCAAACACTATACCAAAAGGCAAAATAAATCCCATTAAAAAACCAACATATTCACTAATCGATAGCATGGGTGTTGCCAAATTCTCCCCCATGTAGACAAAAAATGTAATAGACGATAAAAACACGGCCAAATAACCAAAACAAACACCTGTTATGAATAAGGCAAGCGAAATTAATGTAACGAACAAAACAGCTTTTCTTTCATTTTCGTAAAGAGCCGGTCTGATAAAGCTCCATACTTCCCAAAAAATCAGTGGTGAAGAAACAATGCAGGCCGCAATAAACGAAACCTGAAGCTGAGCTACCATAGCCTCAGCAAGCCCCAAATAAATAAATTGAATTCCTCTGCTCTTTATAGGTTCAAGTAATATTTGCATCAATGCATCTGAATAAAAGGTTATAATTATAAAAAAAGCTAAGGCGATAGTGATAATACAATGCAGTATACTCCTTCGCAGCACCTTAATATGTTCTCCTATAGGCTGCTTGTAAACTTCAATTTCATCAAAAGAATCAATCTCTTTTCTTAGTGTCGGGTTCTCCCTCATTATTATCTCCGCCTTTTTCATCGGTTTTGATTTCCTGCTTAAATTCTCTAATGCTTGTTCCTAAAGCTTTGCCAACACCAGATAATTTATTGGAACCAAAGACCACCAGCGCCAATACTAAAATCAATAAAATTTCAGTTGCTCCCAATCTCATTTCACATCCCCCTTACTTCAATTAGGCTTTTGAATTTTTAGAAACATCTTCTATTTGCGTTTGAATATACCTGTTTTGTTCCGTTGCATGCTTAAGAAGTTCAGCCTGAGCCTTTTCAACTTCTGAAGAAACCTTGCGTATATTCTTCTTTGTTTCTTCTATATTCATTTCATTTTCAAACGATGATGTTAACTCCTTCATGGTATGCCTTATTTTTTTGACCCAAAGAGCAAGCGTGCGAGCAATCTTGGGTAGATCTTCCGGCCCTACAACTAAAAAAGCAATTAATAAAATAACGAAAATCTCTCCTATACCTATACTCAAAGTACCACCCCGCTCTATCGTCTCTTTAACCTTGATATTAATTGCTGCAACCAATTATAGTTTCCTGCACTGAGCGATTTCAAATATTTCACACAGTGCAGAAAACAAAATGAATAATTAACTATTTCTCAGCAACTTCTTCACTTTCGTCATTAAGAATTGTGTCACGATTGCCCACACGTTTTTTCCCTGGCCACAAATCCATAAACCAATTATGAAAAAGCATTGTGCAAATGAATAAAATTCCCGGTGCCATTGGAAATTGCTGTGGATGTGAATACGCAGCCTGAGTTCCAAGCATCGAAGGGCTAAATTTGTAGTATAGGAAATGGAAACAAATGGTAGCAACGATAATAATCAACAAACGCAAAGCGATATTAACAGGAGCAGAATACTTCTTTGGCCCATTATCAAAATAGAAGTTTAAAACCATCGCTGGAATTAACATCATAATCGCCAACTCACCACTATGCAAATACCGCCAATCAGGAGCTAAAATACGCTTAGCTCCATCCACAGCAGGCCCCCAAGCCAATTCCTGAATGAAATTGAAAGTTACGAAAAGCAAAATCGCAAATGCAAAAACGCCAAAAAAGCCAGCAAAACCCCTGACAATTTTGTTTTTAATCATACGGAAAGGATATCTCTCGAAGGTGAGTTCCAACATCCAAATAGCAACCGTACCGCACATAATCCAACCAACATTGAAGTTGCCATGCAGCGTATGAGCAAAGCCGTACCACCAAGGGTATGCCGCTGCATATTCCTGAAACGGCCAGAAAAGAACATGGTAATGAGGATGCATAAAAACAAAAAATGCTAATACCGATAATAGCATTGTAACGCAAAAAACCGTTATTCCTCGAGCAGGTTGTTTCAATGAATGCCATGGATGATTTTCAAAGCAAACAGGAACAATTGGGCTAAGCCAAGA
>JAAYVM010000219.1 GCA_012517145.1 Acholeplasmataceae bacterium
ATTTCCGCAAAATAGGCAGCATAATTCAACACAAAGGCCAGTACTGCGGCGACAACATCCGGCAACAAAATGCCAAAGGTCGGCAAAGCAAAATAGACAAACAATAATTGCAGCATCAGCGGCGTACCGCGCATGATCCAATTATATACTTCAACAAATTTGCCTAAAGGCTTAATTTTTGAAATACGTGCCAATGCCAATAACAAACCCAAAGGCAATGACAGTAACAGCGTAATGGCAAACAGTTGAATGGTAACAATACTGCCTTCCGCCAATGGGTATATCATTGTTAATATCTTTTCCATATAGTTCACACCTATCCGATTTTTTCACACACGCGTATATTATATGCGAAAAATGAGGCCAATGGCAAGCCATTGGCCTCCTAAGCTAATTTATTTAACGATATCTGCGCCAAACCATTGTTTGGAAATCTTAGCACTGGTGCCATCTTTTTTCATTTCATCCAAAACTTTTTGGATGTCGCCTTGCAATGCTTTGTCATCCAGACGGAAACCGATACCGAAGTTGCCGATAGGTCCTACCGGTTTTTCCAAAGCAACGAATTTGCCAGGTTTCTTTGCCATATAGTAACGGCCAACGATTTCATCAGTAATGATAGCATCTACACGACCTGCTTCCATATCCATCATAGCAGCGATACAATCAGGATATTTTTTAACTTCTTTCAGAGTTCCTGCAAAAGCCTTATCATTTTCCAGGTTCTGTTCAGCAGTACTTGCACTTTGCATACCAATTACTTTACCAGCCAGATCTGCTTGTCCTTTGATTGGGGAGCCTGCAGGTACGAAAATCAATTGTTTAGCTTCCATGTAAGGATTGCTAAAGAGCATGTTCTTTTTGCGTTCTTCAGTGATATTCAGTCCGTTCCAGATTACGTCAATACGACCGCTTTTGAGTTCAGCTTCTTTACTGGACCAGTCAATTGGTTTGAATTCTACAGGGCGGCCAAGTCTTTTGGCAGCTTCCTTAGCCATGTCGATATCAAAACCGACAATTTCATTTTTCTCATTTTTGAAGCCCATAGGTGGGAAGTTGTCATCCAGACCTACGACAATTTTCTTGCCAGCTTCTTTTTTAGTTGCTGCTTTATCGCCGCCGCAACCAGCAACAAAAGCAGACGCCACTACGAAAGTTAACATCAATGCTAAAAACTTTTTCATTCAGGAAAAACCCCTCTCTTTTTGTATTGAGCTTATTATACTTTAGCACGTTAAATTTGTAAATAGGGAAAATGTCGATTTTTTACAAACATTTAGCAGGATTTTTTTAACACTTTACGAATAGTATAAAAGCATATTCCTAAACAACAGCTAAATTCCTTATTTTAAGGGACAATTGAAAGGATTGATTATATGCCAATTTTCAAAGAAAAGAACACCATGATCACCGAGAACAGATTCGGCGGCAACGGCAGCGTTGTGACAACTCATGTTTTAGACGAAGAATTATACAATGGGCAAATTAAGCTTTATAGCATGACAACCTTGAAACCAGGCTGTTCTATCGGTTTCCACAAACATGAAGGCAATACCGAAACTTATTTTATCCTGGCCGGCAAAGGCGAATACAATGATAACGGTACGCTTACTGAAGTAACAGCTAATGACACAACTTTTACCGCTGACGGTGAAGGTCATGGCCTGGCAAACATCGGTACTGAAGACCTGGTCTTCATGGCCTTGATTGTAAATAACCCAAAATAATACCTACCTAAATAAAAACAGGACCTCCAAAGAGGCCCTGTTTTTTGTTTTTATTCGTTCAGATTAAACCCTAACTCATGCAGCATGGCAACGTCTTCTTTGATGTTAGAGCCTGACGTTGTCAGCATGTTGCCGGTAATCGTGGCGCTGGCTCCGCCGCAAAACGCTTCTCTGCCATTTTGCGGCAGCATCTTTCTGCCGGCGGCCAAGCGAATATTCGCCGCTGGATTAATATAACGGAAGAGAGCAACAGTACGCAGGATATCTTCCGGTACTAATCCAGGCAAATGCCCAAGTGGCGTACCGGGAATCGGCATCAAGGCATTAATAGGTATTGATTCGATGCCTAACTCAGCCAGGGTCAAAGCCATGTCCAATCTGTCTTCCCAGGTTTCACCCATCCCGATGATGCCGCCGGAGCAAACACAGAAGCCTTCTTCTTTGGCGATTCTCATCGTTTCCAACTTATCTTCAAACTTGTGCGTTGTGCAGATGTTCGGAAAATTTCTTCTCGAAGTTTCAATATTTTCATGATAACTTTCTACGCCGGCTTCACGCAGGCGTTTAAATTGTTCTCTTCTAAGCAGGCCATGCCCTGCGCACAAAGAAATGCTGCAGTCTGCTTTCATTTTTTTATAAGCCTCAATCGCGTGTTCAAAGTCTTCACCATCTAATCTACGTCCAGATGTAACCAGACCAAAACGATCAGCGCCTTCAGCTTGTTAGCCAACGCTTCCTCCATTATTTCCTCTATTCCTACAAAACCATATTCATCAACGCCGGTATGATGATGAGCAGACTGCGCACAAAATTTGCAGTTTTCTGAGCAACGGCCGCTGCGTGCGTTCATGATCGTACAAAGATCTACTTTTTTACCACAAAAATAATCTTGAAGCAAAGCTGCGCCTTTGCGCAATTCCTCTAAATCTGCTGAAAAGAAGAAATGTAAATCGTCCTCTCTTTTCAACCTTTTGCCAGCTATAATTTCCTCTGCAAGTTTAATAAAATCCATTGTCTGCACCCTCTCTTTTATTCTATACTAATTCAATATACTTAGTAGTATATTACCAGGTTGTCATATCGTCAACTGTTTTTTAATTGCGGTTAACCATGATGCAAAAAAATACCCTGTCCTCTTCAGAACAGGATATTTTAGACAATTTTTATTTGAATGCTTTGTGCAAACGCTGAAGTCCTTCTTCAAGAGTTGACCAGGGGCAGGCGCTGTTGATACGCTGAAAACCTGCACCTTCAGGGCCAAACATCAAACCGCCATCAAGCCAAATGCCAGCTTCCTCGACAATTTTACGTTCTATTTCTTCGTCCTTGAGTTGTAAAGCCCGGAAATCCAGCCAAAGCAAATATGTCCCTTCCGGCTCAATCAGCTTAACCTCAGGCAGGTTTTCCGCGAGAAAATACTTGGCTTTTTGCAAATTATTTTTCAAATAGGCTTTTAACTGCTCTAACCATTCTCCGCCGTAAGTATAAGCCGCCTGGCAGGCAAAGATGCCCAGTGTGTTAGGCTGGCTGTAGCCTGCCTGATCCATTGCATTAACAAAACTGCGCTTTAAAGAGTCATTTTCAATAAAAATATTCGATATTTGCAAGCCTGCCAGATTAAACGTCTTGCTAGGTGCAGTGCAGGTAATGGTGCGCAGGGCATATTCCGGCTTCAAATCAGCAAAAACAAGATGATTATAGCCTTGACGAGTAAATTCTTCATGAATTTCATCAGCAACAACCAGCACATCATGTTTAGCGCAAATATCACCTAGTCTAGTCAATTCTTCCCTCGTCCAGACACGCCCTACCGGATTATGAGGATTACAAAGAATAAACAGCTTAACCTTGTTTTCAATGATTTTCTGTTCAAAATCTACAAAGTCTATTTCATAGCGTCCAGCGCGCAGCACAAGCGGATTGTTAATCAAGCGGCGGTTATTCTGCTCTATCGACAAAGAGAACGGATAATAAACCGGACGCTGAATCAAAACTGCATCATTTTCTTTTGTAAAAGCGCGGATTGCCGCACAAATTGCAAAAACAACGCCTGGTGTAATTACAAGAGATTTGTCTTTCAGTTGCCACGCGTGCTGCCGGGCAAACCATTCCTTTAAGGTAAGAAAATAATCTTCTTTGATATCGGTATAACCAAAAATACCATGCCTGCTGCGTTTCACAAGCTCATCAATAACTTCTGGCGGTACAGCAAAATCCATATCTGCCACCCAAAATGGCAGAACATCTGCTGGTCTATGTCTTTCTACCGCAAAATCATATTTAAGGCAGTTTGTATTTTTGCGTTCAATTTTCTGATCAAAATTATATTTAGTCATCATCTCACCCTATTCTGCTAAAGCCTGCTCAATGTCTTCCTTTAAATCTTCTACATCTTCAATACCAACAGAGAGGCGCAAAAGCCTATCATCAACACCTACTCTGGCCAGCAGTTCTTTCGGTGCTTCAGCATGAGTTTGTTCAATAGGATAGGTGAGAAGAGTTTCTACGCCGCCCAGACTTTCAGCAAAATAGACCAATTTTAATTTGCCCAAAGCCTCTGCTGCTATTTTAGCACTTTTTACCTTAAAAGAAATCATGCCGCCAAAGCCAGTTGTCTGTTTCAATGTAAGTTCATAGCTAGGGTGATCTTTCAAGCCAACATAGTAAACATCAGTTACCGTTGGCAAAGTTTTGAGCCAGCTGGCGATTTGAAGCGCATTCTTCTCTTGCTTTTCCACTCTCAAAGCCAAAGTTTTAATACTGCGTAGCATCAGCCAACTATCAAAAGGTCCCAGGATGGATCCTTCTGATTTATAGATCAAGTCCAATTCTTCAATAACTCGTGGAATTTCTTTAACAATTACTAAACCCGCGACAACATCATTATGACCGCAAAGATATTTTGTGCCGCTATGAATTACAATGTCCGCGCCAAGCGTCAAAGGCTTCTGAAAATGCGGGGAAAGGAAAGTGTTGTCAACAATCAGCAGAGCTTGATGAACATGAGCAAGTTCACTGATCGCAGCAATATCGCTGACCAGCATCATCGGATTAGATGGTGTCTCCACAAAGATTGCCTTAGTATTACTTGTGATGCTTGCTTTGACCACTTCAATATCTGAAGTATCTACATATTCAAAGCTAATTCCGAATTTGCTGTAGATGGCATTACAAATACGCACAGTGCCGCCATAAAGATCCTCGGATAATAAAATGTGATCACCTGTCCTGAAAAGTTTCAATAGAGCACCAATACCTGCCATGCCTGAAGAGAAAGCCCAACATCGACTTCCTCTTTCCAGCGCGGCGACAGAATTTTCCAGTTCTTCTCTGGTCGGATTCTTTACACGGCTGTAATCGTAACCCGTACTTTGATGAAGCGCCTGATGCCTGAAGGTCGCTGACTGGTAAATTGGAAAACTGATTGCCCCTGTTACCGGATCATAGCCGTTGGCACCACGTACTTGCAGAGTAGTGTCGCGCATGTTCATTCCTCCTTTTTAATAATTAATATTAAACTTATATGTTATATATATCGTCTGATGCTTAAAGAGAAGCAGCTTTCCGTCTTACCCAGTTGAGACGAGCAATATCAATGGTACTTGGCACGGTGCAATCCGCTCCCAAAATAACGCCAGTTTTACCGGCATTTTTCAGTAATCTCTCTGTTTCGGCCTCTATTTTTTCCTTGCTGCCTGCATCCAACAATTCTCCAGGATTATTGTTAAAGCCGCCGATAACAGCTCGCCCTGCAAAAATTTTCTTGCCTTCTTCCAGGCTCAGTGGTTCAAACGTAACTGCCCAGTTAATGACTGCAGCCTCAGCGTCCTGCCAGATTTTGACATCATTTTTATGACCGCGATAGCCGCAAATATGTAGGATATTATATTTGCTGACAGCATTGGCAGCAGCCAAAACTGTATCCTCGCCGCCACGGATGTACTTAGTATAATCTTCACCTGAAATTATCTGATTCTCAGGAGTTTGCACGCTTAGATAAATGCCTTCGGCGCCACCTTCAGTTATTACTCTTCTGGCTACCAAAGCCTGATCCTGTGCAAAAACACTAACGACCTTTTGAATGATTTCTGGATTTGTCTTGAAAAATTTGCCTACTCTATCATTGCTTAGTTCCTGTCTAAGTACTGTTAAGGGTGAAAAAATATTATAGAAAGAACTGCGATTGCTGCCGGCAGCTTTGACAACTTCTTTGACCAAAGCGACCTGTCCTTCAATCCAAGGATGATCAGACGGCAATGGTTGAACTGCCAATAAGTCTTCGGGATTTTCAAACTTCTTACCACGCAGGCTGGGATGTCCAAAATAACCATCACTCATAATTTTGACGAAGTCAGGATCAAATTCCTTAATGTATTTTTTATGACCCTCAATATTCTCAGCAATCAATTCCGGTTTCTCCAGGCCTGCATAGCGCTCATCGCCATCCGGTAAAAAATGAAACCAGAACCCTACCGGCACACGATCGACCGGTTCATTATTGAATACGTGCAAAAGTCTTTCTCTGTTCGTTGTCATGTAAATTCCTCCATTTTTTAAATATAGTAGGTATATTCAGGCAGCATACGCTTTAAAAATTGTCTGGTCCGCTCTTCCTTTGGCTCTGTAAAAATTTGTCTCGGTGTGCCTTCCTCAACTATACTGCCGCCATCCATGAAAATTATCTTATTGGCAACGTCCTGGGCAAAACTCATCTCATGTGTCACCACCAGCATCGTAGTGCCTTCCTTTGCTATTTTTTTCATAGTAGCAAGTACTTCACCAATAAGTTCAGGATCAAGTGCTGAGGTAGGTTCATCGAAAAAAATGATTTCCGGTGATAAAGCTATTGCCCGGGCAATACCAACTCTTTGCTGTTGACCGCCGGAAAGTTGGCTGGGATAGTAAGCATATTTATCACTTAGCCCGACTTTATCCAGTGCTTCCTTCGCAATAGCTTCTGCTTCCTTTTTGGGAATTTTGCGACCAATGACCAAGCCTTCCAAAACGTTTTCCAAAGCTGTTTTATTATTAAAAAGATTATAATTTTGAAAAACGAAGGCCGTTTTTTGGCGAATAGCCTTGATCTGTTCTTTAGTAACATTTCGCAGATCCACATCAATATCATCAAACAATACTTCACCTGAATCAGCCTGTTCAAAGAACTCCAGGCAGCGCAGCAGCGTCGTTTTGCCGGAGCCACTTGGACCCAGGATGACCGCAACGTCGCCTTTTTCGATGGAAAAACTAATTCCGCTTAATACTTCCTGATTGCCAAATGCTTTTCTAATCTCTCTAACCTCAAGCATAATAGTCCTTTCCGCAAATCAAGCACTTAGGCACTGATAAGCTTTTAACTTTTTTTCATACTTTTTGAAGCCATATTCAACCAGGCTGCAAATAAGAAGGTAAACCAAAAATATATCAATATAAGCTTCTATGTAGTTATAACCAGGATTCGCGGCAACTTTGGCACGTAAAGTAATTTCCCGCAAGGACAAGGCGTAGCAAAGTGATGTGTTCTTAATTAGATTGGTAGTCGCGTTACACAGATTAGGCAACGCAGTCACCAGCGCTTGTGGAATGATGATACGTCTGTAAGCCGCGCAAGTTGATAACCCCACCGAGTGGGCAGCTTCCAGTTGGCTTTTTTGCACTGTTTTCAGTGCTGATCGAAAAACTTCCGTCAAAATTGCTATCGTATACAGAGAAAAAACCACAAAAGCATACCAGATAGGATTCACATCAAAAACACTCAGGGTGCTATGCGTACTGCGCAGAAAACGTTCCAGCAAAATCGGCATAACATTGTAAATTAAGAATATCTGTATAATCAGGGGCGTTCCTCTGACAAAAGATATATAAATCCTGCACAATTGATCCAGTATTGGCGTGCCGTTTAATCTTATCAGCGAGAAGAAAAAACCTACCGGTATACTGATTAGCAAAGCAACAACTGTGATCAGCAAAGTTATCGGAGCGCCAGACAGCGCAATAAAGAACGCTTCCCACATAAAATGTAAATCAAGTGTTTGCATCTTCGTTATACCTTAGACCGTTTTGACAAACGTTCTTCCTTTGCTCAATCTTTGTTCTAACAATTCATTCGCTTTTTCAATAATGATAGAAATTGACCAATAGATAAAGGACAGTGCCAACAAAGTTTCTAAAGCATGTGCCTCATAATTCATCGCAATCAAAAGATTGGCCTTCCCCATCACATCTATAAGTCCTATCGTGTAAGCAAGCGAACCTTCTTTCAGCAGAGTCAGGATGGAATTGATAATATTTGGCAAGGCGACAACTGCCGCCTGTGGCAAGATAATTCTTCTGAAAGCATCAAACCGTGTTAGGCCTACACTCACTGCTGCCTCATATTGCCCTTTTTCCACTGCCAAATAGGATGATCTGATAATTTCCGACATTACATTGCCGAAAGAAAGCGAAAAAGCTGTCACCACAAAAAACAGCTTACTTAAATCATTCAAGTCGAAAGCAAAAATTGAGGCCAGCGCCGGCAAACCATAGTAAACCAAAAACAGTAAAACTATAGAGGGTGTGCAGCGCATGGCGGTCGTAAAAGCATAAGCGAGCTTGCTAAGAATCGGCCTTATGCCAAGTTTCCATGCTGCCAGAATAAACCCTAAGATGGTTCCAAAAAACAGGGTGAGGATTAGAACAAGAAAAGTTATATCCAGATAAGGAACCAACTTAGGTATTTGCTCCAATAAATAAACGAAGTCAAATTTTAACACTTTAAGTTCCTCCTCTGCAGGTTCTACCTATTTACCTTAGCCAGCACTTCATATAGATCTCTGCCATAGAATTGCTTGCTGAGCTCGTTGGTCTTCTTTTCCGCCTTCAATTGTTTAATGGCACCGTCATAGGCATCAGCCAATTCCTGCTGCTTCTTGTTAAATAATGGCCAGGTTTTGATGACATCGACTTCATTGTAAACAAGTTTATCGTCCAGGCTGTGATAAGGTCCATCCGCACTGCGCACTTTTTGGTCATACTGGCCTTCAATGATGGCACCGCCATCAGAGCGACCTTCGCTGACATACGCAATAACATTAACGGTAAAGGCATCACCAGCTTCCAGCTTTACCTTATTATCAGGGTTCTTTTGGTTAAATTCTTCAATAACTGTGTATTGAGCATTATTAGCAGCAATTGGCGCCAAAGTCTTGCCTGCTTTAGCAAAATCAGCAAGTGTTTTAATGTTGGCATCATCTTTACGCAACACAAGCCCAAAGCTGCTGAGTCCTAAGAATTCTTTCGGATAAATGTATTTTTTAGCACGAGCTTCGGTGTAGAAAGTGTTTTTAATACCAACATCGTATTTTCCTTGCTCAACGCCCAGCAGCAAATCATCGTCAGTTGTGGGAATAAATTCAAATTCATATTGAGGGAGCAGGCCGTCAACCAATTTCATGATCTCAACATCATGTCCTGCCGGTTTGCCATTTGCATCTGTATAGGTAATTGGTTTGGAATTTTGGGCATATGCGACTTTAACTTTTTTGACATTAGCCTTTTTCTCTGTTTTGTCTGTATCGCTGCCGCAGCCAGCTAAAACACCTGCCGCCATAATCCCAATTCCTAAAACCGCTATCATTTTCTTTATTTGCATTGATATTCCTCATTTCTTTAAATTATATTTGCCAGATACTTTTAAAGAAAAAGAGGACATCGCTCACTTCTCCCATTCTTTTGTCTAAAAAGAACTGCTCGTTTTAATTGCTGCTGCATGACCGCGTTCCTCATTTCATATTATTCATATATGAATTATATATATTGTTGTAACTATACACATTTTTAAAACCCTTGTCAACACTTTTTGTAATATATTTTATCTGTTTGTAACTCAAGTATGTTTTTTGCCAAAAAGCATAAAGTTCATTTCAATAAACTTCCAAAAAACTCTTCTAAATTATAAGGCGAGGGTTAAAGAGTTCCTCTGGCTGCTTCCACACGCGACAATTCGCCTGCAAGCAGTCGGTCGCTGCTGTGCAGCAAGCCCGTCACTTCTTTAGCCCTCGCCTTTCATAGCAAAGACGATAAACCCCAATTTCAAGATCCTAATGATTTTAATAAAAAAAATAGTCCGGCTGTCAGCCGGACTATTAGGTACAATATTATATTTTAAAAACTATTCACTGCATTTACGCTGCATACTGCGCAGCCTGATCAAAAGAAAGGCCGCCGAAAAAAAGATGCCTGTTATGAGGCTTTGCCAATAGGAATAGGGTCCATGCCCAAGATAAACATCCAGTATATACCCTAGTGGCAAACAAATGCCCCAATAGGCGAAAAGCGAGGCATAGAAAGCCGCTTTGACATCCTTATAACCCCGGAGAATTCCCTGTATCGGTGTGGCGGTACCATCAAGCAGTTGAAAGAACGCCGCATAAAAGAGGAATTCCCCAGCTAACTTGATAATTTCCTGGTCCTGACTGTAAAGCATCGCAACATATTCTCTGCCGAAAGCCAATAAAAGTACGAAGAAAAGTGCCAAGGTCAGATTAGTCATGATGCCGATGCGTCCATAGGCCGCAGCTTCATCATACTCTTTTGCTCCCACTTTGATGCCGACAAGAATAGTCATGGCCAATGAAAAACTCAAAGGCAGCATATACAACAGGCTGGTGAAATTAATAGCTGCCTGATGTGCAGCAATGGCAATCGTCCCAAATTTTGCCATAAAGAGGGCCACAACGCCAAAAATGCTCGTTTCAAAAAAAATTGAAATACCAATAGGTATACCGATATGTAAATGTTCTTTTAACAATTTGACGGAAACCTGCCGCCAAGATGAAAAAGCATGATAAGAACGCAGTTTATCAATTCTATTGATGACAAAAAGAAAGAAAAGGCAGACCAGCAAGTAAGACAAAGACGTGGCATAGCCTGCTCCTACACCACCTAAGCGTGGAAAGCCAAATTTGCCAAAAATCATAATATAGTTGAATATGACGTTCAAAGGCAGTGTAAGCAAAAATATGCGCATCGTAGTTGATGTATAACCTAATGTATCAACAAACCCACGCAAAATGGAACATATAAAAATTGGTATAATCCCCAAAGTCAAAGCTTTTAAATATTCAGCGGCAATTCTCTGCACATTTGGCTCCAGCTTCATGATCACTAAGGCATCATCAATGAAAAACCAAACAGCAATAATTACTATAGCTCCGATAATAAAAGCCAGATAAATTCCTTGCATAACAGCATGAGAAATCTCTTGGCGTCGACCGGCTCCTACATGCTGTGCCACAATAGGCATTAAGGCTATCAATATGCCATTCAGGCTAGTGAAAATAGGCATCCAGATATTGGAACCTATCGCAACGCCTGCTAAATCCGCGGCTCCGGCCTGTCCTGACATTACTGTATCAAAAAAACTCATACCCATTACGGCCAGTTGAGTGACAAAAATCGGCAGCATAACTGACAATATATCACGTAATTTAGACCGGGTATTCTCCGAAATAATCATATTACTCCTTTACTCAACACCTAATTCTTCCGCCAAATTAGTCAAATACTCCCACCGTTCCATCAATTCTTCCAGTTCTTTCTCAAGCTCCTGCTGCAAGGCAGTCAGTTCCTGCAATTTGGTAAAATCGCTGCCTGCTTTGTTTATTTCATCTGTTACGACTTGTAGTTCCTTTTCCTTAGCAGTAATTTTTCCTTCGATAGTATCATATTCCAGTTTATCCTTGTATCTCATTTTCTTGGGAGAGCTGTTTTCTTTCCTGCTGACCTCCTGTTTGGCGACAGGTTTTATTGCGGCTGCGTTTTGTTCGCGTCTGGCTTCTTCATAGCAGGAGTAATCACCTATAAATTGTCGGACCTCGCCTTTTCCCATGAATGCAAAAATCTTTTGCGCAAAGCGGTCAAGGAAATAGCGGTCATGCGATACTGCTACCACTGCACCAGGAAACTCGTCAAGATAACTTTCCAGAACGGACAATGTCGGTATATCCAAATCATTGGTTGGTTCATCCAGCAGCAGCACATTAGGAGCTCCCATCAAAACACGCAGCAGGAATAAACGTCTTTTTTCACCGCCTGACAACTTGTTAACCGGTACCCATTGCAATTCCGGTGAAAACAGGAAACGTTCCAGCATCTGGGCTGCTGAAATTTTAGTGCCATCCTTGCTTTCCACGTATTCACTTACATCCCTGATATACTCCAAGACTCTCATATCACTGTCCGGGAACTCGCTGTGTTGGGAAAATAATCCTATCTTCACTGTCTGCCCAACTTTTACCGTTCCTCTGTCTGGCTTAATACGGCCGGCAATAATTTCAATTAATGTTGTTTTGCCGCTGCCGTTCGGGCCAACGATGCCAACCCGGTCATTACGCAAAAGCGTATAAGTGAAGTCATCAATATAGGTAGTTCCAGCATAATCCAAGCCGACACCGTCGCACTCTATAACAGTCCTGCCCAGTCGTGTCCCGACAGAAGAAATCTCAAGATTTTCTTCCTTGTTAATATTCTTAACTTCATCTTCGATTTCCGCAAAACGTTCAACCCGGAATTTCTGTTTAGTACGTCTTGCCTCTGCTCCACGTTTTATCCAAGCTAATTCCTTACGATAAATATTGTTAAGTTTTTTGGCGGCGGCAACTTCCTCCAGCCGGCGTTCAGCTCTCTTCTCCAGAAAAAGGCTGTAATTACCCGTATAAAGATACCCTGTGCCATTATCAATTTCAAGAGTACGGTTAATAACGCGGTCAAAGAAGTAGCGGTCATGCGTAACCATCAAGAGAGCGCCTTTACGCTGTTTCAGATATTGTTC
>JAAYVM010000220.1 GCA_012517145.1 Acholeplasmataceae bacterium
ACCACAACAAGCGAAAGAAGAATATTTAAGAGATAAAAAAGCATAACTATATCTGGCACGATTACATAATTATTCTGATTGAATAGTACTATTTCGCTGAATAATATTGTTCCATATATTGAAGCAATAACAATTTTAGGAGTTCTGAGGTTAGCCAAAAACGGATAATATTGCAGAAAACTAAAAGGTACAGTTGCTAACATCATATAAATGATTGGGTAGATTTTATCCATCATCATTGCTGCTCCCCCTCACGGAAGAGAATAAATATTCCATGTATTTTTCCTTAATTTCCTTACGTCCTGCTTGACGTATAGGTACCTTCTCGCCTGTATTCAAAACAAACTCTGCTGTTTGAACAAGATGTATATATCCCATATTAACCAAATAACTGCGGTGAGTTTTTAAAAAAGGGTCACCATCTAAATCTTTTGCCAGTTCAGAAAGAGTCTGATAAGTTTTTATCGTTCTGCCATCACACAGGTGGATAATGCTTTGCTTATCATAGACTTCAATATATACTATCAACCCTAAATCAACTTTGATTCCCACATGGTTATTGTTGAGCATTAAATATTTCTTTTCTCTGTGCTCAATCAAACCACAACGTGTAAGAGTCTGCTCAACCTGTTCTTTGGTAACCGGTTTCACCAAATAATGACAAGCACCGACTTCAAACCCATCCAAAGCGTATTCACGACTGCTGGTTACAAATGCTATAGCACACTTGCCATCAAATCCGCGCAGTATTCTTGCAACTTCACATCCAGAAATATCCTGCAAATAAATATCCAGCAAAACTAATCTGGCTGAATTTTTACGTAAATATTGCAAGCACTCGTCACCTCTGGTAAAAAGAACCGTTTCAGCATCAAGACCATTTCTTTGGCAACAAGATACGACCAAATCTTTTATGGTCTGCAAATCTTCAGTTTCGTCGTCACAAATAACAATTTTATTCAAAAATACCCTCCTCCGCTTGCGAAGAAGCCATAATTCTTTGACATTTCATCACTATTCTTATTATATAGAGGGCATAAGGGGATGTAAAGTTTATTTCATATTCCGAGCACTATTGTTTTTCCTATGTGAAACTAATGCAAATATTATTATTCAGCGCAAAAAAATAAGAGCAGTTGTCCAGACCGCTCTTATCTTCTTGCTGCTAATTAAGTTTTTTAGTCAATTACCATAACCATAAAGTGGGTGACTCTCAAACACCCAAAAGGAGGAAAAGGAAAATTTGAGAATGACAGATAAAAAAACCGTCTTTCTTGCGAAAGACGGTTGTGTAAGCGTTTAATGTTTTCCCAGCTCCTGGTGAAAACTTTCGGCATCCCATCCCTGTCTCTCGCAGGTACTAGCAGTGATTCCCATACAGGCAGTTGTTCTGGCTCTGGTTAAACAGCAGCGTTATAAAATCTGCTAACCAATACAGTGGCGGGACCGCGTCGGATTTTAACCGACTTTCCAATTGAGCTCTCAGGAGCACCTATATGCAATATTAAATTATGTGCCCATTATAACCCTTATGATAATCCAAGTCAAGTTATAAGCAGTGTATTATTATTTCTGCAAAACATGTCTATTGTTCGAATACTTTTTCTTTATTCTTCCCAAAATAAAAATTGAGTCCCAGCGGCACAGCAATATTTAAAAACAAGAAACGGAACAACTGGTAGATGAGAATAACTGAAACATTTTCATGCAAACTAAGACCAACCAGACACATTTCACCCAAACCGCCTGGTGCCATTGCCAAAAAGGCAGTCACCAGACTGTAACCATAATGCACCGATAAAATAAAAGCAACGCCAATGCTCACTACCAGCATCACAACAATTCCCGCAAAGGTATAAGGTAAAATGCGCTTAAGTTCACGCAGCT
>JAAYVM010000019.1 GCA_012517145.1 Acholeplasmataceae bacterium
ATAAGGTCGCGGTAGCCTGAGGAAATATAAGCAGCACCAAGATTTTCTGCTACACCGAGAACCAGGCCGCCTAATACTGCGCCAGGTACGCTGGTCAAACCGCCAAGAACAGTGGCAACGAATGCCTTAAGTCCAGCCATAAAGCCCATTGTTGGATAAAAGGCATTATAGTAGAGGCCTACAAGTACGCCGGCGGCACCGCCTAATCCTGAGCCCAAAGCAAAAGTGGCAGATATTACTTTGTTGATATTAACGCCCATCAAAGCGGCTGCATCCTTATTCTGCGCAGTTGCTCTGATGCCACGTCCTAATTTGGAACGGTAAAGGATATATTGCAATACAAGCATAAGCACAAGTGAAATGGCAAATATTAATATTTGTGAAATAGAAATATTAGCAGAGAAAAAAGGTATAACAGTACCGCTTATAACGTCAGGTAAGGATTTTGTATCGCTGCCCCAGGCTAACATCGCAATGTTTTGCAGTACTACGGATAAGCCTAATGTACATACCATAGGCGCAACATCCGGAGCTTTACGAAGCGGTTTGAAAACTAGTCGTTCTACCAGGATGCCAACAATAGCTGAAGCACTAATAGCAATTAGTAGGGAAGGAACTACACCTAAATGGAAAACGCTGATGAGCATAAAACCAAAGAAAGCTCCCAGCATGTATACTTCACCATGAGCAAAGTGTACAAGCCCAAGCACACCAAAAATAAGCGCGAAGCCGATTCCCACCAGGGCATAGATACTGCCTTGTGCTAAGCCGTTTATTATTTGTTGAAGCAACAATCAAAACACCACCTTTTTTAATGAACGGGTATAACTTTCAATGTTATACCCGTTCGGATTCTTGTTCTTAGTTAGTAAACGGAGTGTATTTCCCGTCTTTAATAACCAATTTAGATATTTGTTTTTTAACGTTGCGATTTTCATCGAAAGAGGTAACTCCGGTTACGCCAGGGAAATCTTTAATTGCTGCTAATTTATCTCTTAAAGATTTACGATCGGTAGCGCCTTCTTTCAAAGCTTTGATGATCATATTGGCAGCATCGTAGGCTTGTGCGGCGAACATAGTAGGATTTTTGCCATATTTCTCATTATATCTTTTTACAAAATCCTGAACCTCGGGGCGTTGATCGCCAGGGAAGAAAGAACAGGTCATATGGAAGCCTTCAACGGCTGAACCGCCTAATTTTAACAATTCATCAGAGTATAAAGAGGCTGTGCCTATTAAGTCGATATTGAAATTCATTTTACGTGTTTGTTGAGCAATCAGGGCACCATCTGTATACATACAGCCCAAATAAAGCATATCAGGGTTTTTGTCACGTATTTTGGTGATAATGGCGCTGAAGTCTTTTCCTTGCTCAGGCAAGTAGGCTTCAACATCTACAACCTCACCGCCAGCCTCTTGTACACCTTTGATAAAATTGTCTTTAGCAACAACACCCCAGTCGTTGTTAATGTAAATTACAGCAATTTTCTTTTTGTGCAAATCATTTACAGCATATTTTGCTACGATTGGTCCTTCATCTGCTTGAGTGGAAATGTTGCGGAAAATGAAGTTGCCACCTTTTGTAAAATCAGGATGCGAAGAAGTAGGAGAAAGTTGTACCAAACCGTTTTTTTGGTAAATAGGTGAACCAGCGAAGGCAGCTGTGCTGGTAAAATCACCGATAACAGCTTGTATTGAGCTGTCGGATACAAATTTTTGGGCGATATTGGCAGCTTCTTTAGGATCTGCTTTACTGTCACCGACAACAAGCTTCAGCTTTTTGCCATTAATGCCGCCTTCAGAATTTGTTTTTTCGATAGCTAACTCGATGGCATTTTTAAAGGCATTGCCGTATTCTGCATAGTCACCGGTCATAGGTGCTGTCAAACCGAGAGAGATTTCCTTGTTTTGTGAACTGCTGCTGCCACAGCCGCTTAAGAGACCCATAATAAGCATCAACGTGAGTAAGAAACTCATTTTCTTTTTCATATAGTGTCCTCCCTTTAAGACAAATGTTATTTTTGTTTTGGGTACAGTGCAGAAACTAAACTACTATGAGCTGTTAGACCTCCCTTCTGATTTTGCTTAAATATCTATAAATTGTTGCATTGGAAACATTGAGAACTGAGGCGACTTTGTAAATAGAACCTTTTACCAGAAAAACACCATTTTTGTCGAGTTTGTTAACAACTTCCATTTTTTCTTCTTGTGACATGCGGTCGGGGGATATGCCGCTTTCCTCCAAAATAGCTTCAATACTATCTGAAGCCAATCCATCGGCGGAAACGCTGAATTTTTCGGTTGGTTTTTCAAAAATTGCCTCTGGCATCTTCAATATGGCGTCAAGGTGATTTTTTAGCTGTACGAATTTGTCGATGTCAATATTGATGCAAAGCATGCCGATGACAACATTTTTATCATCTTTGATAAAGTAGGTTGAAGAACGTACTATTTTGCCAGCTGCTGAAACACCACGATAATTTGTTACATAGTTTTTATCGGTGAAATTGCCGTTCATTACTTTTAGCACGAGATTGGTTGCTGGTGCACCTAGCTTACGTCCGCTTATATGATTATTGCGAATTGAGACTACGGAGTTATTAAAATCCGAAACATCCTGTAGAACTACTTCGGCGTCATCTCCGAAGACCTCAGCCAAAAAATCAACGAGCGGGATGTATTTTTTTAAATAGTCATTGATAAGTCTCACCCCTTTCTTAATACCCCAAAAAATCATAAAAACGGCGCTTAAAGGCTAATAATTAACCAATAAGCGCCGTTGCTTTATTACTGTTTTTTTGTTGGGTAAATAAAAAAGCTTAAAGGCAGAGAACCTTTAAGCTTCATCGCTTGGAAAATATTTAATAATAAATTAGTGCTATTATAATTTTTTATTATTCAAGAGTCAAGCTATTTTAAAAATTTATTTTATTGACTTCATTTTTTTTTTTTACTATAATGACTTAAAAATTAATATTAACCCCAGTCAACAAAGTATTTGTATATATGGTGTGCGCAAAAACTATTTTTGTAATTATACAATGCACAGATGCTGGAGAATAAAAAATCAGGGGTGGTAAACAATGAATCTAGAAAACAAAGTAGCAATTGTAACAGGTGGCAATCAGGGTATAGGCTATGCGACAGCTATAAGCCTGGCGGCAGCGGGGGCAAACGTAGTAATCGCGGCTAGAAATACAAAAATTAACTGGGAAGCAGTGAATAATATAAATGGTTTATATCCAGGCAAGGCAAGAGCTGAAGAGATGGATGTTACCAGTAAAGAATCCGTCAAAGCAGCCTTTGAAAGAGTTTATCTGGAATTCGGTCATCTAGATATCTTGGTAAATAACGCGGGAATATGTAATTTATCTCAGCCTTTTGAAAACATAGACGAGGACAAATGGGATCAGGTTATGGATGTAAATCTCAAAGGTATTTTGCACTGTGTTAAGGCTGCCATACCAATATTCAAATCACAAAATAACGGTAAAATAATTAATGTTGCATCATTGGCAGGCGAAGTAGGAGGAATTGCAACTTCAGCAGATTATGTGGCGAGTAAGGCTGCAGTTATTGGATTAACTAAATCACTTGCTCGTTATTTGGGACAGTACAATGTGAATGTTAATGCAGTAGCACCTGGTTTTATTGCCACAGAAATGACCAAGGAAATGAGTATCCCCATGAATGTTATTCCGCTTGGGCGTATAGGAAGACCTGAAGATGTGGCGGATGGTATTGTCTTTTTGGCTTCTGAGCGTGCAAGTTATATTACTGGTACAACCTTGGATGTTAATGGCGGCGTATTTATGAAATAAAAGATAGTAACTATTCAGCTTGATATTATGATAAAATGAAAATACAGAATATATACTGGTATGAATTTAGTTGGATCAGCGAAAGGAATAAGATATGAAAATAGTAGTCTGCGTTGGATCAAACTGTACAATGATGGGAGCCGACAGCATTATAGCTAGTTTGGAAAATCTTAAAGAGACGATATTGAAGAAAGAAGGCGTTAACCCCGTTTTTGATCTTGATATTGAGATAGCAAGGTGTCTGGGAGAGTGTAAGATAAAGAAAGCGGTTTCTCCGGTTGTCGTAGTAGATGGCGTTATCTATCATAACGCTTCCCGTGAGGAGATTATGTCAGTGGTATTAGATGCGGCCTTTGACAATATTCTGACTAAGTAGTAATGGGAACGATAAACGCAAAAGCTATAAGCACAAGGAGATTAAGATCGTGAGAGAATTTTATAATGACATCATCAATATACGAAGGATGGTGTTCGCGGCTATTGCCAGAATTGCCTACGAAGATGAGGATCTGAAGAAGCTTGGCGATGAGACATACCGTTTGATACCGGGGGAAAAAGCTCATTACAGAGAAAATGTTTTTCGCGAAAGAGCCGTTATCGGAGAGAGACTGAGGCTTGCTTTGGGACTCGATGCCAGAACAGCTGCTGAAACGGGACCAATTTCAGAAGGTATAGAAAATGTAGATGTGGATACAAGGGTTTATACACCACCACTTGTATCAGTTATTAAGATTGCCTGTGAAGCTTGCGCAGAAAAAACTGTTTTTGTAACTAATAATTGCCGCAAATGTCTTGCGCATCCTTGTAAGAATGTTTGTCCTAAAAATGCGATTACTATTGAAAAGAGCGGTGCCGTAATTGATCAGGCCAAGTGTATAAAATGTGGCCGCTGCAAAACTGAATGTCCTTACCATGCAATCGTCGAATATGGCCGGCCTTGTGCTGCAAGCTGTGGTGTGAATGCGATAAAATCAGACTATCTTGGCCGGGCAGAGATTGACGACAGCAAATGTGTGGCTTGTGGCAATTGTATTCAGGAATGTCCGTTTGGGGCTATTTCTGATAAATCCGAAATATTTCAGTTAATCAAAGCTATAACAAGCGGCAAGGAAGTATATGCCATTATTGCTCCATCGTTTGTAGGACAATTCGGCGCGTTGACAACACCAGAGCAGGTCTTTGACGGTATTCGTGAACTTGGCATAAAGGACGTTGTCGAAGTTGGTTTGGGTGCAGACCTTACAACTTTGAACGAAGCCAAAGAATTCGTCGAAACCGTTCCTGAAAAAGACCCTTTCATGGGCACCAGCTGCTGTTATTCCTGGAAGTTGATGGTAGAGAAAAACTTTCCTGAGATTAATGATTATATCTCAGAATCCAGTACGCCTATGGTTTATACTTCACACCATATTAAGAAGAATCATCCGGACAGCAAAGTTGTTTTCATTGGGCCTTGTATATCCAAAAAACTTGAGGCATTGCAGGACCATGTCAAAGACTACGTTGATTTTGTAATAACCTTTGAAGAACTAATGGGTATGTTTGTAGCCAAGGAAATTGAGCCGGCTGAAATAGAAGTAGATGGTAAGATCAAAGACGCTTCTGTAACCGGCAGAGGGTATGCTGTTGGCGGCGGTGTAGCGCAAGCGGTTAAAGAAAGAATTCATGAAATAAATCCTGATATGGACGTCAAGGTTGAATGCATAGAAGGGCTTGCTGAATGCGTTAAAATCATGAGGCTGGCAAAGCTCGGCATGAAAAACGGGTTGCTTTTAGAAGGTATGGCTTGCAAAAATGGCTGCATCGGAGGTCCTGGAACAGTGGTTTCTGCCGCTCGCGCACGAAAGAGTGTTGCAACTTTTTCTAAAGAATCGCCATATAAGTCGCCAGCTGATAACGATAATATCAATCCGGAAGATATGCCCAAATAGATGGCAGTTGCTTGAGAATAAGACGAAACAAATATTTAACAGCATTTCAATTTCTTGTGATTGACATTTGTATAAGCTGTAGACAAAAAAGCCTTTCTACTATTGAAAGGCTTTTTATTTTTTTATTACATAGAGTATTTAAACAAAAAAACTGTATACATTATTTGAAAGTGTTGTTCTACCATTTTTTATAGTTTATAATATTACGAATTAAGGGGAATTCGGAGGTGTTTTTTTGGAAGAAATAGATGAACGCGTAATTTCCGTATACAAATATTTGCATACTATTCCGGAACCAGGTTTTGAGGAACATAAGACAGCTGCTTTTTTGGCTGAACAGCTATGTAAGGCAGGGTACAATGTACAGACCGGTATAGGTGGAACCGGTGTTGTTGGTACTTTAGACAGCGGGGTGCCGGGGCCGGTTGTTGGTCTCAGAGCAGACATGGATGCGTTGGTACATATGATAAATGGTACAGCTACAGCAATCCATTCCTGCGGACATGATGCACATAGTTCTATGGTGCTGGTTGTAGCTGAGCAGTTAGCAGTTAAGGGCCTAGAGAAGGGAAAGTTTAAAGTTATTTTTCAACCAGCCGAAGAAAAGCTGACAGGAGCTGCAAGAGTATTTGAGAGTGGCGTCATGAATGATATTGATATCTTATTTGGAGTTCATCTTCGTCCCAAGGATAACGCTTGTTTGGGCGAGGCTACCCCTGCCCTTTTTAACGCCGCAAGTACTATTGTCGAAGCAACAATAAAAGGTTTTGCCGCTCACGGTTCCAGGCCTCATTTAGGAATAAACGCCATTGAGGGCGCAGTTTCTGCAGTTAATCACGTTAATACTATACGTATGAATCCTATGGTTCCATGGAGTGCAAAAGTTACAAGATTGTTAGCTGGCGGTAGTACTGCGAATGCGATTTGCGACGAAGCAAGATTGGCTTTTGACTTGCGTGCGCAAAAAAATGATGTTATGGTCAATTTGAAAGAGCA
>JAAYVM010000020.1 GCA_012517145.1 Acholeplasmataceae bacterium
CGCGCGGCAACGCTCCCTAACAAGCCGGTAAATGCCATGCTGGCATACGATAAAAATGGAATAGTTCGTTTTTAAGGAGATTAATACCAGAAGAAAGCTAAGTAATATTAAGGTCGCACGTCACTTACCGGCTAAACGTTACAAACAATTGCGGCATATTTAACACGAGAAGAAACTACCTGATGTCAAGCACGATTTGTCAGCGGCGCGTCCCGTCTCAGGCATAACTTGCTCCTTAAGAAAGATTCAGGACACTAATAGCTGTTTGCACCAAAGGGAACGTCAGTTTTTAAGAGAGATAATAGCGTTGGCGCAAACTGCCGGCGTCGCAAGTGCAACAGGATAATGTTCTGCATCGCTCAGCGGCAGGATCGTTTCTATAAGAACTATTAATTTGATGGATAACCTTTCAGTCATGAATATTCAGGCTTATGCCGCAACTATTTGTAACAAGCCGGTATATTTTATTTGCTTGTCACGGTTTTTGCATGCAACCTATAAAACGATATCATAAAAGAAAGTAAAAAACATCCAGTAAGCTTGTGGCAGCGGCGCGATTAATTTTTGACAAAATGCGCAATCTTTGCGGCGCCGCGATGGCAAAAACCGCGCCATGGCTCCGCGAGGCTCCGCCACCGCAAACAAAACATACCGCCGACCGTTAGTGCACAATAACGGCGGTATCGGGGTTAAGAAGGTCAGGCTCCGAGAAAATGTCAGAGCAGTTATAATAGAGTAAAAGCAGTGGCACGTCCCGCTTCGAAAAATTGCTTGCTACGGTGACAGCAGGATAGTTCAATCGTCGGGTCTTTGAAAAATTATTATGAAAAGTATCCTACGCAAGCGGAAAAAGGTAAGCGGCAGGGCTCCGCATCAGAGGGCTCCGAAAAACGGGATTTCAAAATAATAAGGGCAGTGCCAAAAGTTGTCCCGCGTTCAGCAATTGCCTGCTCCGGTAGTCAACAAGCATTTTGGATAAATCATAATACAGCAATCTGGAGAAGAGCGTCGCAGGCGGAAAAAGCGATAGGTATCCCGCACGCTCAACAGTACCGCCGTTACAGTGCACAACAGCCGGTATATGCCATGCTGGGTATAATTACAAAAAGAAAATTTCAGTAACTTAGAATAATAACAAAAGACCGATCACGATGTGTCGCGTAGCCCGCACGTCACATACCGGCAGCCGTTGGCAACAAGTGTAAAAAGACAGACGACCAGACAGATACAATAGTGACAAATAATAACGAAAGAAAAGATTTAGCTTTTTGACAGGACAGTGCAAATTTGATGGAACCGGAACGAAGTGGAGCTCGGCGGAGCCAAATTTATTTTGTTTTTTTCTTCCCACCCGCAAAAAAGAATAAAACCCCACCCACATTGCACACATTGCCAAAGCCCCACGAGCCAACGCTGAAACCAAAGCTTTGTCAAAGAGTGCAGCCTACCACCAGGAACCCTCGGACATTTTAGAGAATATTATCAGGCATAAAATATCTCCAATGTTTCTACAGAATTTATCCCTTAATTTGTATTTATGAAATTACTTATCGTAGAAGACGAACCGCAATTATTAAAAAGTTTGGAAGATTTTGCATCCAAAGAGGGATACCTGTATGATTCTTCCCAAGGATTTTGTTCTGCTGCTGAACGCATCGCTCTTTACGACTACGATTGCATTGTACTTGATATTAACCTTCCTGACGGAAATGGTTTCGATATACTTGAAGCCCTGCATAAAGAAGGCAAGACAAATGGGGTCATAATACTTTCAGCACGTGATTCATTAGATGATAAACTAAAAGGGCTTGGGCTTGGAGCCGATGATTACCTAACTAAACCATTTTATTTTTCTGAGCTAAATGCCAGAATTAAGGCTATTATCCGCAGAAAACAATTTAAAACGAACAAAATCGTCCACTTTTCTAACCTGGTTTTTGAACCAGACCAACACCTCATTGGCGTAGGCAACCTTGATAACCCCATTTCATTTACTAAAAAAGAATTCGCTTTACTTAGCTATCTCATTAATAATCATAAACGGGTTCTTTCCAAGGTATCACTGGCAGAATATATCTGGGGAGATTATGTGGATGAAGCCCAAAGTTTCGATTTCCTTTTCTCACAGATAAGGAACTTAAAACGCAAACTGAAAGAAGCCGGGGCAGACGTAGAAATAAACAATATTTATGGAATAGGTTATCAAATCAAAGAATTATGAAATTACTTTCTTACACCTCCCGCATTCAATTGCGATATTTCATGATTCTGTTTGGAATTTTTTCCATTCTGTTTTACGTAGTGCTTAACTGGAATGTACTTCGGAATGTGGACGAAGTGTTGCATAATAGAAAAATTAACCTGCTTGCTTACCTCGAAGCCAATCCTGAAGCTCCATTCCAAGGAGATAACCCAATAAGCAATATTCCCAAAAAAAAGGCAATTGTGCCAATCATTTCAGCGGCTTCAAGATGTGGTGCTATAATCTCCAATCTGTAATGTTGGTTGTGGATTTCCACAAACGTGGTTAATTTCCTGTATTCATCCAGTTC
>JAAYVM010000021.1 GCA_012517145.1 Acholeplasmataceae bacterium
TGCACGCTGTGAAAGCGACCAAATACAAAATGAATTTTGTTTTGTCTGCTTTTCTTCAAGTGGGAGTTCAACGCCAAGTAAGCCATGCATTCGCAGTTCTAAAATTCAGATGGGGTAAAAGAATCCCCACCTGAATTAAGAGCTTGCTTCAATAAATGATTTAAAAATATTTTAAACACTTAGAAGCACCTTGAGGTGAAACTATGTTTTGGGAAATACATCCAAGGTGCTTCGCAAAAATAGACAGTAATGATAAAGGTTGTATAAAAGTCCATGCTCAGCTATTCAACTATATAGTGTATTAGCAGTTAAACGGTAAAATAAATGTTCTATATAAAAATGAAATTAACCATCTACACAGTTATTAGCAGTTGAGTCCGATTTCATTAGCACTCCAAATTGCATCCATTATATTAGATGTTTGATATGCGTCGCCAATTAGGTACAAATCAGTGATTTTACCGTAGAGCTTATTGTACAATTCTCTGTTAGATTTGAATCCCACAGCAATTACAATAGTATCGGCAGTTATATTTTGTTTTTTAAATTTATTGCTAATTAGGACTGCACCACTATCTGTTACTTCAAGTAAAGAGCTGCCTGTTATAACTTCTATATTGTGTATTTTAAGAAGATCCAGAAGCATAATCTTGTTCATATGTGGAATTGGTTTTCCGGCATCCAGTATGTTATCCTTTGATTCAACAATTGTAACCTTTTTACCCTGTTTTGCAAGATAGAGGGCAGTTTCGCAGCCGACAAGTCCACCGCCTACCATAAGTACATTTTCGCCGGATTTCTTTTCGTCATTTAAAATTTCAACTGCTGTTACAACTTTATCTTTTTCTATGCCTGGTAAATCCATCTTAATTTCCTTTGAACCAGTGGCAATAATGATAATGTCTGGACTTTCTTTTTCTACAAGTTGTTCTGTTACTTTTGTATTGAAAATAACTTCAACTTCAGATTCTTTTATTTCGTTTCTATACCAGTTAAGCAGTCTTTTGTCATCTAACTTGAAATCAGGTACTGAGCCAGGAATAACTACTCCGCCAAGTTCATTTGTGCTCTCGTAAAGTGTAACTTTGTGTCCTCTCATTTTGGCGATTCTAGCTGCTTCCATTCCTGCAAGTCCGCCTCCTACAACCATTACTTTCTTTTGTATATGGGCAGGTTCTATTTTATAATATCTTTCTCTGCCGGCAGCTGGGTTTACTGCACAGCTTAAAGGTTTTCCCTCAAAACCTCTACCAAGACAGCCTGCATGGCATCCGATACAGGGACGAATTCTTTCAGTATGATTTGAGAGGACTTTTTTTGGCCAGTGTGCATCTGCAAGAAGAGGTCTTCCAAGTCCTATCATATCAGCAGCTTCATCATTAAGGGCTTTTTCGGCTTCCTCAGGCACACCAAGTTTTCCAGCAACTATAACAGGGATTTTTACAGCTTTTTTTAATTCCTTAGTATATGGAAGATAGAGACCATCTTTCTGATAAAGAGGTGGATGTGCCCAATACCATGCATCATAGGTTCCTATATCTGTGTTTAGTTCATCATATCCAGCAGCTTCAAGAATTTTTGCAGCTTCAATGCCTTCTTTTAAATCACGACCTTTTTCAACAAAATCTTCATTTGGAAGTCCACCCTGTCTCCAATCCTTTATGCAGCTTTTAACACTATATCTTAGGCCAACGGGGAATTTATCTCCCAATCTCGCTTTTATTCCCTGTACTATTTCTATAGGCAGCTGAAGTCTGCCTCTTAAATCTCCGCCGTATTTATCTGTTCTTTTATTGAATATGGAAAGGGTAAACTGATCAAGTAGATAGCCTTCATGTACAGCATGTATTTCAACA
>JAAYVM010000022.1 GCA_012517145.1 Acholeplasmataceae bacterium
AGTTCAGGATAACGCCTGAGAAACTGCTTGTCATGCTAAAAAAGGAAAGTGTTAAGGAAGTAATTAAGGAAAACCTTGATAAATACTATTTATAATGAGCAACGGCGAATTATTCCAACCGGAAACCAACACCACCACCTGCCGCACGTGTAAACACAACCAAGCGTGGCAATGCAACAGCAAGGTATTCCACTACTGCGGAGTAAGACGGTCTAACAGGACAAGCAACGGACTTATGAAAATCAAGTGCAAGGACAAGGCTTGCAGCATGTAAAATATGAGAGAAGAATATATCATTACGCCATTGTTAAGGCAGATTGCAGAAATATTTAAAATTAAGTGAGAATATGTGAATGTACGACACACTTTACATAAACACGGATATGTTGCCCGTTTCAGAGGAGGAAAAGAAGCTAATTGGCAGCAACCCCGGATGGCAGACAAAAGACCTGTACTGTGAAATGACAGAGGCGTACATCACAGACTACGGCTACCTAAAGATAAACGAATTTGAGTACGAGGTAGTGCCTAAAGAGGAGCGGCCACACCCGGATGCAGATGGGCTACTTGGTGCTTGCGGTGCGCTAAGGCGTATAAACCAAAGGCTTGTAACTTTGAATGTGAACTTCACCGTGAACTTTTATTCTCCGATAGGGGACGATGACTATGAGTTCTCTGCAACGTTTGAATACGGCAAGTTGAAACAAATAGTCGGAGGAAAGGTTGACACGGATTAGAAGGGTGCTATTGCATCCTTTGTTGGTAGCCACAGAACAACTAATCAAACACAGGAAAAGTAAAAACAGACATCATGCTCAACTCAGAAGAAGAAGGTCTCGTACTGATAGAAACCATAGACTTCCCCCTGACACTCGTAGATAAAGACGCTGTTATGACCAAAGACGGCAGAACATATACAGTAGTAGGAAACGGACTGAACCTGCAATCAAACAAAATCGTAATCGTCGTAGAATGAAACTGCAAGAACTCAAAGAAAGGGTTGACCAAGCCCTCCAATCAGAAAGGAACAAAAACCTCGAAGTCTGCATCCCCAACAACAAAGGAGGCATGGGAGGTATATCAGCAACCGGAGTGAAATATGCCGGGCAGGGAATAGATTGGGACGGCGGAAAGTTCTTCGTGTGGCCGGAGAAAGAAATGCAGGAGATCAAACAGAGAGCCTACACAGAGGACTTTGACACAGTTAAGGAGGCGTATCGCCACGCCTACAAGCAACTCGAAGCCATCAACATAATCATGTGGGAAAGCTATATGATTAAAGACAGAGACTTCGGAAGAAAGCAAGGAGAACAAATAATGCAGATACTCGATCAATGGGCAAGCAAACACTGAAACACAATGGACATAAAGAGAATTGAGCAAATCCAAAAAGAAACAGCATTCCCAGACAGCATAAGCGTACAACAGGCTTTGCTGAAAGTTTGGAACGAATGTGAACACAAGGCTGACGATAACTCCGTGCTTAAATCACTCCACGAAGACCTGACAGAGTTTTACCAAGAAAAAGACTTCCTTACACCAGAAAAAAGAGCCGGAATAGCCATAGCAATAGACCAAGTAGAACGGTATATACGTGGAGACATATCTGCTCGCAGCCCAAAACACTGAAACACATGGAAACAAGAACAAGAATAAAAAGTAAATTAGGGAGAATCTTATACCTGCCATTTGCCATCATAGAGTGGTGCTTCTACACAATCACATTCTCAACATTCGGACTGTTCACTCTGACGCTGTTCGGAATACCCGCAGCAATAGTAAACCTCGCTATGCTAAACACAGATACAGCTAAAGAGTGCCTAGAATGGGCTGCCATCCCAATAGTCCTCCCGTTCAAGTGGTGGGTAGACTACATCAGAAAGGGCGAAATTGGACTGTACGACTAAATCGAGTAAAACACCCAAGAACACCCCAAAGCACACCACCCCCTTTTTGGGGGTTTTTTGTGCCTATACAGCGCACTTCCCCCCACACCCTATACACACCCCCACACCCACCACAAAGTGCCTTAATTCGCATCCCAATACCTCACCCCAAAACCAAGTCTCCACCCCCTGAGAAAAGCAGACTAAACCCCTGCCAATCACCACTATATATATGCACGAAAGCTGCATAACCAGCAAGCAAGCGACATCTGAAAAGACAAGGCGTTGCTAATCAGGCACAAAGCAAAATGAGGTTTGTCTCGACACGGTGAGAGAAATTGACTAAGCCGCTGAAACAGACAGAGATATGTATGCGGGGGAAGTGCATAGTTCTCCGTCCGTGGCACTATCTATTCGACTATTCAATGGGCGGGGTCTCGGTCAGCAAACCGCTTTTTGCGGATGGGTGGGGGCTGTTTTTTGCCCTGTGGCTGGCCTGAATTGTGCGCAATAAACCGGCTGAAAGCTGCATTTTTGCGATTAATGCAACATGCAAACGGCTGATACATAGCGCAAGGGGTTGAATGAATGCCTGAATCCCGCCGGGAGGTGAATGGTTTATGGTTGTGGGATGGTGGAAAAGGGGCTGGCCTGATGTATAGGCTTAAATTATTGTGTGTCGGTCGGGCTGCCTGCCTTTCTCCCCTTTAAACCGATCCCCTTTCCCTCAGCTCCCCTTACTCTCGCCTACCTTTCAGCCCTCCGCAATGTAATGTATTTGACATAATATAAATTATGTGACTGCTGATCTGGTGCGCTGGTTGCCGTGTGTTCAGCCGTGCCGGTCGGGTGTTCTGTTCTTGCGCTGCTCGCTCCCTGGTAATTGGTTTTATGCGTTGTTATGCCCAGTTTTTATATCTTTAATTATCAGCACTTTATAAAATATATTACAATTAAATGAAAAATAATTGCACTTTTATTTGGTAATTACAATTATTCGTTGTATATTTGTATGGTAATTAAAACATAAAGATATGAACGCAACAGAAACTAAAAAATGGGTAGCAGATAAACTGGTAACATTTACAGTCGCTAAAGATGGCTATTTACCAAAAATAAATACAGAAAACACCAAAAAAGCAATAGGGTTAGGATTCGTTAGAATAGCTTATAGGACTAATACAGAAAGACAGTGGTCGCAAAATATCCCAGCAAAATCATCTTATGAACAACTTATGCTTAGGGTTACAGATGAGAAATTATTTACGCTAACAGGAAATACAATGACGGATTGGGCGTTGAGATTTGAAGCAAATTGTGAAAAGATTAATCTATGAGAATAATACTCGCAATATTTAGAGATAGGTTTGAGGTTTACGGAAGCCTTAAACCTTTCTTTGAGCAATATCCGCAATATGCTGAACTCAAATATAAAATTGATTATACAATGTCTCGTAAAAAATTACCTTTCGAGCATTCAGATTTCAAGTTACAACGGCTGAATGTTCGGAGGTCTTTAAATGGGGCATAACGGTTTGGGTATATGAGTAGGTTTGCCTTGCAGAATGTTTCAAGTTACCGATACCGTTTGTGGCAAACTTGCTTATATACCGTGTTATGTGCCGTTTTTTATTCACGAATTTAATTTAGAAATATGAAGAAATACAATGTAATATATGCAGACCCAGCGTGGGATGTAAAAAAGATAAAACGAAAGGTAAGACCAAACCAAGTTGAGTTTGATTATCCAACAATGAAATTAGAGGATATAAAAGCACTAAAAGTAAAAGATATTACCGAAGATAATTGCGTATTGTTTTTATGGACTACGCACGCATATTTACCGAAAGCATTTGAAGTAATGGAGGCTTGGGGATTTAAGTACCAAAGAACTATTACATGGGATAAAAACAACGGAATGTGTTTGTTTGGATTCCATCATAGAACTGAATTTTTGCTATTTGGGTATAAAGGTAAAATTGAAATGTACCCTAAGCGAAAAGCATTTCCAACAATGGTATCAGCTAAATCTGAATTTCATTCTCAAAAACCGCAAATATTTAGAGATTTGATTGCACCTTTTGGTGATAAAAAATTAGAAATGTTTGCTCGGATTGTTCCAGAAGGATGGGATGTTTGGGGAAATGAAGTTGAGAGTAGTGTCACTCTTTAAAATGGCGCATAACGGACGGGTATTGGCGTTTGTTGCCGATTCCCAAAGCTCAATTAAAAAACTAAAGTTCAGAACATGCACAAAAGCTCAATAGAATTACTTCACGGCAATAACGCCAATACCATGTTACCGGAAGTACGGGTATTAAATCTCTACGCCGGGTTAGGTGGCAATCGTAAAAAATGGGAAGGCGTTAAAGTAACAGCCGTTGAAATGGAACCTGAAATTGCGGAAGTGTATCAAAAAGAAAACCCGAATGATACAGTAATCATTGCAGATGCTCACCAATATCTTTTAGACCATGCAGAAGAATTTGATTTCATTTGGACTTCGCCGCCATGCCAAACACATAGCAGGATGATGAAAGCAACAAGGCACAAGAAAAAAAGATATTCGGACATGGGGTTGTACCAGGAAATTTTATTCCTTAAACACTTTTTTAAAGGGAAATGGGTAGTTGAAAATGTAAAGCCATATTATGAACCACTCATAAAACCAACTGCAATTTTGGGGCGGCATTATTTCTGGTCAAATTTCTACATTACACAATTTAACGCACCAGAGCAGCCAAAAGGATTTATTACAAAAGGAACCGCTAAAGAAACAGATGAATTAAAGAAATGGTTAGGAATACATTACGAAGGGAATATTTACTATAAAGACAATCATTGCCCTGGTCAAGTGTTGCGGAATTGTGTTCATCCAGATTTGGGGCAACATATTTTTAATAACTCAAAACGGGAAGAACTGTCATTATTTGCACAGTGGTAGTATTTCCGGTAACGGACACTGGTATGAGTAGTTATTTAAAATGAGCAAAATGAAAAAACTAACTGATTTTTGGGTAGAGCAATATCTTCAACAAATGAGAAGTGCTTATTATTTGATGACGGATGAGCGTGAGTTTACTGTTCAACAGGC
>JAAYVM010000023.1 GCA_012517145.1 Acholeplasmataceae bacterium
ATTGTCTGCGGTCACTCCAATTGCGGCGGCTGTAATGCTTGCCTGAAACCGCCGGAGTATCTGGAATCAATACCGCATACCAGGAAATGGTTGGAATTGGCGCATCCTGTCAGGGACCGCGTACTGCAAGCTTTGGGTGAGAATGATCCGGCTGCCAGAGAGTGGATGATGGAACAGGAGAATGTTGTCGAGCAGTTGAAACATCTTCTGACTTATCCGTACATAAGAGAGAAAGTCAAAGCGAAAAAACTGACTTTGGACGGCTGGCACTATATAATTGAGACCGGTGAGATATTCAGGTATGACTGCAAGGAAGCCAGATTTGTTTTAGCAAACGGCTGAAGGAGTATTAACTATGAAGAAAATCGGCTTGGTCATTAATCCGATTGCCGGCATAGGCGGCAAGGTTGGCCTGAAAGGGTCTGACGGAGCAGAAATAATAAAAAGAGCCAAAGCCTTGGGAGCGGTTCCGGAGAGTGGTGCAAAAGCTTCGATTGCGCTCAACGAAATCGCCAAAAGCGTGCCGGAGGTTGAAGTTTATACTTACCCGGGCGAGATGGGCGAAGCGATTTGCAAGCAGGCAGGGCTGCAAACAATTGTTTTAGGCGCAAAGGCAAAGGATGAAACCTGTTCTTCGGACACGGTTGAGGCAGCCAGAGAAATTGTGAAACAGGGAGTTGCGCTGCTATTGTTTGCCGGCGGTGACGGGACGGCGCGCGACATTTTGGATGCAGTTGACGGCGATGTACAGGTACTTGGGATACCGACAGGCTGCAAAATTCATTCCGGGGTTTATGCCCTGAATCCACGTGACGCAGGTATTCTGGCGGCGGATGTCTTACTGGGAAAAGTTACGGCCAGCAAAGAAGCTGAGGTAATGGACATCGATGAGGAGCTTTTTCGGCAAAATATCGTCCAGGCTAAGCTCTATGGTTATCTAAAAATACCGGACGACAAGGCACTAGTACAGTCCCATAAAAGCGGCGCGCAAGCTTCGGACGCAGAAGCAATGGCAGGTATTGCGGAATATGTCGCTGACAAGATGGAAAAGGATACTCTCTACATCATGGGGACAGGTTCAACCATAGCTGCTGTCATGAAAGAGCTAAACCTGCCGAATACTTTACTGGGCGTTGATTTGGTTTATAATGGGCAAGTTATTGCTGGTGACTGTAACGAAAAAACGATATTGGAACATTTAAGTCATTATGATAAAGCGAAGATAGTCGTAACGGTAATCGGCGGTCAGGGCTATATTTTTGGCCGCGGCAACCAGCAGATCAGTGCGGAAGTAATACGCAGGGTCGGCAAAGACAATATCATCGTTGTCGCTACGAAAAATAAACTATCAGGTTTAGCGGGTAATGAGCTCTATGTCGATACCGGAGATGAAGAAGTAAATAAGTTGCTCACTGGTTGGAAAAGAGTCATTGCCGGTTATGGCTATGAAATAGTCATGAAGGTATGTGATTAGACTATCTCAAGAAAAATTCTTTGAATCGAAAAGTGCTACAGGGAGTGGAATCTATGCTTAAAGAACCTTCGCTGCGACAGGCAGTTACGCCTTTGATTTCCATGTTTTTACTCATTAGCTTAGGTAGTCTCATACTAAAATTACCATTAACCTTTTTATTAATCATTTCAGCGGTTATAACAGGAGCTGTGGCGAAAAGCAATGGTTTATCCTGGAATGATATGCTGGAAGGTATAGGCGAAAAGGTTTCACAAGCTTTTCCTGCAATTTTGATCTTGCTTTGTATTGGTGCGCTTATAGCATCTTGGATGCTTTCGGGCACAATTCCGATGCTGCTTTATTATGGCATAAAAACAATAAATCCACATTATTTATATGTTACAGGATTCCTCGTAACCGCAATGTTTTCGACCCTTACCGGAACATCTTTTGGGTCGGCAGGAACTGTTGGCGTTGCTGTTATGGGTGTAGCGATATCTCAGGGGCTTTCATTGCCGATTGCTGCCGGGGCTGTTATTTCCGGAGCAATTTTCGGCGACAAACTATCACCATGTTCGGACACTACTGTTTTAGCGTCGTTATCCACACGTACAAAACTATACGAGCATATTCAGCATATGGTATATACGACTGGCGCAGCAACTATACTTTCTTTGATTGTTTATATTATGGCTGGGATTTTATTGCCGGTTAGTCAACCTTTGCAGGTAACGGAAAGTTTATTAAAGGATCTTGAAATGCTGTATCATTTCAATTGGTTACTGCTTTTACCACCTGTGATTATCGTGTCAGGAGCGTATTTAAAGAAACCAACAATTATAGTAATGCTGATTTCAACATTTGCTGCCCTTTTAATAGGAATCATCATGCATGATTTTTCTATACAGACCGCGAGCAACACTTTTGTAAATGGGTTTAATCTTGCGTTAATAACCCCAACGCAGCAAGTTGAAAACCTTGCTTTGCTGAAAAAGTTGTTTAATCGTGGTGGCATGATGAGTATGATGAATGTAATTTTATTAGTTTTTTGTGTGTTTAGCTTTGCTGGTATCTACAGCAAGGCGGGGTTTTTAAAAGTTTTGCTAAAAACAATGACACAGGGCATTTCTTCCGTAGGCGTATTAATTACTACTACTGTTATCGCTTCAGTTCTTGTTTGCTGCATTACTGGCAGTACTTATGTTGCCATACTGATGTTGGGTGAGTTGTTTGGACCTTTGTATGCAGAAATGAATTTGCATTCTAAAAATCTTTCTCGTACTCTTGAGGATGCTGGTACTTGCGTGGTTCCAATTATTCCTTGGTCAATTACCGGCAGCTATCTTTCTTATACGGTTGGTGTTCCGACTTTAGAATATCTTCCTTGGGCAGTTCTTTGTTATTCGGGTATGCTTTTTGCTGTTATTTTTGGTTTTACTGGTTATGCAATTGCTAAAATTACTCCGGAAGAAGCCGCAGAATGTGTATCCGAGTGAGGAGAATAAGTGATGGAGAATATCATTCTAATTAATGATGTCAAGAAAACAGAGAAACGGCTTGAGGTGAACTGGGAAATTAAGGGAGAAATTGCAGAAGCCATTGATCTGTCTTGCCCATTGTTTTTTGAATATAGTAAGGAAATAGCTGCTGTACCTGACAGCATAGCCGTAATTCCTTTTATTTGCAATGTTCTTCCCATGGTATGGATATATGATGCCAGATTAATAATAAAAGAATTAGACAGTAGTTTTTATAGTTGCATTTCGAACATAAAAAAAGGCTATCAGGAAATGTATCCGGAAGCAGAACTGAAAGGATCAATTACTGTTGAAAAACTGGTTGAAAATGCTTTTACGTCAGAGCAGCAAAGGGCAGTTCTTTTTAGCGGTGGAGTTGATTCCTATGCGACGTTGTTATCGCATTTAGAAGAAAAACCGCACCTTATTACGTTGATAGGTGCCGACATTGATTTATATGATGTTCATGGAAGTAAAAGACTGCAGACTTTGGCAGTAGAAACTGCTGAAAAATTCACTTTGGAGAATGTGGTCATAATATCTTCTTTCCGAAGATGTTTAAAAGAGAAAATACTCAATAGAAAAATTAGTAAACACAAAATAGGTTACTGGTCAGGGTTTCAACATGGTATTGCGATTTGTGGGCAAGCTTTTCCCTATGCATACCTAAATAATATAGATATTATTTATATTGCTTCATCATATTCAAGTGATACGCCAAAAGGAACATATGCGTGTGCTTCTGACCCAATTATAGATAATCACCTGCGGTTTGCTTCAGGGCGAGTTGTCCATGACGGCTACTATGAATTTACTCGCCAGACGAAAGTCAAATATATTCATGAGTTTTCAGAACTCCATGCCTTGCCGCTAGAGTTGCATGTTTGTTGGCAATCTCAAGGTGGCATGAACTGCAGCCATTGTGAAAAATGCTACAGAACTATGTTTGCTTTATTGTTGGAGGGAGCTAATCCTAATAATTATGGATTTTCTTATTCAACAAGGACACCATTCTTTATCAAATGGTTTCTTAAATATGTACTTCTTTTTGATTCAGCTAATATCGTATCCTGGCAAAGATTGCAAAGTACATTCAGAAGTAAGAGAGAATTGGCAGCTAACAAAGAATTAAATTGGATTTCTGCTATTGATTTCAAAAAAATTAATGAAACTCCATTAAAAAAAATAAGATTACTCCGCAGTATTCAGAAAAAAATCATTCGATTGTTGCAATAATAAAAAAATTTAGTAATGGGAAAAAGAAACCCGCAAGGAAAATTACCTTGCGGGTTTTAACGCTATTTATGGAATCTATGTTAAACAGTTTTAGTTTCTGTGCAAAAACGCCAGCACCATATTTCTGAACTTGTCTTTAGCGGTCCACATGAGTGGGTGGTCGCCATCGTTAACCAAGTAAAGTTCTGCTTTTTCCACTTGGCGGCACATGTCGAGCATCGTTTCGCCGAAATAAGGCACATATTCTTCTTCTCGCAAACCGCCGCAGAATAAGACCGGACAGCTGATGTCGTCGAGCTTATCTTTAAAAACGTGTCCGTTGGCGGCGATATCGAGCATTACATCGTTGTCCTTCTGAACCACCTCGAACCAATCGTCACCGTGGGCCTTCTTCCAAAAATCTATTTGTGCCTTGTCAGGAATATTGCGGGTTTCCACGCATAGACGCAGCATATCATCATACTCATAATCGGTCAGCTCACTGTCCGCAACTATAGAACGCACTTTTCCCGGATGTTTCGCGGCCAGCAGCATGGCAACGGCAGTACCACCGCTGCAGCCTATGACATGAGCTGAGTCACGACCGAGGTGCTTGATCAGGTTGGCAGTATCTTCAGCCGCCTCTGACCACCATTCACGCGTCCAGTCACGGAGCCTGTCGGATTGGCCGGTGCCCCAGAAATCAAGGGAAACGGTGTGAAAATATTTGCCGAAGTATTAGATGTCATCAGTGTGATTAGCGGAAGAAGCTGTGTTGCCGGGGAGAATCAGGAGCAGGCTGCCTGTGCCTTTTTCTCTGTAATGCAGTTTATGACCGTTGCTGTAAAAGTATGGCATCGTAATCACCTCATCATATATGTTTCCACATCGTTTGAAAAATTCCTTGCAGGCAAAAACACCACCTGCGTAATTTCTGCAACAGGTGATATTTTTATGAATAAATGGGTAAGAGAAAGGTTGCTTATTAAATAAATGAGGGAATATTGAAAAAATATAATGCAGAATATTCTAAATATTCGTTGTAATTATAAGCAAATACAAGTTATAATGTAGGCACAGGTGGTTATTTCACTTTTAAAATAGAGCCTTGCCAAGGGGTGATAGTCATGAAGAAATCTCTGGTAATTGCATTGGCGATTTTTTTGGGCGCATCTGCTACAGCTTGGGCGGCGAATCCTTTTTCGGCCTTGCCTGCAGAACATTGGGTCTATGCCTCTGTGGCTAAATTGGCTGCTTCCGGGATTATCGAGGGCTATCCGGACGGAACTTTCAAGGGTGACAACCTGATGACCAGGTATGAAATGGCACAAATAGTTGCCAAAGCATACGCAAAAGGAGGCATTGGCGACGATGACAGACTGATGACCGAATTTGCTGAAGAGTTGGCGAGTCTGGGCGTGCGCACGACTAGTCTGGAGAAAAAAAGTGATAACACAAAAATTACCGGTGAGGCTCGCATGCGCTATGCTGATGTTAAAGGGCCTGACAAGATGTATCTGGCTGACCTTCGCACCCGCTTGTGGCTGAGTGGTGAAGGCAGTAGTGATTGGCGCTATGTCGCAATGTTGGAAAATATGCAGAGCTTTAACACCAACAAGGAAGAAAGCGAGACTAAATTCCGCCGCGCTTATGTAACAGGAAATGCCGGAGACGTGAAAGTTACCGGTGGCCGCTACAATTACACTGTTGGCCAAGGTAATGTTTTTGATGAGGCCATTGATGGCGTACAAATTGATTTCGGCAAAGTATTGAAGGCGAGCATGGCTTATGGCCGGCCTGCCGGCGGCAATGATTTTCACTCTTTTAAAGACGCTGGCGGTAATACCGTTTATACTAAAAATAATGATGCGTTTATTACGACGCTGGACTACAAAACAGGAATTTTTGCATTTAATGCGGCGTTTTATAATTTTTTGGATTATGTCGGTAATGCTGATAATAAAATCTGGACGGTCGGGGGCAGTATCGACGTCAGTGACAATATCAGACTGCACGGTGAATATTTGAAATCTAATTTCGCTGCAAATACTGACGACGATGATGGCATAGTTTTTGGCTTAAATTATAAAGGAGCTGAACCGAAAAAGAAGGGTTCTTACTGTATTTGGGCGAAGTATTATAATCAGGATCGTTCTACCTATGTTGCCCACACAACTGACGCTGTCCATGATTCTCTTTGGGGGTTTGAGGGTTATGGTGTGGGTGTTGATTACACAATAACAAAAAACATAGTTGCTCTCGTCGAATATTTCAATTTTGACGGTAAGTATAATGAAGGCAGAGATAAAACTTTGTGGAGCGATGTTACCTTTACTTTTTGATAGGAGTGAACAATATGGCGAAAGTGAGTGTTGAACGAGATGTTTGTATCGGCTGCGGCGCATGCTGGGGCACTTGTCCGGAAGTCTTTGAGCAGAATGCAGATGACGGCTTGAGCCAGATTGCGGCTAGTTTACAAGTTGATGGAGAATTGGGCGAAGGCCAGATTGAGGAAAATTTAGAGGGGTGCGCAAGGCAGGCGGCCGACGGTTGTCCTGTATCAGCAATAATTGTAGAATAGGGAGGTAATGCAGTTGGAAGAGATGATAAAAGTCGGTGAAAAAGCACCTGAGTTTACTTTGAAGGATCAAAGCGGAGCAGATGTTGCCTTAAGAGATTTTCATGGTAAGAAAGTTTTGCTCTCATGGCATCCTCTGGCCTGGACTTCCGTTTGTACTGACCAGATGAGAGATTTGGAGAGAAACTACAGACGTTTTGAAGAAAAGGGCGTAGTTGTTCTGGGTATGAGTGTGGATTCCGCACCTTCCAAATCAGCATGGGCTAAGATTTTGCTGCTTAATAACGTTAGAATTCTTGCTGATTTCCATCCGCTCGGCAAGGTGGCCAAAGAATATGGACTTTTCAGTGAAGAATACGGAGCTTCTAAAAGGGCTAATGTTCTTATTGATGAAAAAGGTATTGTGTGCTGGGTGAAAAAATACGAAATTCGCACGCTGCCGGATATTGAAGAAGTTATAGCGCAGCTGTAGAAGTTCTCAGAAAACACCGAGGCTAAAAACCTCGGTGTTTTTTATTTAAACGCAGATAAACGTTTAATTTCCTACCTTTTTGCCGAAGAGTATATTATAATTATTAGGAATAATTATTTAGTGTTGATGAAGGTCTTGGTGTAATTATTATGAAAAAAATAATTTATTTGCTTTTAAGTTTATTAATTATAGCCTTTATTTTCGGTAATTCAATGATGGACGCCACAGATTCTAACAGTGAAAGCAGATTTTTGACAGTTTTTGTGCAGAACGTTTTGAATTGGCTGGGTTTTCATGTGCCAATAGGTGAACTGCACCATGCTATTAGAAAATGTGCTCATTTTACGGAATATGCGCTGGAAGCGTTTTTTGTTGCCAAAACATTAACTGCTTTCAGGGTGAGGAGGCAGACCTGGCTGGCATATGCGCTTTTAATAGGGCTATTGACCGCAGTAATCGACGAAAACATCCAGCTCTACAGCATTGGACGCTCCGGTCAGGTAACCGATGTGCTGCTTGATTTCAGCGGTACAATAGTGGGTGTAGTTATGGCGATGCTTATCAGTTGGAACAGACGATAATAAATATTTGCTGACAAATAATAAATTGTGGGAGGTAAGAATATGGCAGAAGATGTAAAAAAGGAACAGCGTGAAATGGGTGGAGAGGAATTTTTGGAAATTTCCACTGTGATTCGTGAGAAAATAAAAAATTCACCAGAGTTGAAACAGGAGGGCAAAAATGCCACTCTGGAGGTGCTTGACGCTATTATCAGATCAGTTAAAGCGCATGGCGTGAAACAACACGGACTTACCAAAAAGAAAAAACAAATAGCGCTGACTGTTTTCGAAAAGATGTCTAAAGCAGAAGATAATACGGAAGAAGAAAAAGCGGTTTTCAATTCCTTGGTATTTATTACATTCCAGGGTATTGTGCAGGCAAAATAGAGTAGGCAGCTTTGAGGGGGCTGAGATTTTGCAGAATACAGAGAAATTATATGAAAATGATTCATTATTGAAAGAATGCTGTGCTAAAGTTCTGGCGTGCAATAAAAAAGCTAATGATTATGAAATCGTGCTTGATAGGACGGTTATTTTCCCAGAAGGCGGCGGCCAGTCCAGTGACAAAGGTTGGATTAACGATGCCCTTGTAACACACGCAGCGGAAAAGGATGGGCAGGTTTTTCATTATTGTAATGCAGCATTAGCGGTAGGCAGCGAAGTTTTGGTTAAATTGGACTGGGCTGAGCGTCTTGACCACATGCAGCAGCATTGTGGTGAACACTTGCTGTCTTACGCGTTCTGGAAGCTTTTTGGTGCCAACAACATCGGTTTTCACATGAACGAACAATCGGTGTTCGTTGATCTTGATAAGGGAGTCAGTCCAGAAGAAGTAATGCAGGCCGAAGATTTTGTTAATGCTGAAATCTGGGAGGATAAACCGATCAACATCAGTTATATCTCCTCAGATGATTTGTCAGAACGGGAAATGCGGAAGAAGAACGAAAATATTAAAGGCATATTAAGGATTGTTTCTATCGAACATGGTGATAGCTGCACTTGCTGTGGTACACATCCGCCTGCTACCGGCATGGTAGGAATTATTAGAGTAATTGGAGCTGACAGGCATCGAGGCGGTATGCGCATTGAGTTTGTCTGCGGCAGACGAGCGTTATTGGATGCCCGCCGTAAGCATGAAGCAATTTCAGCGACCAACGCCTTGCTTTCCGTGAAGCCGGAAGAAGTGCCGACAGCGGTCAGAAAACTAAAAGAAGAACTAGCAGAAATTACTGCGAGACTTAAAAACAAGACGCTTGAACTTTATCAGCTGCGCAAAGATAGTCTCGCAGCAAATGCCTCAAGGGACAATGATGGCAGGCGAATTGTGCTGGTTTCTGAAGAGGATTGCACGGCAAAAGATGCGAAACTTTTTGCTCAGGTGCTTACAGCTGATGAAGAAAAGCTGACTGCTGGTATTTTTTATCGCGTCGGAGAAAGAATTAACTATATATTTATGAGCAGCGAAGGCGGCAGAGACTGCAAACTGCTTTGCCAGACCGTTAATCAGCTTTTGTCTGGTAAGGGCGGCGGTAATGCAGCTTTTGCCCAGGGAAGCGCTGCCTATTGCAGCGATTGGGGCAAGATAATAAAGAGTCTAAGTGAATTATGATTCTTAAATATATTAATCAACTGATTAGGCAATACTATTTTTAAGTTTTGGAGATGAATAATATGAAATTCGATTATGATATTGATTTCGTAATTACTTGGGTTGACGGAAATGATTCCGAATGGCAGGAAGAAAAATTAAAATATCTGCCAAAACGAAATTTATATGGTAATGATAAGAATTTCAGATATCGAGATTGGGACAATTTACAATATTGGTTTAGAGCTGTTGAAAAATTCACTCCTTGGGTTAGAAAAATACACTTTGTTACTTATGGCCATTTGCCAAAATGGCTAAATATTTATAACCCAAAACTTGCTGTAGTAAAACATAGCGATTTTATACCTGCTAAATACCTACCAACATTTAGCCCTAGACCGATAGAGCTAAATATCCACCGTATACATGATTTAGCAGATCGATTTGTATATTTTAATGATGACATGTTTATAATCAAACCGATGCTTAAGACTGATTTTTTTTATAAGGGATTGCCAACGGATTTTTGTATTTCAAGCAAGCTTCATTCTCCAACTAAAGGTGATTTTACTGCTTATGCCAAAATTAACAATCTATGTTTGTTGAATAGTAATTTTGACAAAAATAAGCAAATGCATAATTTTTTTTTGAAATGGATGTCTCCGATATATGGGATTAATGCTTTAAGAAACTTAATCTTTTATGGTCAACATCACTTTAATGGCTTTGCTAATAATCACTTATCTTTTTCCTATACGAGAAAAACATTTGAAGATGTTTGGCGTAAGGAAGAAGAAATTCTTGATGAAACTTGTAAAAATAAATTTCGCAGCAAAATGGATGTTAATCAATGGTTAATGCGCTACTGGCAACTAGCGACAGGAAATTTTGCTCCATGTCCTCGAAGTTATAAGGGAAAAGTATTTGAGGTTAGGGGCGGAATAGAAGATAATTATGATTTATATTATGCTATTGAAAATCAGAAGTATCGCATTGTTTGTATCAATGACAACTCCGACATAGATTTTAGAGGTATAAGCGAACATGTAAAAAAATCTTTTGAAAAAATTTTGCCTGACAAATCATCTTTTGAATTATAAAAAAAGACTGCTATCCGTTAATCTTTTGAAACAGGGGGTAATTAATCTATCCCTTGTTTTTTGTTTGTTACTGTTGTGGTATAATAAGTAGTGCTGAAATGGGATAATATGGTCATTTTCGACCTATGAAAGTAGTGAAAAAGTGTTTGAAAGATAATAATGGACAGAAGAAGATTTTTGGCATAGATTATACCGATAATGAGCAGATCAAGGTACTGATATACCTTTTTATCGGAGGAACAGCGGCATTAATTGAGTGGGGATGTTTTTATGGCCTCAATCATTGGCTGCTTATAAATTACCTATTGGCAACTGCTTTGGCGTTTGCGTTTTCAACTTTGTGCCACTATGTCCTGGGAAATATTTTTGTTTTCAACAGCGGTGCGCGGTATGAGCGCAAAAAGGAGCTGTCGCTGGTTTTTTTGGTGAGCACGATTGGTTTGTTGTTTAATTTGCTCCTGATGGGTTTGTTCGTAGGCTTTTTTGCCTGGAATGCCATGGCAGCAAAAGTCGCGGCAAGTGCTATTGTGGTTGTCTGGAATTATCTATCCAGGAAAAAGTGGATTTTTTGACTGAAAAATATTCGAAGGCGTTATAGGTGATGAAAAAGTATGTTTAAAGAATGTGTTGATATAAAGAAATTTAAAAAAGTCATGCTGGTCTTTAATCCTAATTCAGGAAGACAGCTGTTTAATGACAGTGCCAGCAGGGTAAATGAGGTGCGTAATTTGCTCAGGGGTATGCTGGGCAGCGCTGCTTTGACTGAGGTTGCCATCAGGTCTTTTGAAGAGGTCAGAAGTATCGCCAAGAGAATTTGCGATGAGGACTTTGACTGGGTGATAGTGGCTGGTGGCGACGGTACGTTGCGGGCAATTACGGAAGTTTTTGTAGAAAACGACAAATTCCCTTATATGAGCGTTTATCCTATGGGAACAGTTAATCTGGTTGCCAAAGAACTTATGATGTCGCCGGAACCGGGAAAATGGGTGAAGAAGGTTTCTAAGGGGACTGCCATCCCTGTTTGGCTTGGACAGGCTAATAACAGGCTGTTCATGACTTGTGCCGGCATAGGCATTGATTCCATGGTGATTGACAGCGTTTCCGAGACAGAGAAAAAATATTTATCCAAATTTGCCTACGTCCTTCAGGGAACGGAATTAGTTAAGAGGGAGCTTCTGTGGAAAGATTGGCAATACAAGTTCCAGGTAATGATTGATGATGATGGCGTCTGGCGTGATGCTGCTTCTGTAATTGTAGCAAAAAGCCGCTATTACGCAGGGAGATTTTCCTTGGTTGACGGAGCTTCGCTTTCTTCGCCTAAACTGCATGTCTGCCTTTTTCGTGGCGTTAATAAGCTGGATTTGTTAAGATATCTGGCTCTGCTTGCAACGGATACCCTTGCTGCTGACAAATCTGTCGAAATCATTGAAGCCAAAAAAGTGGAGATTAAGTGTAACATAGAAAAATTTGCGGCAGAATTGGACGGCGACTGCTTGGTGAGTTCGCCTTTGAGTATCAGATTGATCCCCAGCCCAATCAAGTTTATTTCGTAAGGTGGCGTGCAAGTGAAGAATAATTGGTTTATAATTGCTCTGCTCATAGTCTGTTTTGCTATAGAAGCATTTTTTTCGGATCGTTTTTATCGCGAGATTGTGCCTTTCCCAACTGAGGAGTTTTGGTTTACTACTCTGAATTTTTTCCTGCGAGACGCCTTGCTCATAGGTACGTTTGTTTTGTTGTACGCAGTTCGCAAGAGAATAAAAGACAGGATTAAACGTTATTTCCCGGTTGTTGTTCTCGGCGTTGGTTATCTTGCTTTTGCCGCTTTTATGGTCCATTATCTGAAGCTGGACTTGGGTTTTCTGACTTTGCTTTCCGTATTGGCTGGTTTGAATAACAATATTCTTCTTTGCCTTTTGGCTGCCATGTGCTACCATAAATGGCCTAATCGCGGGATGAGAATAGTTTATTTTTTTGTTTATCTGACCAGTTGTATAATCATGCTCTTTGACGCTGTGTATTTCTGGACAACATCAATGCACGTCGAAAGTGTTTTGTTCAGAAACCTGAATTATTATTCCATCAAGGGTGTTCTCGAAACGGCCAAAACGCCGTTTCTTGTTGCTATAGCTGTTATACTTCTTCTTGTCCTGCTGCTTTTTCGCGTCAGCAAACCAACAAGCAAGAAACCTAATTTCGCCTGGTCGCTTCTCTGCGTTTCTATTTTTACGCTTTCCTTGAATTTTTCTTATATGTCGATATCGGATGGGTTGCATTTTGCCATCGACAAGGTAGGCGGGCTCTGGTCAGAAAATGAAATCGAAGCTACAAGACAAAATTATCGGAATGCCGTATCGATGCCCGTCAATATTAATTTTGTCAGCAAGGCACTTTTTGATACTGACAGAATCATTAAAGACCCGAAAAAATTGGAGAAAAAAGAGCTTTCGGAAAAAGATAAGGAAATCTTGCTGGGTATGGGCATTATTCCGGAAAAGCATACGCCTGTACCGACTGTTGCAAAATATGACAAAATTGTCATATTGGTACTGGAGTCTGTTCATCGTGACTTCATGCATTATTACAATAAAAATATTCCTGCCGAAGCGACGCCCTTTCTTGATGAATTGCTAAGTAAATACCCACATCTGGATCGCTATTATTCTTCGGCGATTCCAACAACCGAGGGGCTTAACAGCACTTTCCGTTCACAGCTTCTGTTTGACAGAGATGTACCTGAAATCGGTAAGCAGGGATCGATTTTTAATCAGCTTAGTGAAACTGATTGGCGGGGAATCTTCTTAAATTCTTCCAGTGGTTATTATGCCAATGAGTTTAAGCAGTATCCTAAGCAATTTGGCATGCAGGAATACTATGCCCGTGAGTATCTGGAAGAACAGGGGTATACCGGTGCCAGCGGCTGGGGCTTCCACAATGATGTAATGTATAAAGAGACTATTAAAATGTTGGAGCGCGGGCGCAATGACAAGATGCTCATGGTTACCAAAACTCTTGACATGCACCAGCCATATCCGTACTATGGCTTGAAGTGGGAAGATATGCCAGAGTCTGTACGTGATAATAAATATGTGACAGTAAGGGGCATGTACTGGGTAGACCACACTCTCAAAGAGTTCTTCAAAGAAGCAGAGGCCAATGGCCTGATGGACGACCGTACATTGTTTATCATCACCAGCGACCACAACCCGCATTCCGGCGGTGAATACAAAGAATTGGTGGAAAACGGTGCAGATACGCAGAGCATCGCACCGATACCGCTGATTTTCGTTGCTAAAAACCTGGCACCTCTCAATGACTTGATGACTGCTGAATATGCCAGCTCCATGGATTTGGCACCTACGCTTCTGCCTTTGATGGGTTTGGAAACGCCAAAAGATTTCCTGGGCCGGGATCTTCTGCAGCCGACAGATATACCTTTTGCGCTGGGATATTTTGGTGGTAAGGCTTATTATTTCTCAGAATATCTGAGCTTTGTAGATACATTGGATAATCCATATCCTGCGACACCGCAGGAAGATGCCTTGGCAAACTATATTGTCTGGGATTATGCCAGAAGGCACTAGGAGGTTTGACTATGGATTTGATTCGCGCTGACCTGCATCTGCATAGTACTGCGTCAGACGGAACCTGGCTGCCGCAGGAATTGGTGGCAGCGGCAAAACAGGCAAATTTGGGTGCTATTGCGGTTACTGATCATGAAAGCATTGCCAATGTTGCCGAAACAGAAAAATATGCGTTTGATGCCGGCCTGAAATTTGTACGTGGTGTCGAAATTTCAACGACGAAGGGCGAAACCAGCTTTCATGTGCTTGGCTATGGTATAAATATAGCAGATAAACGCTTGTTGGAACTATTAGACCATAATGAGTATCTTTTGGCTAAAAAGGACGAGGACAGCATCCGCATTTTAGCTGAGAAAGGCTGGCCTGTGTCTTTGAAGGAATTTCACGGTTACGAATATGACAGGTGCCGCGGCGGCTGGAAGGCTTTATGTTATTTGCAGGACAAGGGACTATGTGCGGATATCATGGATTTTTTCAATCGTATCTTTACGAAGGAGAATAAACTAGGTTTTCCGGTTTTTCCTTCGATTGCGGAAACCATTGATGTTATCCATAATGCCGGCGGTGTTGCCATACTGGCGCACGCGGCCAGTGAAATGCATGGCCCGGGTCTTGCCGGTACTATGGCTGAAATGGCTTTTGAAAAGTTTGATGGGTTTGAATGTTATCACTCAAAACATAATGAGGAAGATACCCGAAAATTATTGGAACATTGCCAGAACAATAACCTATTGATCAGCGGTGGCAGCGATTGCCATGGTGACTTTGTTAAGTCTAGAGTCATTGGTGATCCGGAAATCTTCACAAAAAATTTAAATTTGCCGGGACTTTTATAGGGCAGGGAAATACCCTTTTTGTGCGAATACTATTTATGAGTAATGCACAAGGAGGGTTTTTTTATGACTGAAAAGAGCAAAGTCTATATTTCGTACTTGCGCAGTAAGGGGCCAAGAACCAACAAAGGCGCAAAGATTCGCGGTCTTTTTGATATAGCTGGTTTTGCTGATTTTATTGCTCAGAATGAATTGACGGCCGTAAAATTGCATGTCGGCGAAGCTGGCAATGATGCCTATGTTTCACCTGTTCTGGTCAGGCAAATAGTTGACCGGATCAAGCAAGCCGGTGGAAGACCGTTTCTTACTGATACCAACACGCTCTATTCTGGCAGCCGCCATGATGCTGTAAGCCACTTGGAGACGGCTTTGGCGCATGGTTTCGGCATGGAGGTCACGGGCGCACCTTTCATTGTCGCCGATGGTCTTCATGGTGGTAACTGCAAGAAAGTGAAAGTCGATCTTGAAAATTTTGATACGGTACATATTGCCGGTGATATCGTGGATGCTGGCAGCATGATAGTTGTATCGCATTTTAAGGGCCACGAGATGGCTGGTTTCGGCGGTGCCTTGAAGAATCTTGCAATGGGCTGCGCTCCTGCCGTTGGCAAAAAGGCGCAGCATGATCTTTGTTTCAAAGTTAAGAAGGAAGGCTGCATTGGTTGTGCGGCCTGTACTTTGGTCTGCCCCCAGCATGCGATAAGTCTTGATGCCAATCGCAAAGCTGAAATCGATGCCAGTTTGTGTATTGGCTGCGGCGAATGCTTGACGGTTTGCCCCAAGAAGACAATCGAGATTGATTGGGAAACAGAAATTGATCCTTTCCTGGAGCGTATGGTTGAATATGCGTATGGTGCTACAGTCAATAAGAAAAACAAAGTCGGCTATATAACATTGGTTGTGAATGTTACGCCTTTATGTGATTGCGTACCTTGGAGTGACGCACCGATTGTGCCTGATATAGGCTTTTTAGCCTCCACGGATCCGGTAGCTATCGACCAGGCAGCTTATGACTTGGTCAAAGCTGCAGAAGGCTTGGCTAATTCAGCATTGGGCAAAGCGTTGGCGGCAGGTACCGATAAATTCATGCATATGCATGATTATGTTGATGGTACGAAGGCACTGGCTTATGCCGAAAAAATTGGTATGGGCAGCAGAGAATATGAATTGATTGAATTGTGATTTAAATAAAAGAGAGGCAGGTGCTGATGGCACCTGCCTCTCTTTCTACTAAGAAGGGAAAAGGGGGTTTATTTGGATTCTTCGATTTCGGTATCTTGAAGAGCATCATAGCCTTCTTCACCTGTTCTGATTTTGACGGCATTTTCAACGTCGTATACAAAAATCTTGCCGTCACCATACTTACCGGTGTATAGTACTTTTTTAGCTGTTTCGATAACATCTCTTACAGGGATCTTGGAAACGACCACATCAACCTGAACCTTAGGCAGAAGGCGTGTTGGCACTTCTGCACCACGATACATCTCTGTATGGCCTTTTTGGATGCCATAGCCCAAAACTTTTGCAACAGTCATGCCGGTGATACCGAGTTCATCAAGGGCGGATTTCAAGGCTTCAAAACGTTCCTGAGCAGTGACGATGGAAACCAAGGAAAGTTTGTGGCCATCGGCTGAAACTTTTGTTTCAGCAGGACGGTGCACAACCGGTACTGCTCTTTCAACAGGAACAAAAGTCGCGGTGGTTGGCATGAAGTCAGCATAGCTGCTTGCAAGTCCATGTTCTTCCAGGTCAAGACCGGCAATTTCTTCTGCTTCACTGACACGCAGGCCGATGGTTTTGTCGATTATCATAAAGACAATGCCAATAGTGACAGCCACCCAAACTGCTACAGAAGCAACACCAATGACTTGAGTTGTTAGCATTTTAGCACCACCATCATAAAGAAGACCACCATCAAGAGCGAAAACGCCGGTGAGGATAGTGCCTAATGCACCGCAAACGCCATGTACGCCGATAGCGCCTACAGGATCGTCAATTTTGAGTACTTGGTCAATGAATTCTACGGCTAAAACAACAACTACACCGGCAATAGAACCGATAAAGAATGCGCCGACAGGGCTGACAGCGTCGCAGCCGGCAGTAATTGCTACGAGACCAGCTAAGGCACCGTTTAAAG
>JAAYVM010000024.1 GCA_012517145.1 Acholeplasmataceae bacterium
CTAAAGCTTTCAACTCTTCATCACTTAACTGTTCAGGAAGATATTTTCTGAGAATAGCAATTTCCTGCTTCGCCTGCTCAACAAGCTCTTCACGTCCGGCCTTAGTAAATTCCTCCAAAGAATCCTGACGCATCTTTACTTCTTTCATCAAAACAGCCAGAACCTCATCATCGTTCAGTTCCCGCTTTTCATCGATTTCGATGTTCTTAATGTTAGCACGAGCCATACGAATGACACTCAAGCGCAACTTGCCGCTCTCTTTGTCCTTCATTGCTTGTTTCATATCTTCTGTCAAAAGGTCTTTAATAGACATACAGAGGCCTCCCAATTATCTGGTCTTGCGCTTTCTTGCTGCCTCGGATTTCTTTTTACGCTTTACGCTAGGTTTTTCATAGTGTTCGCGTTTTCTAACCTCAGAAAGAACCCCAGCCTTTTGGGTTGCTCTTTTAAAGCGGCGGAGTGCGCTATCAAGTGTCTCCGTTTTGCCAACTTTGATTTCTGTCATCTGTTCTCCCTCCCTCCACAACGACCTTTAGGGAAGTGCATATATTCATTACACCGTTTCATTATACTTCAGGGCAGCACTAGCTGTCAAGCTTCTAGCAAGGCGGCCAGCCAAGCATCTTGCCGCCAAGCAGATGAAAATGAAGGTGTTCTACACTTTGTCCGCCATCGACTCCGGTATTTATTACTACGCGGAAACCACTTTCGTCAACGCCCATTATTTTGGCTATCTCGCCGACTTTACTCATAACATGTTTCACAATTTCCATATCGGCAGTGACTATATTCTGCATATGTTTTTTTGGAAGTAACAAAACATGGCAGGGGGCACCAGGTGCAACGTCATGAATAACAATCATTTCTTCGTCTTCATAAACTTTTTTTGAGGGTATTTCACCTTTGATTATCTTACAAAAAATACAATCATCCATCTTTTATCCCCCCCTTCTTGGTACGAATGACATATTCGCTAATATAGCAAATAATCCTTCATTTACAAGAAAATTTACAAGAAATCAGAGTATTTCTCCAATCATGCCATCGTTGTGGAGAGCTTTCAGCTTAACTTTGTGGATCTTACCTGACAAATTTTCTTTGCTCCTGGCATATACTCTTACATAATTGCCGCTTAGACCTTCCCACAAGTCTTCCTCTGCTTCCTGCTCAAATAATACAGACACCGTCTTATCAAGCATAGACTCACAATATTTCTCATGGCTTTCTCTATCAATCTGTGATAATTCTTCCACGCGACTTTGCTTAGCTTTCTCGGAAACCACTCCGCTAAAAGAAGCAGCTGGAGTACCCTTGCGCGGTGAAAACGGGAAAACATGAATTTTACTGAAACCACAAGACTTAACAAACTCTTTGGTTGCGGCAAAATTTTCTTCGGTTTCGCCAGGGAAACCAACAATAACATCGGTAGTAATTGCTACATCCGGTAATTTAGCCCGGATTTTTTGAAGTAGTTCTGCAAAAATCTTGGTATCATACGGTCTGTGCATGCTTTTTAGAACATCGTCGCAACCTGATTGCAAAGGTAAATGCAATTGGCGCTGCAGTCTTTCATCACTTGCCATCAAATCCAGTAAATCTTCGCCAACCTCTACCGACTCCAAAGAGCCAAGTCGCAGTCTTGCAAGTCCCGGAACCTCAAGAGCAGCCTTTACAGCGTCGGTCAAGCTGGTACCGTTTTTTAATTCTTTGCCATAGGCTCCTAAGTGAATGCCTATTAAAACAACTTCACTAAAGCCAGCTGCAACCAGCTTTTCCACTTCAGCCTTGATGTTCTCCAAGCTTCGCGAACGCAGCGGTCCACGTGCATAAGGTATGATGCAATATGTGCAAAATTGATTACAACCCTCCTGAATCTTCAGGAAAGCTCTGGTTTTTTCTGTTTCACAGTCAGCGGATAATTCTTCAAAAGCTGTCTGCGCGCTCATTTTTTTCACATTATCATAGGTATCAATACTCTGCTCAGTAGCTGCAGCTTCTACGAGCGTTACTACTGCCGCCCTGTCCTGATTACCAATAATAAGATCGACTCCCTGTATTGCTTTAACTTCTTCAGCTGCCGTCTGCGGATAACAACCGGAAACCACGATAAAAGCATGCGGGTTTTTACGAATCGCGCGATGAATCATCTGTCTGGATTTTCTTTGTCCCATATTGGTAACAACACAGGTATTAATCAAATATATGTCAGCTTTTTCAGCAAAATCGACAATTTTATAACCAGCCTCACGGAATAATTTCTCCATGCTGGCTGTGTCTGACTGGTTGACTTTGCAGCCCAAAGTATAAAAAGCAATTTTTCTCATCTGCTAGCCTCCCAAGTCTCCTGTTTCATACAAAATAGCTGTAGCAGAGACAAGCCCTGCTGTTTCTGTCCTTAAAATGCGATTACCAAGGCTGAAAGTCTGTACGCCAGCCAGTTCTGCTGCTTTTAGCTCTTTTCCTGCTATACCGCCTTCAGGACCGATAATAAGTAAAACCTCTTCTATATTCTGAATTGCTAATAAAGCTTTTTTTAAGCCTAAATTGGTTTCGCCTTCATAAGCCATTAATTTAGTCGAGCCAGCAAAACTATGCAAAACTTCATCCAGATCCATAACACTTGTTACTTTGGGAACTATATCACGTTTGCTTTGTTTGGCCGCTTCTTCAGCTATTTTTTGCCATCTTTCGACCTTTTTCCCAGCCTTGCTCTTATCAAGCTTTACCACTGAATGTTCCATCGCAACCGGAACTATAGTGTTAACACCTACTTCAACAGCCTTCTGGATGATAAAATCCATTTTTTCACCTTTAGCCAAGCCTTGAGCCAGGATTATTCTTACAGAAGGTTCATTCACTTGATCAATACGCTTAACTAGACGAACGAAAGCAGCGTCCGTTGTTAAAGCTTTGATTTCCATCAAAGCCGTAACACGGTCGCTGCTAACAATCTGAATATGCTGGCCGACTCGCATCCGCAGAACATTAATGATATGATGCGCATCTGTGCCTACTATTTGCATTTCTTCCGCAAAAGGCTGCGAAACGAAAAACCTATGCAAAGTTATTCCTCCCTGCGCATTTGCATAACAACCCAACCACCTTGCGTATCAACAGCTTCAACATAAAGACCGTTGTTTTTGGCAGCTTCTGTTACATCCTCAAGACGATCAGAAATAATGCCACTTGCCAGAAAAATACCGTCTTTGTTCAATCTGCCAGGAATGTCAGGCAACAGCATAATAATTATGTCGGCAATAATATTAGCGATGATAACATCGGCTTTGCCTTCGGTTGCATGCAGCAAGTCACCTTTGGCTACTTCAATCACAGAAGACAATTTGTTATTGGCAACATTTTCGCGTGCTACCTTTACAGCCGTCTCGTCAATATCAATGGCTTTGACATATTTAGCGCCAAGTTTAGCTGCCGCAATAGAAAGAATACCACTGCCGGTACCAACATCAAAAACCGTCATGCCCGGTTCGATGACCTTTTCCAGCCTGCGCATGCACATGCCTGTGGTATGGTGTGTACCAGTACCAAAGGCCATGCCAGGATCAAGCTCAATAACCTTGTCATCCGGCTCAGCTTCATATTCTTCCCATGTCGGTTTTATCACAATATGCTCGGTAATACGAGTTGTATGGAAAAATTGTTTCCATTCATTCTCCCAATCAGTCTCTGATATGGTACGGAAGCAGGTATTGCCAAACCGGCAAGAACCAATCCGCTCTTCTATCGCTGTCATTTCTTCTTCTACAGCAGCAAGCCGGTCATGCAATTCACTGTCATCAGGGAAATAAGCTGTAACTACGACTATTTCCGTATTTTCCTGTTCAGGAATATCACACAGTTCCCAAGTACCCGACGTACGCAAAGTATTGAGCAGCAACGGGTCTTCAATAACAACCCCGCCAGCCCCCAAAGAATGGAAGACATCAGCCACTGCTTCAGTAGCCGCATGTGTAGTTTGAATACTAACTTCAACCCATTGCATTTATATGCTCCTGTCTATGTTCGGCCGGGAATAAATAGCCTTATTTAAATAAATCTGCAATTTTCTTCAAAAAGCTCTTTTCTTCAGGATTAATGTTATCGCCGCTGATTTCAGCAAACTTTTTCAAGGAATCCTTTTGTTTGTCCGTAAGCTTAGTAGGAACAACGACCTTGATTGTTACCAGCTGGTCGCCGCGCACACCGTTGCGGAGGCTGGCGATACCTTTTCCTTTAAGCCTTAAAACCTTACCCGGCTGTGTTCCTTCCGGTACTTTCATCACTACCTGGCCATCAAGCGTAGGAACTTTGATTTCAGCACCCAGAGTAGCCTGTACTATGTTAATAGGCACTTCACAGAGAATAGTCGTGCCGTCACGTTCAAAGTACTTGTGTGGTTTCACATAAAGGTAGACATATAAGTCGCCTTTGGAACCGCCTCTTAAACCTGCTTCGCCTTCACCTGATACACGCAAACGTGAATCAGTGTCAACACCTGCAGGAATTTTTACCTTAAGTTTCTTTTCCTTTTTCAGCCTGCCGCTGCCGCCGCATACCTTACATGGGTTCTTAAAGATCTTGCCCTCTCCGTGACAGCGAGCGCAAGGACGCACGTTAACCATCTGGCCAAACATTGTGTTTTGCGTAAACTGGATTTCTCCGGTGCCATGGCAATCAGGACAAACTCCTATCTCACTGCCTGGTTCCGCTCCGGAACCCTGACAGTGATCACAGGTATCTTCCCTATTGAGTCTTACTTCCTTCTCAACACCGAAAGCAGCTTCTTCAAAGGTAATTTCCAGATCTAAGCGTAAATCTGCACCGCGCTGCGGCCCATTTTTGCTGCGGCGAGAGGAGCCAAAACCGCCCCGACCCTGTCCGCCAAAAAACATGTCAAAAATATCTTCCATGCCGCCAGCGCCGCCAAAACCACCAAAACCACCGGCACCAGCACCAGGTCCGCCTCCGTTTTCGAAGGCGGCGTGACCAAATTGGTCGTACTGGGCACGTTTTGTTTCATCGGACAAAACGCTGTAAGCTTCAGAACACTCTTTGAATTTTTCAGCTGCATCAGGATTGTCTTTGTTCACATCAGGATGATACTGACGCGCCAATTTGCGATATGCTTTTTTAATTTCGTCCGCGGTGGCAGTCTTAGAAACGCCTAGCACGTCATAATAATCTCTTTTGCTCAAAGTTCACACCATCCTAAGGCTAATTATTTTTTATCTTCGTCAACTACTTCTGCGTCAACTACGTCATCTGCTGCTTTCTTTTCGCCGCTGGCAGCACCTTCTGGACCTTTAGCTGCCTCGGTTTGTTTATAAAGCTCTGCAGACAATTCATAAAGCGGTTTTGTCAATGCTTCTGTATCAGCCTTAATTTTTTCTGCATCGTCGCCTTTCAGCGTTTCTTTCAATGTTGCAAGAGCTGCTTCCACCTTTTTGACTAAATCTTCGCTGCCTTTGCCTTCCATGTCTTTAATGGTTTTTTCAGCTTGATAGCAGAGGGAGTCAGCTTGGTTGCGTACTTCAACAACTTCTTTGCGTTTTTTATCAGCTTCAGCATTAGCTTCTGCTTCTTTAACCATACGTTCAACTTCGTCCTTATTCAAAGTACCAGAGGAAGTGATGGTGATTTTTTGTTCTTTGCCGGTGCCAAGATCTTTAGCACTTACATTTACGATACCGTTTGCATCAATGTCGAAAGCAACCTCGATCTTAGGAATACCGCGCGGAGCTGCTGGGATACCGCCAAGTTCGAAACGGCCAAGAGTTTTATTGTCAGCTGCCATTTCACGTTCACCTTGCAATACATGAATATCAACGGAAGGTTGATTGTCAGCAGCAGTCGAGAATACTTGTTTACGAGATGTAGGAATGGTTGTGTTGCGCTCAATGATCTTCGTGAATACTCCGCCCAGAGTTTCGATACCCAAAGACAATGGAGTTACGTCAAGAAGCAGAACGTCTTTTACTTCGCCAGCCAAAACACCTGCTTGAATAGCAGCGCCAACTGCTACGCATTCATCTGGGTTAACGCCACGATGTGGTTCTTTGCCCAGTATTTTCTTGATAGCATCCTGAACAGCCGGAATACGGGAAGAACCACCAACCAGGATGATCTTTTCAATATCATTTGCAGTCAAACCAGCATCAGCTAGTGCTTGACGAGTTGGTCCCATTGTTCTTTCAACAAGGTCAGCAGTCAATTCATCAAATTTGGCTCTGGTCAGATTCATATCAAGATGTTTAGGGCCATCAGCACCTGCAGTAATGAACGGCAAGTTAATGTTGGTAGTCAAAACACCGGACAATTCAATTTTTGCTTTTTCTGCAGCTTCACGCAAACGTTGCAAAGCCATACGGTCAACAGAAAGGTCGATACCGGTTTCTTTCTTAAATTCGCCAATCATCCAGTTCATAATACGTTCATCAAAGTCATCGCCGCCAAGGTGTGTATCACCGTTTGTTGCTTTAACTTCGAAAACGCCGTCGCCCATCTCCAGGATGGAAACGTCGAAGGTACCGCCGCCAAGGTCATAAACCAAAACGGTGTGATCGTTGGTTTTATCAATACCATAAGCAAGTGCAGCAGCAGTAGGTTCGTTAATAATACGCAGAACTTCGAGGCCTGCGATTTTACCAGCGTCTTTAGTTGCCTGACGTTGGCTGTCGCTGAAGTAAGCCGGTACAGTGATAACTGCTTGGGTTACTTTTTCGCCAAGATATTTTTCAGCATCTTCTTTTAATTTTTGCAGAATCATCGCGGAAATTTCTTCCGGAGAGTATTTTTTATCATCAATTGTTACTTTGTAATCAGTTCCCATATGACGTTTAATGGAGCTGATAGTACGGTCAGGATTAGAAATAGCCTGCCTTTTTGCTAATTGTCCAACCAGACGCTCACCGGATTTAGAAAAGCCAACAACAGAAGGGGTTAAACGGCCACCTTCCTGGGTAGAAATAACAGTTGGTTCGCCACCTTCCATTACAGCAACTACAGAGTTCGTTGTACCTAAGTCAATACCAATAACTTTAGACATTTTTTTATTCCTCCTCAAAAACCTGTTTTCTATTTAAATTAAGTGAATTAAAAACTAATTGTTATTTACTACTTTAACTTTGCTATGGCGGATTACTTTGTCATTGAGCTTGTAACCCTTTTCGAATACAGCCTCAATGGTTTCATCCTCAAGCTCAGCATTTTCTCCACGCATTACTGCTTCATGGAAAGAAGGGTCGAATTTCTGACCTTGCGCCGAAATTTCCTCCACAGAAAGTTCTTTGAAAACTTGAGTCAACTGTCTTTGAATCATTTCCAACCCGACACGGATGCTTTCAACGTCATTAGCCTTAGCAACGCTTTCTTCCGCACGCTCAAAGCTATCAAGCACTTTCAGGAATTTCTCAACAACATTGGCAGTAACGAATGTCGACAACTGTGCTTGTTCTTTGGTTGTTCTACGGCGGAAATTATCAAAATCAGCCTGCAGACGCAAAATACGATTTTGCAGTTCTTCAATCTTCTGATCTTTCTCATCTGGCACAGGAATCTGTGTTTCTTCAGTCGCATCACCTATATTTTCAACATTTTCTGTTGTTGCAGGTTCTACGTTTTCCTGCTTGATTTCTTCAAGCACTTCTTGTGTCTCATGTTTATGCAACACGCTTCCTCCTTTGCATTTGCTTTTTTCTTGTCCTCACCAAACACGGCTCTCAAATATTGATGCAGATAATCCATAACTGAAATTACCTTGCCATATTCCATTCTAGTGGGTCCAAGCACCGCCATCGTACCGACTACTCTTCCGTTTAACCGGTAAGTAGCTTGTACCATACTACAGTCTTGAATGCCTGTAAATTTATTTTCGGAGCCTATTGTGATTTTTATTCCAGAATTTTCACCTGCGTGGAGAATATCTTTCAGAACCTTCTCTTCCTCCAAAATAGCAAGAAGATCTTTTATTCTCTCGACATTGCGAAATTCAGGTTGATTTAATAACTGTCGCGTTCCACCTAAAAAGACTCTTTGTTCATTACTGCTGGAGCCGACATGTTTTAAAGCTGTCAGAATTGAAGAGAACAGCTGCTTGTCACTTGCCAGTTCAGTGTACACATCTCGCAACATTTCACCATTAATTTCAGAAATATTATGACCTTGCAATTTATTGCTGATTCGGTTTGCCAAATAATCCATTTCTTCCTGTTTCATGCCCAATGGAACATCAATAACGCAATTGTCTACAATGCCATCGTCGGTAATAAGACACAGAATTGCACGCTGATCATCCAATGGCAAGAACTTTACATACCGGAAAAGACGATTGATTTGTCTGTTGGCCAAAACCATCGAAACATTCTTGGTCATCCGCGACAATATTTTTGCCGTTGATTGGAAAATTTCATCAATATTCCTGATGCGTTCGCGGTACCAGGCATCAATCAACGCCTGATCATTCTCTGTAAGAGTGCCAGGTTCAACCATCGAATCTACATAAAAGCGATAGGCCATTGCTGACGGTATTCTGCCAGCCGATGTATGCGGTTGTTCCAAATAACCCAAAAGTTCCAGATCTGACATCTCGTTACGAATCGTAGCAGGGCTAAGACCTAAATCAAACTTGCGGGCAATGGTGCGTGAGCCAACTGGTTCTGCTGTTGAAATATAATCTTCAATAATTATTTGCAGGATTCTTTTCTTTCTTTCATTAAGCACCATTACACCTCCTGCCTTTTCTTTGTTAGCACTCTCTCTATTGGAGTGCTAACATCTGATATAAAATTACCACTTAGAACTCTTGTTGTCAAGCTTTTTACAGAAAGAATATAGAAAAATATGGTGCAAAATGAATATTGTCTTACAAGCCGAAAGGTATATTATAAAAAGCTCAGAAAGATGCACCGAATGTCTAAAAGACAAGGGGCAAAGAAGCGACGGGCCTGCTGCACATCAGCGACCGACTGCTTGCAGTCGAATTGTCGCGTGTGGAAGCGGCCAGAGGAACTCTTTACACCTTGCCTTTCTTGGCACACTCTAAAAGCATTGGTATCCAAGTTTTAATCTTTAATTTTTTCAGAGATATTTTCGCATGTGCTTGGTAGCTTTTTATAGAAAGATTATAAAAATAACTCGAAAATTTCGTTGCCGAATTTCATACCAAGTTTAGTTAATTTTAGATTGTGGGCAGCCGGATTAAAGCTCAGCATTTCCCTGTTAATATATTTTTCTATCTCCTGTCCGAACATAGCCATGACATCAACGCCGAAACGTTCTTTGGCAATAGATAAATTAATTCCTTCCGTAGTCCGCAACC
>JAAYVM010000025.1 GCA_012517145.1 Acholeplasmataceae bacterium
CATGGAGCGTTTGGATCCCATATACTTCATGGGATTAATCCCCAAAGCCCAATTCTTTCACAGCTTTCTAGAACTCTGAGAGAAGTGTTTTGTTTATTTATTAGCCCCGAGTAACTTGGATGACTTACTCTGCTGTTCCACGCTAAAATTTTCTGCAAAGCGATGTCCACGTCATCCCATAAAGTAATAATGTCCCCCGAATTATTTCCAGGTTTATTTCGTTGATTCCAAAGACCACGTTCTACACCCAAGTTATTCCACCAAAACTCCAAATCTGTTGATGAAAATGTCGCACCGTTTATTAACTGGAAACAACTCCCAGTAGCGATTCTGAGAAGTAATGTAGCCCTTGATAATACTTCGAAATGATGTCTGGGATCATTGTAAGGTTGTCTCTTTTCTGCTTCACTCAAAATAACAGGGTCTGGAAAGTTATTTCCGATAAAAAAATTTTTATAGGAATCAGATACAGCCGTGCCTAACGAAAACCTTGATAACATTGATGAAACACGGTCACTGTATGATATTTGCCCACCGTGGGCATCTGGTAAAGGCGTATCTCGGTCTATGGATTGAAGACTTTTTCGTAATAAGTAGCGATCCAGAAGATTGAATCTTGTAGTTTGATATGGATTTAGAGTACTCCAAAGATCTGATATAAAAGTACTACTTTCAAGAGCATTTACACAAACCGTATTTGTGATATGAGAAGGGCGGTAACTTACAATGTTCCGGGCATCACGATCATTATTGAGAATGTTTAGGTCTAATCCCCAACTTGATAACCAATAAGATGCAAGAGTTACCAAATTCCCAGTCGCCACAAATTCAATTAACCAGTCTCTGAGACTAACTGAATTAACTTTAATGATTTCGCCAAGTAAATTAGCAGCCTGTTGTGTAGAAGACCAATTCTCAAGAGCAAGCCAAGTAAACACGTGTGTTCCACACCTGTCAGGATGATCGGGGAATTCATGCGCTTGGCCATTATTATCAATTACCACGTGTGTATTATTTAGTACTCCGATACCAGCAGAAGCTAGAAGCGACATTGCTGCACGTAATTCAGCATAATAGGCGAGATGCCGTGCAGTATTTGTATCACCTCTAACAACACAATGGATAGCCCTTCCAAGGAAACCCCACCCATCCATACAATGGGTTGGAATTGATGCTGCGACGTACTTGCAGAGGTCAATGGAGTTAATACTATTTGTCCGAAAATGATCTTCAATTGTGGTTGTAGTATTTACGCTATAAACATTATTATGCAACCATTCATTGTAAGTAATATCAGAATAGAGGGATTGGAAAGTGTTGGCAATAGCCGAACGGGAAGCCATTGCAAGAATTGTTTTTTGGGCGTTAGTCAGTGTCCTTGGTGGCATATTTATTTGTACCGTAATGTTTTCATGACTAATTGTGCTGTTTTGCCAATTTCACCGGGCTCCAAAGTAAGTAATTTTAACAATTGCCTCCGAAGTTCTTTATACCCCCCACTACCTCGGAATACTAATTTAGCAGTTCTTTCCTCTACAGACAATGCGGCGAAATTGGCTGTTCTCCAATCAAATTTTGCGAGCCCTTTCGTTAATGCTGACATGAAATTTTTTATCTGTTGTTCACTTTCAAGTAATTCAAGAGCCTTGGCAATATCATCAAGAAGGTTTCCTGTAAGTTCTTGCTTGTAACCCCATGATTCCAAATCAATTTGATGGTGGATTGCCTGTAAGTAGAACATATCGTTCACAAGGTAAAGAACGCCTCTAACACCTTGATCTGTATTTAATAACGTATCATCACCAGAAAATGCTAGGTCCTCAAATTGACCCTCATCTTGCAATAAAACCATTTGGTGCCCTGAAGCACGTAGGGTCGAAGCCCAATCATAATTAATTGATTTAATCTCGTGTGCTAATAATTGCCAGGCAAAAATTAAGAATGCTGCTTGTTGCGCTCCATCCCAAGATAGGACAGTATCATCACTACCTATTTTTGCGCCATACAATCCTCCGATGGAGCCTCTTCCTTCCCAGGCTTTCACGAAAGTTGCAAGAAGTGAATGTATCCACGCCGCTTGTGAAACAGTTTTTTGTCCCGTCTCACCCAACATGTTTATCCTTTGATACCATGGACTTGTTGGAAAAGACCAGAGAGCTTCAACTAATTCTTTGGCTCTTGTTTGCCTATAAACAACAGGTCCTTCAAATTTTTCTAACCAATCTTCAGTACGAAGTAATGGGTAAAGGTCAAAAGCCATACTTGGGTTTATTCTCTTGGGAGTAATATTGATTGTCCAGAATAAGTATGCCTGCCAACTAATGTCTAGTCCATAGAAAGCGACAACGGGTAGTTCGAACCTTCCATCCGGAATATTTTCATCAAATGCAAACAACCTATGTTGCCCATCAATGATTTCAATAGGATGTCTTTGAGCTGGTTGCCAATCCTTGTCTGTATAAGATTGTGGTAAATGTATATTTGTTATTGCATTTTCAGTATCTTCAAGAGTAATGAGATCTTTTTTAGCTACCCCTAATCCGCGTCTGATTTGATCTGGTTTTAAAATGTTCACAACAATCGCTGTAGGTAGCCAACCAGGCTTTCGTAAATTATCGTACTTTCCTGAATCTCGTTTTGCTTTGCTGATTTCAGTCCATGGATATCCAGATTGAATGAAATCATGAATAACTTTAGACCTCTCAGGGTCATGTCGCCTTTGAATTCCTAAATCAAGAGATCGTTGTAAACCATCTTTTGTAGTTCTTTGATATATTCCAGATAATGACCGTAATTCATTTGCATCCATACTAA
>JAAYVM010000026.1 GCA_012517145.1 Acholeplasmataceae bacterium
CCCTGCTTAGCTAACTCTACTTGCGCCAATTTCCAAGCCTCTTCCAAGCTTTCTACAGGAATCTGGCCAGTTTTGCGTACTATGTCAAAATTCTCTTTTTTGGTAACAAGATATACTGTATTGTTATGTGCTAAGAGCGCAACAGTGAAAGCAATAAAGAATGGAATTGTAAAGGCTGCGCGGCAAGCTTTTTCAAATTCTAGCATATCATCGAAACGGAAAGAATCAATAAAAGCTGGTGGTTCTTTAACATCAGGGCATTCGAGCATAGCAATCATGATTCCACCTGGTTTCATTGCCATGCCAGCAGTATCATAAGTCTTACTGCCTTGATACATATTTATATCTTTTGGGAATCCGCCAGGACTAGCAATAACAACGTCAGCTTTTTCTTTAATAGCAACGCCCTGAATCTTCATAACATCCTTGGTACCTTCCAGCCAAGCATCATACCAGTGACCGGCTACGATACGGGAAAAATCACCTTCGGCATTCATAACAGAGTTAACAAGGAAGCATGGGTTAACCATCTCTGCAACTTCGCACATATCCTCGTGTAAAGGATTGTTATCTAATTTTGTGCTAGCACAATCAAGACTGGCTCCAGCGCCAACTTCATCAGCCAATGCAAGAGAATGGTTTTTTTGAACTGTTACATATCCAGAAACTCCAGGCATAATACTTTTGCGGCCACCGCCAAAACCTGCCATCAGATGAACGGTAATACCGCCTGTCAAAACAACTTTGTCAGCATCCATTACTCTCTTATCTACATAAGCAGGAGTACCCCGTTTTGTATTACCAAGATAAACAAGATTATCTTCATCGGTAGAAACATGTTGGTAAATCTTAATTCTATCAACAACTTCCTGGCTACATACTGCAACGTCTTCTTCATGTGTATGAGCACGATGTGTACCTTGAGCTACTACTATAAAAATATCCTCATCTGGTACGCCGGCAAGATTTAATTCATCAACTATAACTGGTAAAAATTCATTTGTCCTGATCCAGCTGCGGGTAATATCGCTGACAATGATGGCAACTTTATCGCCTTTTTCCACGATTTTCTGCAGAGGTTCAGTACCGATAGGATTGCGTATTGCTTCAAGAGTTGCGGCCTTCACATCATCAATTTTTGTTGAAGGATTGCCATTAATAACTTGTAAAACTTTTTCTTCAGGTAAATCGATTTCTTGCGTTCCGTGACCATAGCCAAAAGAATATCTTTTGAGTGCCATTTTTTGCCCCTCTTTCAAAAATTATTATTCGTTAATTATAATATAAATCAGAGTTGATGAAAAGCCTTTTTACTACCAATTTCTTGTAGAACGCCAAAATTCAGGTCTGAGTAAAACAAGCAACGTAAACAATTCCAACCTACCCAATAACATTGCAATTGAAATAACAATCTTGCCAAAAGAGTTTATATCAGCATAAGTACAAGTTGCACCGGCCACGCCAAGTGCAGGTCCGACGCTGCTGATGGTGGCAGCAATAATGCCAATAGAATCCATAACACTAAGCCCTGTCATAGCAATCAAGAAAGTAAGAAAAGCAAATAGAACGATGTATAAGAAAAAAAAGCGCACAATTCCTGCCACTATCGGAGACGGAACAGTCTTCCCGCTCATCGATATATCTACTACCATAGATGGGTGAATAGTTCTTTTTAGATGTGCAAAAGCCATTTTTGTAAGTACTACTATGCGGGAAACCTTGATTGCACCAGCCGTCGAACCTGCACAACCTCCGATAAACATCAACAGCACCAAACAAAGTTTGCTAAATGGCGGCCAAATGTCAAAGTCATTACTGACAAAACCAGTAGTACTGATAATTGATACGACTTGAAAAATTGAATATCTAAAGGAATCTATACCATTAAAATAGTTGTTAATATATAAATTGAGTCCAATTGCAGCAGTAACTATAAAAATTATGGATATGTATACTTTAAATTCTGTATCCTGCCAAAGTACCCGTGGCCCTTTTTCTCCTATCAAGTAATATAAAGCAAAATTTCCCCCGGCTATTATCATAAAAACCGTGATAATACCTTCTATCAAAGGACTTTCAAAATGAGTTACACTGGTATCATAAGTTGAAAATCCTCCTGTCGCAATGGTAGAAAATGAGTGCTTTATTGCTTCAAAGACGTTCATGCCAGCTAAACACAACATAATCATTTCGACTGCTGTAAAAAACAGATATATTTTACATAAGGCTATCGCTGTTGTTTTTATTCGTGGCAGCACTCTTTCAGAAGATGGGCCGGTAACTTCCGCATTGAACATATGGACAGCGCCACTCGCAACCTGAGGCAAAAAGGCAATAAATACTACTATTATCCCAATACCGCCAATCCAATGGGTAAGGCTTCGCCATAAAAGCAAGCTGCGTGGAAGCACTTCTATTTGAGAAATTGCCGTAGCACCTGTCGTTGTAAAGCCTGAAACACTCTCAAAAAAGGCAGAAACAGGATCTAAGATTCCAGCAAAAGCATATGGAAGAGAACCTAAAAAAGTTATTACAAACCAGCCAAAGCCAGCAATTGCAACGCCTTCCCTGTACGTAATTCCGGCATCTTCGGAATTACCGAATTTCACAAAAACAAATCCCATACATATACTTGTTACTATTGCTTGCAAAAAAGCATAAACGCAGTCTTCATTTAGAAAAATGCTTAACAACAAAGGTAAACAAAATGAAACTGCACACGTATTGCATAGTTTTCCTAAAAAGAAGGACAGTAATCGATAATTCATAATTTTCCCCCAAAAATCTTGCTCACAGTTACCAGTTTTTTGTTCCACGCCAAAAGTCAGGATTCAAAAAAATCAGCAAAGAAAAAATCTCCAATCTCCCCAAAAGCATCAATAAACATGAAATTAACTTTGCTCCTGCAGAAACATCGGCATAAGACGAAAACGGCGCCACAATATCAAACGCCGGCCCTATATTCGCCAGGCAGGAAGCCGCAATGCCAATGGAGTCAAGCATACCTAACTTATCAGTCAAAGATAAAAAAAGCGTAGCAAAAACAAAAATGGCAATATAGAAAAAGAAAAAACGACTGATACTAATGACCATATTTGGAGCAATATGGTTTCCTGATAACTTAATATCTATAACCATGCGCGGATGCAATGTTCTTTTGAGTTCAGCCCAGCTCAACTTAAACATGATGAGCAACCTGGCAACTTTTATTCCACCAGCAGTTGAACCCGCGCATCCACCTACAAACATCATCAATAATATACAAAATCTACTAAACTCTGGCCATCCATTATAGTTCTGCAGATAATAACCTGTTGTTGTTATCGTAGATACTGATTGAAAAAAAGAGTAGTAAAGGCTTTCTGATAATCTGTAATAATTACTGTAAAAAAGATTAATTGCCATCGCACAAGTAAAAAACAATATTACACCAATATATGCCATCAATTCAGTATCTTGCCAAAGTTTTTTAAAGCCTTCTTTGTATGCCTTATAATACAAAACATAATTTCCGCCGGAAAAAAGCATGAATAACAAGATGACTACTTCAACCGCAGTACTGTTGAAATGTGCAATACCATCTTTCTGCATACAAAAACCGCCTGTCGAAATTGTAGTCATGGCATAGTTGACTGCTTCAAAAAGAGTCATATTCAACACACATAAAATTAACGTCAATATAAATGTTGCAGTCATATAGGCAATGCTGATAGCATAAACAGTTGTTTTTATTCTCGGCATAATCCTTTCAGTTGATTCTCCGTGTAATTCAGCTGTAAAGAGACGTTCACCACTGCTGCCAACCTGCGGAACCAATGTAATAAAAATCAAGATAATGCCTAGCCCACCGAACCATTGTGTTAAGGAGCGCCATAAAATAAGACTGCTCGGAATAGCTTCCAAATCATTTATACTGGTTGCTCCTGTTGTAGTAAAACCAGAAATACTTTCAAACAGAGACGAACTGAAATCAAAACCAAAAAATAAATATGGCAGTGCTCCCAAAAAACATACAAGCAACCAGCTAAATCCAACAAGCGCCAAACCTTCCCTTAGTGAAAGATGCCCCCTATACTCAACCTTCATCCTTGACATGAATATACCAAGAAGCAAGGATATAGCAATAGGCAGCAAAAATTCCACCGTTTGCTTTTCGTTAAAATAGAAAGCCGCAATGAAAGGAAGCATTAAACTAATTCCAAAAGCAAGGCATACCTTTCCCAAAATATACATCACAAGCTTGACGTTCATCGTTTACTCCTTACCTTCAAAAACTGGCATAACATTTTTTACATTACCAGCCTTTACAAAGATAATAATAGCATCTCCTGGATGAAGTATAGTGTCACCGTTAGGTACAATGACCTCATCATTGTGAACCACGGCACAAACCAAGCACTCTTTAGGCAACTTTGCTTCTCGTAATGTTTTGCCGGCAATCCTTGATGTTTTCGGTATTATTAATTCTATTGCTTCTGCTTTAGCACCTTCCAGCAGCGATACCGAAACAACGCCGCCACGTCTGATAAACCTGAGAACTTCACCGGAGCTTAATAATCTGGAAGAAAGCACGATATCTACGCCAACTTTTTCCATCAACTCAACATATTCATTACGCGCTACCCTTACGATAGTCTTCTCCGCACCAAGATGTTTTGCCAGCAGTGCCAACAGCAAATTCAGCTTATCATCTTCTGTAACGCAGACAACAACATCAGTTTCCGCTATCCCTTCTTCAACCAATAAATCAATGTCTGTTCCATCCCCATTTAACGCAATACCCTTCTTAAGCTTTTGCGCAACCATTTGACAACGTTCTCTGTTCTTGTCGATAATCTTCACAAACAGTCCTTGCTGTTCCAGCAAGGGAGCCAAAAACCTGCCTGTACGTCCTGCGCCGATAATAATTACTCTTTCAGCTTTGGAATGAGTTGTTGCAAAACGTCCTTCAAATTCATTAATTACGTCTCTTCTGCCAACAAAAAAAACATTATCATTATCCCTCATTACATCGTCGCCATGAGGAATTATCATACGATTATTGCGAAAAATCATGGCAACCAATACTTGCTTTGGTATATCTAGGTCTTTCAAAGGCACATCTATCATTTTTGATGCGCTTCTCAACTTTACCTCAAACATACGAACCCTGCCATCAGCAAAATCCTCAACATTCAAGGCCGCTGGCGTCATCAGAATTCGATTTATCTCTTTAGCAGTAATCTGCTCAGGATTTAAAATCATATCAACTTTCATGTCATCTTTCATAAAAGCATCAGATAACTGCGTATAATCAGTATTACGTATACGTGCAACAGTATGTTTGACACCATTCTGCTTCGCTAACATGCAAATTACCATGTTGGCTTCATCACTATCCGTAGATGCGAGGAGCATGTCAGCATCCTTAACAAAAGTCTCAGCCATCGTCAGAGGACTTGCACCATTAGCACCGACCGTTAAAACATCCAAGTTATTTTTGACAACCTCACGCCGCTTTTCGTCTTGTTCGATGACTACTACGTCGTATTGATCATTGGCCAGCAATTGAGCAACACTATAACCTAATTTTCCCGCACCAACTACAACTATTCGCAAGACAACTCCCACCTAACTTAATTAGATTCTGTATACTTTGTGTAATTATAACATGGCTTACACTATGTTACATAGCGCCGTAATTCATTTTATTCCGAAGATTGTTAAACATTTCTTTATATATCATCATAAAACATTGAAAATAAATGCAAAAAAGCCATAGGACAAGTATTGCCTATGGCTTTTTTGTTTCTAATTTTATTCTCTCAATTTAGCTTTAAATGTTTCACCGACTACCGATACAACTTTCTTGATAACTAAATCAATCTCATCATCGGTTAAAGTTCTGTCACTTGCTTGAAAAGTCAGATTAAAAGCCATGCTCTTGCAGCCTTCAGCGACTTGTTTGCCTGTATATACATCAAACACTTTAGCTGTTTGCAGCAATTCTCCTGCATTGGCTTTTATCACTTCAACCAACTCACTCATTGCAATCTCTGTTGGAACAACTACTGCAATATCTCGTGATGTACCAGGGAACTTAGGTAAGTGTGTATATTGAGGAACATGTGTTACTGCCGCAACTAATGGCTCAATCTCTAATTCGAACAAATACGCGGCTTGCGGCAAGCCATAAGCATTCTGCACTGCTGGATGTGCCTCACCAAAGCAGCCTATGGTCACGGCATTGTATTCTATCATACAGCTTTTGCCAGGATGCAGATATGGAGCCGTTCCAGTAACAAACTTCCAGTCTTGCATCTGTAAGTTGTTTAATAACCCCTCAACTATACCTTTTACATCATAGAAATCGACATCTTCGCGTCCTTCGTTCCAATTTAACTCATTTCTTTTGCCACACAAAGCCATGCAAAGCATAGGTTTTTCTGTTGGAAAGCCCCTCAGTGGCAATTCATCAGCAAAGTAAACACGGCCAACTTCAAAAGTTGCAACCTTTGTGTTTTGACGTGCAACATTATAAGCAACATTTGCCAACATACCAGGTACAAGTGTAGTACGCATGACTTTAAAATCATCAGTAATAGGGTTCATAATATCGATTACTCTGCGTCTTGCATCGTCAGCATCAAGGCCGATTTTATCGAAAGCTGAAGGATGGATAAAGCTATAGTTGATTACTTCATTCATACCTACTGCAACCATATAATCTTTAATCATATCCTGCACATCATCAATAATGTTTTGGCCACCTTTAGTAACATTGAGACAAGGCAAATGAGATTCAATATTATCGAGGCCATGGATGCGGCATATTTCTTCGCTGATATCGGCATCACAAGTAACGTCAGGGCGCCAGGTTGGAGCTGTTACAATAAGTTCTGCGCCATCCTCCCGCACACAGAACTGTAATTTTTCCAAAGTTGCTACCATTTCTTCTTTTGTAATCGCAATGCCAATTCTTGAATTGATTGCTTCCGGCTGCACCCTAACTACTGCAGGCACATAAGGTACAGGATAAGCATCAACAATGCCTGGAACAGTCTCACAGGCTTCCATATTTTCCAGAAGGTTGGCAGCACGATTCAGTGCATTCCAGGTAAGCACAGTATCAACACCACGCTCAAAGCGGCTTGACGCTTCACTGCGCAGACCAAGTACGCGACTTGTACGTCTGATGCTGACACCGTCAAAAGTCGCAGCTTCCAGCATAACGTTTACTGTCGTGCCGATAACCTCAGTTTCCAAACCGCCCATTACTCCGCCCAGGCCAACAGCATGCATTGCATCAGCGATAACAATCATGCTATCATTCAAAGTTCTTTCCTGTTCGTCAAGAGTAACCAGCTTCTCTGCGTTCTCAGCCCGTCTTACAATTAATTTGTGGTCAGCTACTTTATCATAGTCATATGGATGCATCGGCTGTCCAAGTTCAAGCATAACGTAATTAGTAACGTCAACAACATTGCTGATAGGACGAACACCACAGGCACGTAAACGCCTTTGCATCCAGATCGGAGATTCTTTGATTTTAATGTTTTTCAAAACACGAACTGCAAAACGTGAGCAAAGATCTGTTGCTTTTATTTCTACTTTCGCCATCGAATTAGCGTCACCGTTTGCAGCCTCTTTTACTTCCATGGATGGCATTTTAAGGTTTGCGCCAGTTACAGCGGCTACTTCTCTGGCCAGACCAATCATATTGAAACAGTCGCCCCTGTTAGCGGTAAGGTCAAAATCGTAAACTACGTCATCAAGACCAAGCACCTCTTTAATATCTACACCGATTGGTGTATCTTCAGCCAGTATCAGTATTCCTTCTCTTTGTTCAGGCAGCAGAAGTTTAGCATCTAAACCAAGTTCAGAAGCAGAACATAGCATGCCATAAGAATCAAGACCACGCATTTTAGCCTTCTTCAATTTCATACCGCTAGGCAATTGTGAGCCAACAACAGCAACCGGTACAATAACGCCTTTTGTGACATTCTGTGCACCGGTAAGAATTTGCAGTAATTCGCCAGTTCCCACATCAATGCTGCAAACCCAAAGTTTGTCCGCATCCGGATGATGTTCTATTTCAGCTACTTTACCGGTTACAACACCATTAAGTCCCTCACCAAGATAAGTAATTACTTCTACAGGAGTACCGGCTCTTGTCAGCTTATCCGCCAAAACTTCCGGAGTATCTGTAATTTCTACATATTCTTTTAACCAATTTAAAGATGCTAACATAACAAATCCTCCTTATTTGAATTGACGTATGAAGCGTAAATCATTTTCAAAGAATAATCTCAAATCATCAATACCATATTTAAGCATTGCTATACGTTCAACGCCCATACCAAACGCGAAGCCACTTACCTGCTGTGGGTCATAGCCGCTCATGGTCAGCACATTAGGATGAACCATACCAGAGCCTAATATTTCCAGCCAACCGGAGTTCTTACATACACGACAGCCTTTGCCACCACAAATTACACAAGAAATATCAACTTCGGCAGATGGTTCTGTAAAAGGAAAGAAACTTGGACGCAATCGTACTTTGACGTTGCTGCCAAACATTTCCTTAAGGAAAAGTTCAAGTGTTCCTTTCAAGTCAGCCAGACTAATACCTTTATCAATAACAAGGCCTTCCACCTGATGGAACATTGGTGAATGTGTGGCATCATAATCCCTGCGATAAACTCGACCCGGTGCGATCATCCTGACAGGCTCATTACCGCCTTTGCTTTGCATAGTTCTTGCCTGTACCGGTGAAGTATGCGTGCGCAGCAAATATTCTTCCGTAATGTAGAAGGAATCCTGCATATCACGCGCAGGATGGTCTTTTGGTAGGTTCAAAGCCTCAAAGTTATAATAATCATTTTCTATTTAAGGTCCTTCGTTTACATCGAAGCCCATTCTCATAAAGATTTTTTTGATTTCGCGCATTGTCAGGGTAATAGGATGCAGATGCCCAATTTTCGGCGTCCTGCCAGGTAATGTAACATCTACTTTCTCGTTAGCCAATTTATCTGCCAAAGCCTTGTCTTCCAAAACTTTAGTATATTCATCAATTTTCCCTTCCAATTCAGCGCGAAGTTCATTAACAATCTGCCCGATTTTTGGTCTCTCTTCTGCTGAAAGCGCTCCCATTCCACGTAAAATTTCTGTCAAGGAGCCTTTTTTTCCTAAATATTGAACTTTTAGGTTTTTTAGTGCTTCCAGTGAAGTGACTGTTTCCAGGTCTCGCAAAGCCTGCTCTTTAAGTGCTTGCAGTTTTTCTCTCATGGTCATCCTCCTAAAAAAAATAAAGCCTCCATCCCCGTGAAGGGGCGAAAGCTCTGTTTCCGCGGTACCACCCTAATTTATTTCTCATATGTCTTAACGCGACAAACGTTCAGCCTACACAGCATCGCCTTCAGCCAAAGCACTCGGAAGTGAACTTCTGTCCAAATGTAGCATGCGGCTCTCAGCCTGGTCCGCAATTTCTGTATCGCATTTATGACATACTCTCTTCGTCATAGTGACAAAACCTTATTTAATTAACAAAATAAATTATAGCACATCAGTTGATTTAGTGACAAGCTTTCGTCTGACACATTCAAAAAGAATTATGCCAGCCGCAATTGCCGCGTTCAGAGATTCAGCATTACCTGGCATAGGTATATAAACTAGTTTTTCAGAAGCCGACAATAGTTCGGAACTAACTCCTTCGGCTTCGTTGCCAATAACGATGGCTGTACGCTTTGCTAACTCTGCGCCATAAATACTCTGCCCGCCTTCTAAAGAACTACTCCATAGTGACCAATTATTATCTTTGCACCAGTTTATAAATTCTTTTTTATTCTGTGCGTTCCTGATTGGCAAATGGAAAAAAGACCCCATGGCAGAACGAACTGCTTTAGGTGCAAAAACATCCGTACAACCTTCTAACAAAATGATACCGGCAATGCCAGCTGCATCAGCAGTTCTTATCATTGTTCCCAGATTTCCAGGATCACGCACTTCGTCCAGAACAAGAATCAGGCCTTCATCATTTTGGTTAAAATCATCTAATTCATATAATTTCTTCCTGACAACAACAAGAATACCCTGCGGCGTATCTGTGTCACTAAGACGCTGCATTACTTCCGGCATAACCTCAAAAACAGCAACACCAATAGCTTCTAGCTCATCTGCTATCTTTCTTACCCTTTCGGATTCTACGGAAACATCAACGAAAGCGCGCAAAATATCCCAGCCTGAGCTTAAAACTTCCTCAGTGCTCCGTGCGCCTTCGATAATAAAAGCATCTGCAGCTGTACGATATTTCTTTATTTTAAGTTCACTGGTTTCCTTTACAAGCTGATTGTTTACGCTAGTTATTAACCTTCTCAAATTTTTGACTCCAATGTTTTGACGCTGTCTCTTGTTCCCAGAATGACCATAATATCGCCTTCTTTTATCTTGTCATTAGGATCAGGATTTACCAAAATTTGGCCATTTCTTCTTAAAGCAACTACTGTCACATTATATAAACGACGCAGCTCAACCTCACTAAGGCTCTTGCCTACCATTGTTTTAGGTGTTCCTATTTCCATAATACTTAAATTATCAACTAATTCTATGTAATCAACAATATTACTGTCGGCTAGATTATGACCCACACGTATGCCCATATCTCGTTCGGGGTAAATTACTTTATCTGCGCCTATTTTATCAAGCATACGCCCATGAAGAGAAGTAGAAGCCTTGGCTATAATGAAAGGAATGCCACATTCCTTAAGCATCAACGTGCACATAACGCTAGGCTCCAAATCCCTGACGGCTACTACGGCAACGTCAAAGTTACGCAAACCGAGAGTCTTATATATATCTTCATCAAGTACATCCGCGGCAACAATATGAGTAAGCTCATTGCTCAAGCCCTGAACAATTTCTTCATCTTTGTCAATCCCTAGAACATCGTGTCCTAAACTATACAGAGTTCGTGCTACACTTATACCAAAGCGTCCCATTCCTAATACTACGTATTGTTTCTTTTTCTTCTCCATATTGCTACTCTCCTATCCGATAATTACTTTTTCTTCAGGATATTTGATTTTTTCTGGTCGAGGTTTTTGCAATAGAAGCATAGCAAAAGTAAGAACTCCGACTCGACCAGCATACATCGTTAACACTAAAAGCAGCTTACTGATTTCAGACAAATCACGCGTTATACCAACCGAAAGTCCCACAGTACCAAAGGCTGATACAACTTCAAATAATACCTGAATGACAGGTATATTGTCATTCCAGCTTATCAATAGGGTAACAACTAAGATTAAAAACAAAGCCAAAATAAAAATCGCAAAAGCCTTATTTACAGCTTTTTTACCAATTCTGCGATTAAAAACTTCAATATCGCTTTTCTCGTGCAACAATGACCAAACTGTCAGTAAAACAACCACAAAAGTGGTTGTTTTTACCCCGCCGCCCGTAGAAGTTGGCGATGCTCCAATAAACATCAACATTATTAAGAATAGGAGGGAACTATCGGTCATTTTTTCAATTGGTAAAGTATTAAACCCTGCAGTTCTCGAAGTTACAGATTGAAACATGCAGGCCATCCATTGATCCATGCCTGAAAGATTAGCAATTGTATCAATATTGTTATGCTCCATCAACCACAAGGAAACAGTACCGCCAAATATAAGAACTGCAGTTGATATAAGAACTATTTTACTGTGTGCCTTTAATGATTTAAAATTTCGTTTAGCAAGAACATCTTCAAGAACTATAAATCCCAAGCCGCCCAATATTATTAAAGACATTATGCTCAGATTTACAACAACGTCACCTTTGAAGTTAACCAAGCTATCATAATTACCGAATAAATCAAACCCAGCATTACAAAAAGCGGAAATCGAGTGCCAATATCCCATATATAGAGCCTTGTTCCCGTATATAGGATATAAGTGAAAAGCAAGTATTGAGCCAAAAATAAACTCTATCAAAAACGTGTACTTTATAACATGCAACGCTAACCTTACAACACCAGAAAATCCCTCCTGGTTCAATGTTTCCTGAATAAGCAAGCGCTCACGTAAATTTATCTTTTTCCCAATAGCCACGCTTATCATCGTTGCAAAAGTCATAATTCCAAGTCCGCCAAGCTGAATAAGAATTATAATTACCATTTGCCCGAAAAAAGAAAAAAAAGTTCCTGTATCAACAACAGCAAGTCCGGTAACGCATACGGCTGAGGTAGCAGTAAATAAAGCATTCACAAAAGAAAGAGGCATGCCGCTGACGCTTGCAGCAGGAAGCATCAGGAAGCCTGTACCAGTTAAAATCAACATGAGAAAAGTTAGCGCGACCAGCTGATAAGTCGTAAGATACTGCAACAACCTGAATATTATCACAAAATTGCCTCCCTTGGCATAATAACTCACTTACCGTGTATTCTACACCTTTAAATAAAGTTAGACAATTAAATTTTTAGCATAAAACACCTGAAGCATCGCTTCAGGTGTTTTATGCTTATAAACATCTTAAATTGTAAAAATTACAGTGCTGCTTTTGCGACTTCAACCAATTTGGTGAAAGCTGCTGCATCATAAATAGCCATATCAGCCAAAACTTTACGGTTCATTTCAACACCAGCTTTAGTCAGGCCATACATGAAACGGCTATAGCTCATGCCGTTAGCACGGGTTGCAGCATTAATACGAGCAATCCACAAATTGCGGAATTCGCGTTTCTTGGCACGACGGTCACGTCTTGCATAAGAAAGGGCTTTCATTACGGTTTCGTTAGCTTTTTTGAACAATTTGCTCTTGCTGCCGCGATAACCTTTTGCTAATTTCAAGATTGCTTTATGACGTCTGTGTGCAGTGACACCTACTTTAATTCTTGCCATGGTTAATCCTCCTCAAATTTCCTCTGTTATTATGCGTACGGCAGCATTTTTGCTACGCGTTCATGATCTGTCTTGTGAACAAGAGCTGCTTTGCGCAGACTTCTCTTGCGCGCAGGAGATTTATGTTCAAGAATGTGGCTGGTAAACGCTTGGGAACGCTTAAATTCACCTGTACCCGTTACTTTAAAACGTTTAGCAGCACTTCTACGAGTTTTCATCTTTGGCATAGGAAACATCCTCCTTATTATTTGTTAGCTTTTGGCGAAACAATCATAATCATGTTTTTGCCTTCTAATTTAGCGGCACGTTCGATGACTGCTAAGTCTTCGAGCTGTTTAGCCATTTTAGTTAATAGAATTTCTCCCAGTTCAGGATGTGATAACTCACGTCCGCGGAACATAATAGTGACTTTGACTTTATCGCCATCTTCCAAGAACCGAACTGCATTCTTGAATTTTACGTCGAAATCATGATCTTCAATGCCTGGGCGAAGCTTAACTTCTTTGATATCAAAGGTTTTTTGCTTCTTACGAGCTTCTTTTTCGCGTTTTTGCTGCTCGTAGCGATACTTGCCGTAATCCATAATCCGGCATACCGGCGGTTTTGCATTCGGCGCAATTTCGACCAAATCCATATGACGTTCCAATGCTAAATTCAAAGCATCTCGACCGGACATAATGCCAAGCTGTTCGCCTTCGTCAGCAACGACACGCACTTCACGAGCCCGGATTTCTTCATTGATACGCAAGCTTTCTTTGCTTATAACAATTCACCTCCAAAAAATATTAAAGCGGGTAGACGTAATAGTCCACCCGCTGATAAGAAACAATATCATTGACCCTGTCGGACTTCAGTCGCAAGGTGAGAAGCGGATGGCTTCTACTTCGTTACTCAAGCATTGTAGCATAACGTTACAGTTATGTCAAACATTTATTTCTTTTCGGCAATTTCTTTCTGCAGCATTGCTATAAAGTCATCTGCCTTCATAGCGCCAAGATCTCCTTCGCTGCGGCGACGGACGGCAACTGCACCCTATTCAACCTCTTTGTCACCTATAACAAGCATGTATGGGATCTTTTGTACTTGCGCTTCACGAATCTTATAGCCGATTTTTTCGTTACGGTCATCAAGATATACTCTGAGGCCCAAGTCAAACATTTTATCATGTAGCTCTTTGGCATAAGCTACATGCTTGTCAGTTATAGGCAGAATACGAACTTGTGTAGGTGCCAGCCATGCTGGGAAAGCACCGGCATAATGCTCAATCAAGATACCAATAAATCTTTCGATACTCCCGTAAACCACACGATGTATCATAACCGGTCTATGTTTCAGGCCATCTTCGCCGGTGTAAGTTAAATCAAATTTTTCCGGCAGCTGCATATCTAGTTGTATAGTTCCACACTGCCAGGTGCGGCCAATAGAATCAGTCAGATGGAAATCAATCTTCGGTCCGTAAAAAGCACCATCGCCTTCATTAACTACATATTCAAGGCCGAAATCTTCCATTGCGTCGCGCAGAGCATTTGTTGTTTTTTCCCAGGTTTCTGCATCACCCATGGAGTCTTCCGGACGAGTTGACAATTCAGCATGATATTTCAAACCAAATGTTCCATAAACCTGGTCAAATAATTTTATTACGTTTTGGATTTCCGCTTTTATTTGGCTGGGCATCATGA
>JAAYVM010000027.1 GCA_012517145.1 Acholeplasmataceae bacterium
TACTATATAGTCCTTTTGTTTCTTTAAATACATCTCGCAAGTACCGTTTATGAGTTCTGTCACGGTCACGCCGTCGATATTCCTTTCCAGCGATTCCGCTACAGTGCGCAGCGTAGGAAGGAAGAGGCAGCGCTGTTTCATACGGCATTCCTTAAGGCAGTCCTTTATTTCTGTAACGCCCCCGTCTGGGCATCTAAAGCATGTAGCCGGCATTATGCTGCACTCCTTTCGAGAACTCTCTTAAAGAGATTCTCATGTTCTTCTTTTTCTGCTTTGTTCAAAGCTTCTATGAGGCTCTCGCTAAGCTGTTTTATCTGCGAGTGGTCAAGTGTGATATTCATGTGGATGTCTTGAGAAGCATTACCTAAGCCGAGATAAACTGTTCTGCCATCCGTGCGCACTGAAAGTTCCACTGGACTATAACTCCAACATATTGATAAATACACAATTATTCACTCCTTTTAAGCCGCCATAACAGACGGTGTGCTGATTTGAGGCAATAACTTACCGCCGATTATCTGTAATTCGTTTCTTCTTTGAATGGTTGTAGCTTCCTTAGCCGCTTCCGTGACACTATTAATCAACCCCCATACAGACATATCTGCATTAGCTTCATACTGGGCCTTAACCATGGCCTGCTCTTCCTTCGAGAGATTAAACTTTTTGCCTATTTCTTCCACAATGACTTCGGCATCTTTAACGATCGGCCTTGCTGCTGCTGCACGCATAGACGCCATTATTTCTTCAAATCTCTTGCCTGTAAGCAGCTCTTTAATTGCATTGGAGTATTCACGCCAGGTTGATTTGTTATAGTTGTCATTGACATCTGCCATCGCTCTGCCCAGATGTATCCTGCGCAGGGAGCCGTCACGTTCTGGTACTACAAGACCGTTAGAGCACACGAGCCTGTAGATGAAGGATGACAGGGAAAGGCTCCCTAAGCCTACCTCGCTGTTTAATAAGACGACTCCGTATTTTACAGGGTCTCCCGGCCTTACGTGTCTGTCATTTTCCTCAAGCGTAATGCTTAGTTGCAGATGAGTGTCGCTTAAAAACGCCTCCTGCAAGTTTAGGTTCGGATTAAGTGACAGAATCGGGAGTACGGATTTGAGGAACATGTCATGATCCATGATTTTGTAATTCTTTGAGAGATATGCCCTGCAGGTGTCGTCACCGTTGGTTCTTATGAGGCGCTGTTCGTCCTTTCTGTGAAGAAGGGTGTTTAAGGTCCGATCATAGAGGGCTGGTTCCTCATTCCTTATCCTTTCGGCATAGGGGAGCGGCACATTGAGGCGCGAAGCAAGCTGCTGTCTTGCGGTTTCGTTCAGGCGGAAGCTTTGACGGCTTCGTCCTGCTGGTATAGTGATATAACTTTCACTGTTTTCTGTGCCGACAAGCATGGACCTCGTGTCAACGAGATAATCTTTCTTTGCTTGTTCTTCCTTTTCAACTTGGTTAATTAAAGCGGGCAGATTAAGGTTTTTCATATTATAGTCCTCCTTTTCCTTTTCTGATGGCATCAGCCAGGCTAATTATCAGGCGCACGATAAATTCAATCATATCTACTCCTCCAAGACAAAAGATAGCACCCAAAGCCTGTTTTAGACCTTGGGTGCTTCACTATTCTTATACCAATATTAACTTGGTTTTCACGTTATTTGTTCGTGTAAAGTATTCAGAAACGATGGACATATGGTGCAACTGATACCTTCATTAAATTTTGAATAAATGCCATAGGAGCGGTGTTAAATTTTATTGTCAGCAAGTGCTTCTTCGTCATTTTACTGCGTATAATAATATATAAGGCAAGAAATATAATCTAACTAAATAGATAATCGGGAGGACTTTTCATTAAAGGCATGAAAGAAAATAGTAAGTTTTGTACAATTGCCAACAATATTTAATTTCAGGAGTGTTGCAAATGCGAGTTTTAATAGCTTTGAATGAAAACGGGACATCAGAAAATAAAAGAAACCTATCTATTACGGCATCAGGACAACAATTTGACGATGATCAAAGGGTCATAACTGCTCGAATGGTGGATAAGGTTGTATTCGCTTATGACGGGTTAGAGGAAAAACCCTATGTATTTATGGATATTCAGGGAATCAGAAAATGCTGGTTAAGGGTCAGTGTTGCAAATCAAGAAGCCGGAGACAATTTAATCAGAAAACTGTGTGAGGTTGGTTATCTGGATCTGACTGGCTATGATGTTTGCATGGAAAATTTTGAAGAACAAGGATCCTTATAAAAATATGTCCTGCAATCGATGAGGCTGCAATTTAATATAACTACTTAAGAGCTGTTGCTACAATGTTGACAGCTCTTATTTATAGAGTTACTTATGTTGTGGGTAATAATGTCTGGTATAGTTTAATAAATGTCAAAAGACAAAGGAACGTGATGAAAATGGCTGAGGAGTCAGAAAACTTGACAAAAGCCGACAAAACTTTACATATTCAGAAACGTAACGAAAACGGGTTGACTTTAAGGCAACAGCAGGCTGCAGATCTTTTGGCGTTAGGTGAGTCAAAGACCAAAGCCGCAGCTGCAGTTGGAGTTTCTAGGCAACAGCTTCATGCATGGGTACAGAATGTTTACTTCCGCTCGGCAGTTTCAAAGAGACACGCTGAAGTATGGCAAGAGAGCAAAGAAAGATTGCGGGGGTTAGCGGTAAAAGCGGTGGATGTTATAGGTAATGAGATAGAAGGTGGCAATTTAAAGGCTGCCGTTGAGCTTCTTAAAATAGTAGGACTTTCAAATGGTAAGATAGCTCTGGCACAACCGTCTAAATCTGTCGAAGACCTTCTTGAAATAGAGTCTGCTAAACAGGTTGACTCATATATGGCTAAATTAGATACGCCAACTACTCCGCAGGAAGTTTTTCAACGTGAGTTTGGCTTAAGGCCGCAAATGATAAAAAACAATTTAAGGAGGCTTCAGGTAATAGCCAAGGTTCCTGAAGACAAAACAGAAGAACTGAAGCCTGAAGAAGTTCAAGAGCACTAATCAGAGCAAATGAGTATTTTGAGTATGAAGTTCATAGTTTTAAATATTGAATTTTACTTGGCATGAATAGAAAGCAATAAGGAGATGGCTTCAATGGATATTAACATTCTTATATCGGCAACGTCATTAATGGGAGCTGCAATTTGTTTATATAAAGCTCATGCCATTCAGTACTGCCGAGGGGAAAACAGTGCTAATTAAGTGGTGAGATAAGACGAACCCTAAAGTTATTAATCTAGATTCAGTATGCAATAGCTTTATTTGCAGAGTAGCATCTCAAGCCCACGAGGATCGTCTGAGAGGCATGGCAAGATGAACTTAGGTAAAGTTGTTCACGCTGAAATTAATTATTTAAGTTAAAAATAGCAAAAAATAGCAAAGCGAGATAGGTTCGGTGATTTTATTAGCTTAGCTAATTTTATATTACTTTTAAGAACGTAATTATACCTTAGCTAAGCATAAACTATCAGTAAAAGCCCTACCTATCATAAAAACGGCTAATTATTAAAAAATATTTATATGCTTAGTATGACCATCAAAGCTGAAGACAGGATCATTTATGAGGCAGGAGACGATACAATAATGGATGAATTGCTTGCCCTTTTAATGTAATAGCGCAATGGGGTCTTGTATACCTTTGAACATTCTTAGTTTTTTGACTATATGGTCTAATTGGTGTATAATATAAGAGCAAAATTAAATATTTCTATACTCTTATCAAGAGTGGTCGAGGGATCTGACCCGATGACGCCACAGCAACCTGCCGTTAGGCAAGGTGCTAATTTCAGCAGGAGAAGTCCTGGCAGATGAGAGGAAGTGAGAACGAAATTAAACCTCCTTCCTCGTGAAGGGGGGTTTTTTATATGTCCGAATTTTTGTAGTGCAGGTTTCATAAAACCGTTTCAGACTAAGAATACAATATTTGAGGGATTATTAACGACAACGTATAAGATACTATTGGCAAAAGCAAAGGCGGGAGATAGCGAAGCTCAGTATTTATTGGCAATGGCTTAACTAAATATGACATTCCAAAGTCACTGAAGACAGCAATTGAAGGGTATGAAGAAGCTAGGCATGTAGTATTACACGAAATACATAAGGAGGAACAGTAAATGGATAACAAAGAACGTGCAGTATTTATAGCTAAAGAGTATACCGCAGAGGATTTGATTTTAAAA
>JAAYVM010000028.1 GCA_012517145.1 Acholeplasmataceae bacterium
TTAAGCGCTTTTCAGCGCGTGTCATCGCGACATATAATTGTCTTTTTTTCTCTGCAGCTTCCATCTCGCTATTGTATTGTTTGATTTTTTTTAAAGCAGAACTTTCCACAAGTTCACCGTCTTCATTACGGATTTTGATTCCCAAACCAAAGTTTGGTAAAAAACATATGCTGCTTGCATCATACCTTCCTCTGGCATGCAATGCAGGCAGAAAAACAACAGGGAATTCCAATCCTTTTGACTTGTGAATTGTCATGATAGTAACCGAATCCTGCTCGAAACCGCCGGCAGAAACTTCTATGCGCGTCTCAGTTTTACGCATCTTTTCCACTCTTTGTAAGAAGGTATGCAGAGTTCCTCCTTGTTTCATGCAAAAATCAGTAGCCATCTGTTGCAACTTCTTAACATTAGCGAGTTTCTCCTTGCCAAATTCCTGTCCAATCAACAAAGACGCAATTTGGAGATCATTAAAAATCCTGATTAACAGGTCAGGCAAAGGTAAAGTTTGCACATTAGTCTGTAATTTTTTTAAAATATGTTTTGCCTTTTGGAGTAAGTCTTGTTGTTCTGATGGTAAATCAAATGTTACATTGCCATCATTCAAAACACTCCATAAGCTATTTTTCTCTCTTCCTAAGCACATCTCAGAAATTGTTTCATCGCTTAAAGCAAAATAAGGTGACCTCAAAATGCCAATCAGTTCCAGATCTCTTCTGCTATTATCCAAAAACAACAGCAAATTAACTAAGTCGATTATTTCTTGCTTTTCAAAGAAACCCTTGCCATCAATTACATGAAAAGGAATGCCAGCTGCCCGTAAGGCAGCAGCAAAACATTGTGACCTATTTATACTTGCCAGCAATATCGCTATATCTGAATATTTAATATTGTCTTTACCTGCTAACTCTTTGATATTTTCGGCAACCACAAAGGCCTCAGTTTTGTCAGCCTCTTTCCTTCTATCCTTTTCTGCACTAATAATAAGCAATTTTGGCTTTTCTTGTGTTTCTTTATTAGGCTTAAGTTCTTCAAATACGATATCGTTGGATTCATCATACCCCATTAAATCCTTAAAAACTTCGTTGCAAACTTCTAATATTTCCGGAGATGAGCGGAAATTATCTGCAAGAGTAACATTTTTGCCGCCATTTTTCTCTATATCTTTGCAGACATCTGCAAAAACACTTACCTCCGCACCGCGGAAGCGATAAATAGATTGTTTGGCATCCCCTACAACAAAGAGCCTGTTATCAACCAATTTTTCGTTATCTCCGCCGGCCAGAAGATAAACCAATTCCTTTTGCTGCAAATTTGTATCCTGAAATTCATCTACCATGACATACTTGTAGCGATTCCTGCACTTATCAAGAATATCTTTATTGTTAAGTAATAGTTGCAAAGCTTTTTCTTCAACATCAGCAAAACTCAATATTTTTCGTTCGACTTTTTTTGCCCGGAAATGCTCATCAAGGCCTAGCAAAAAAAACTGCCAGCTCTCTATCAGGTCTGCGGCACGTTTGTCTATCGGTTTCATCAGCAATCTGCTGGTTAAGTCTCTTGTCTCCTTTACTAAATCAGCATCAACCTTATTGCGAGCAGATAGACTCATCAAGAAACTATATAATATTTCAACATTACAATCCTCAACGGCCTCTTTAACAATCTTAAGATTAGCAGAGATAGCATCTAATTCTTCACGGTGCTTGCCCTTAACAGTTTCACGAAGAGACATCAATATTTCAATATTTAGTAATAGCTGTTTTTGCGTTTCTTCAATTTCTTCCCCCAGAGCTTCTACATATGGCTTTAACAAATCTTTTTTTTCAATAAGCAAATGCAGATTTTCTATAAGAGAATTCACCATTTCCTGCAACTTGGCACGACCATATTCGCTTAATAACTTTTGGAAGTCAGAATCTTTATTCTGCAAAAGTTTTTTCATATATGCAAGAGACTCTTCATGGTGAAAATCATTTAAATCGAATTCTTCAGTTGTTACAAAGGCTGGGTCAACCTGTGCTTCTACAGGGTTATCGCGCAGCAGGCGACTGCAAAAGCTATCAATTGTACTTATCTGGGCACGATCCAATAGTATTAATTGTTTCTGCCAGAAAATCTGGTCACTCACCGAGTCCTTAATCAAGGTATTAAGTTTCGCACGGACTCTTTCCCGCATTTCCTTTGCTGCTTTACGCGTAAAAGTAATTGCCAATATCCCATCCGCAGATGCTTTTTGCTTGGCAATGATATTAACAAAACGTTCTACCAAAACACGCGTTTTACCCGAACCAGCACCGGCCGAAACTGATATATTGCTTTCAATTGTCTCTATTGCACATTTCTGCTCAGGGGTAAAATCAATCATCAGTTTCACTTCCTTCTTCCTGTAACTCACTTACAAGAGAATAGCGGCAAATATCTATTCCAGGACAATAAGACGGACATTGCATTTTAGGTTCCGTATAATAGTTGGCAGCTCTTATGCCCTGCACGCAGCTAGCCAAATTATCCTCAGCCTTTTCCAAAAATGCTTGCCAGGTCTCACTCCCTTTTTTTAGCCATGGCAAAAATTCCGCTTCCTTGCGCCAGTAACCGTTCTTTCTTTGTGCTGCTTCAATTGAAAAATAACCGCCACCAAGAAGTGTTCTTGTATCGTTTGCAAAGAATTCTTCAGCCGCCAAGACATAAAGAGGCATTTGCATGTCAAGACCTATCTCAAAATCCTTTTTACCAGGACCTTTTGTTCTTTTATAATCTGTAATAAATAGGTTCTCTTCGTCAACATCTATTCTGTCTATGCGACCTATGAAATATGCTTTTTCGCCGTCAATCTCGCGAAAAAAAGCATGTCCGGTTTTATTTGTGCCAAATCCCCATTCCACAAAAGCAGGCAGCAAATTCCTTCTGCTGGCAGAAAGGTCTTTCTGATAGGCAATCTCTGCTGTCAAGACTCTTAGCAATTTTGTCCATATCTGTTGCATCTCAGCATCTAGAAAATCTGTTTTTTTCAGCTTGCCTAAAAGCAAAAACTCTTCACACACAGAATGAAAAACCTCTTGCAACTCACTTTCAAGTATGCTGGCCTCTTCAGAACTGATATTTTTGCCAAGATACCTATTGAAAAACCTTGCTAAAACAATATGGTATAAATCACCTTGGTCTACAGCTTCTGTTTCATCGCTTACTTCCTGCCAGGCAGCCGTTTGCCAAACCTTGCTTACCATGAACTTAAAAGGGCAAAATGCGTACAACTCAAGTGCTGACGGGCTATAATATTCACCAATGCTTTTTCTGATTTTTTTCTTCGATTCATTTCCCAAGCATCCTTGATATGGCGAATTTTTTACAAAACGAACCTTATCTAAAGAACTCCGAAATCCATAATCTTTTCCAACTCGCTCCGCAAGCCAGTTTCTTTCTTTTTCAGCTAATCCCTGCAAGCTGCAAAGCTTTTCAACAAACTGCTCTTCTGACCAGCAGTCTGAAATATCCTTTTTATTTGTTAAAGCTTGCAAACTATTTTCTTTGTAATATTGTTTCAGTTCATTTAAATAGCCGGAAGCACTCGCCTCATCATCAACATAATAACTTAAGGTAAGGCTCTGGGTTGCCGCTGCGATTGACGAAGCAAAGAAAAATTGATCTTCACGCAGCGCTGAGCCACTGCTTTTTAAATCTATGCCGAGCATTTTAAGGTCATTTCTTTCATTATCGTTATATAACCAGTTTTCTTGCTTGAGAGAAGGGAACTCATTTTCACGAAGACCCATAATATATATATGTTTGTAATAAATTCCCTGGACATTTGCAGCTTCAAGAACACAAACACCCTGCGGATTCCCATTTTCTAAGATAACATCCTTTTCTGATGCAATCTCCCTCCATATGTTAGAAAAATCATCAATTTGTATCTTTTTTTCTGCTTCCTTGCTTTCTTTATATACTTTTTCTATTTCATCCAATACCTCATAGCATATTTTTTCTGTAAGAAGTATATTTTTCAGTTCCTCCAAAGATAGATTTCCTTGCTTATAATATTGACCAAAACGTTCAGCAAGGTGCCAGTCTTTAATTAGGTCACGCAACAACGGACAATACTCATCGGTTTTTGCATATGCAGGTAAATTGTCAGCCCAATTAAGCAATTTACCAATATCATTATTGGCTTCAATTGTATAACCATTGCTGTTCAAGTATTTCTTTAATTGTTCGCTATTAGGGAAATAAAGCTTTGTACGTAGTTCTGTAACTTTTTCCCCATCAAAGTCATACAGAAGCTTAGCAAAATTACAGCAAAGTAAATCGCAAAAAATATTAACATCATAATCATTTTTTGCTAAGTTCAAAAGGTTGTTAATCAGTTCCACCATTGGCTGAGCCAAAAAACTTGTTATTTTGGGCAATGTTGAAGGAATACCATATTCATCAAATAAATTGCGCAAACCATTATAGGAATCAAGATTGCGAACAACTAATAATATCTCTTCATAATTGGTACCATCGTAAATTTCTCTTTTAATATCCTCCAGTACTGTCCTCATTTCATTTTCGATGCTGGTTGCTTCGAAAACTCTTATATTTTCTACATCCTTCTCGTAAACGCGATTATTATTTTTCCAGTACAGGCAAAAGTGCTGCAACTCTTCTTTTCTGTCAATTAGAGTATCTACCTTATGCAATTCAAAACCACGGCCGACTAAATCGCTGATAGTGTTTAATGTTGCTCCATACAATTCGTCATTTTTCAGATCGCCAACAATGCCAATGCTTACCTTGCATTTATCCTTAATGGCAGCGATAAATTCAAGCTGCAAATGGTCAAATTGATAAAAATCACTAAAAAATAGAGCTTGCCAAGGAATAATACTGTCCGGTCTTTGCAGTTCAATAGTTGCCAGACGGTACAGGCCATCAATATCATACCAGTTATTTTTTTTAAGTATTTTTCTATAATCATTATAAATACTTGATATCTCTTCATCTTTCAGGCCATAGCAATTCTTTCTTTCCCAGGCAGACAACGCATCCGCAAATTCTTCAGCAGTGGTACCGGCACGGGAAAGTTCTCCTATAAACCCAGTAACAATTTTGGCAAATGAATCAGCATCTGCGATGTTCAGCAAATACCTGAGTTCACCTGCGTTCTTTTTATCATCAATAAGTTTTCTCACGATTATTTCTTGAGAGCGTCTGGATAGCATCGCAAACCGGTCACGCTTATTTGCCCGCAATATCTCGTTAGGTAAATAATCCATATTTACGGCTCGTACCATTCCCTTTTGTTGTTCACTCTGAAGCAAAAAACGGTTTGGCAAAACCAACAATGCTTCGCCGTATGCGTATTGCTTTATATGCTCCGCAAATTTGCTTCGCATCGTCTCTCCAATTCTCACACAAAATAAATCTGCCATTTTATCCGCCCATTCCTGCGTTCAGCAACGCCTAACATATACATTTATTTTACCACATTGGTTACAATAAAAAGTACACACTGATCTTTAGCATTAAACTAAAAATAAGTGTGTAACGAATAATAATAAAATATTTGTATGCTTTATTTTCCTGATTCATTAGGAGTTTGGTAAAGGCTGATCAAAATTTCTCTACCTTTTTTTGTAATAAAATATTTTTCTTTTACACTTTCTATAGCATCTGCAGAAAGCCCATCCTCATAAATATTTACCAAAAAATCTGCTTCAACCAATATTCTGTAATCAATACCGTCAATATTGGTATAAGTATGATGATGTCCAATCAAAAATCTAACCCTATCTCTTATGGCTTCATCTATGCCTAATTCCAGCATCATTTTATCTGCAACAGCGGGGCCTTCCTCCTCCTGCATTTTGCCATTGTAATGTCCATGTTTTAACAAGCTGGCTCGGATTCCGCAGTCATGCATTGCTGCGGCAACTTCCAGGATGTACTGTTCAGAAGAATTTAGCCCTTCAGCTTCACTAATGATTCTGGCAAAAGAGTGCACTTTCAGAAAATGATTTACTCTATGCGGGCAACCTTGTTCATAGTTAATCATCTTAGCAAGTACATCTACAATATTTGCGTTCATAATATCAACCCTTTGACAAAAAAATAGAATGCGACTGCTAAAAAACAGCCGCATTTAGTTTGTAACTATTATGCTTATGCTTCTTTTTCAGCAGCACTCTCTGCTTTTACTAGTTTCTCCACTATTACGTCAACCTTATCAACTTGATATCCTGTAATACGCTCAACCTCATCAAGCAAAACCTGACGAAGTTTGGTGGTAGTCTCAGGGATATTGGCACCATAAACTACTGTAATTTTTATTTCGAAGGAAACACGCCCAACAGTAGACTGTTGATTTTCTTCGTCACCTGCGATAGCATCTGTTTTTTTGACAATAACCTGCGGAATAACACGATCTGCAACTTTTTTCACAACTGCAGCCAAAGTACTTACATCCTCAGAAGCTGCTGCGACATTTTCAACTTTACTCATTGCCGTTTTTGCTAAATCAGCAAACACTTCTTCGCTAATTATTGTTTTTCCACCTACCATTTGAATCCCTACTACATAAATATATTTAAATCATTGTAAGCCTCTCTATATCAGCTATATTCTATATTTACTTGAAATTACCTGCATAAAATCATTTATTTTTTCGAAACAACTTTATTCTTTTTATTTTCTTGCGTCATTGCCCAAACTACTCCCGGTAAAAGAAATATAAGATTGAATGCTAAACTAGGAAATAATGTGTCTTTTGCTTCAGGGAATAATAATTTCCATGTTAAAGCAACAAAAATACCGGCAATCATAGAAAGCAAACCCGCCCTTGCGGGCACCTTGTTTTTGAAGAGTATGGCGAAAGTAAGAGGCAAAAATATCCCTGCTCCTCTAAGAGCCATCGATAAATAGGTCCAATCCAAAACATATGAGTCCGAGTTATAAAAGACAACAATTTCTGCAGCTAATGTTATTAAAAATACGAAACTGCGATTTATCCAGAGCAAAACACGGTGATCATTTAAACAAAATACTGCCTTAAATATGTCGCGGGAAACCATTGTTCCACAACCCAGAACAAGCCCTGATATTGACCACAGCGCTGATAATATTAAAGCAGCAATTGCCGCACCACCAAGCCAATCCGGCATGTAATGCAATAAATATATAGGCAGTGCATCAATACTGTTAATTCCTGGATTGCTTATTTGAACAGACATGCCGATTATTGCAGACGGAAGTCCTATAGGGATTACGATAACAGCTGCAACAATACAACCAATTGCCGCCTTTTTGCTGTCGCTGGCCGAAAATAATGCCTGTATATAACTCTGAGTTGAAATTACACCAATGATTAAAGATGATATATTATATAAAACTTTTTCCTTTCCACCAGCAAACATACTTAACCATGGTGTAGTTGGAAATGTCATTTTAATGCCGCCAATACCGCCTAAGTCATTATACGCCCAAATTCCGGCAATAAAAATAGTACCGAAAATTAACCCTACTTTCACTAAGCCGGCCATGCCTGAGCCACTTATACCGCCTAAAAATACCGATAGTAGCACAACAACCATAATTACCGCTGAGGCTTCTATTAGATTGACCTGAAAGACTCCTGCAATCAAATGAATTGCTGTAAGCATACTTGCAACAATGCTGAGAAAAATACCAGCAGTAGCAGCAATACTACTCATCGGTCCTGCCTTTTCCCCATAGTTTATAACCAAGAATTCAGAAATAGTTGTCAATCCGCTATTGCGTAAAGGTTTGGCATAAAAAAGTGCCATCACGACTAAAGCGATTCCAGAACCGAGTGTGAACCACCAAGCACTTATTCCGACCTTATAGCCAAGCTGTGCTGTACCGATAGTCGCCGCAGCTCCAACAATAGTGCCTATAATTGTACCCGCAACCAGTACACTGCCAGCTTTACGCCCGCCCACACTATAATCAGCTTCCGATTTAACCTTTTTCGCAGCGAGAAGGCCTGGTATTGAAGCTAAAATCAAAACAATAATCATACTTATAAACTGTGTTGAAGAAAGCTGCATACATATACCTCTCAGTTTTGGAGTAATACTCTTCATTATTATAACAGAGTATAATTCATTCTTAAACAAAAATAACCGGCCTAAGGCCGGTTATTTTAACGAAATTCTACTTTTAGATGCTGTCTTTCCACGAGTCTCTGATATTTATATTTTGGATAGCCAACCATTAAAGTACCAACTATTTGCTGCTTCTTAGGAATATCAAGTAATTCAACTAATGGCTCATAACCAGAAATACCACAGGTCTGGATGAAGCCGGCAGTTGTTGTACCCAACCCTAAAGTTGGTGCGTACAGACTGGCATACGACCATGCTTGTTCGCAATTGCTTACTCCGGTTAAATTTAATTTACGTGCGCAGGCAAATATTAGCTGTGGGGCATTTCTTGCTATAATATCAATCTTACGCTCGTGGTAGGTCCTCAATATATTAGAAAAATATCTGCTGTGCGGACTGTTGACTTCTATTTCCTTCTGCATCCACTCAGCTGTTAAATCAGCAATCTTCCTAATAGTTTCAGCATCAGAAATAACAATATAATAAAGTCCTTGAGAATTGCCGGCAGTTGGAGCATATCTTGCTATATCAAGCAATTTGGTTATTTTTTCTTCTTCAACTGGCTGCGGTTTGAAGTTTCGGATCGACCTCCGCATCCTCAAGAAATTGTAGGCTGTCTCAGAATCAAGTACCGGCATAGGAACAGGTATTTGCTTCGCCAGCTGACAATGAGCGTTGTCCATTGCCGCTGTCGGACAGATTGCCACACAGTGTCCGCAAGCCATACATCCACGATCCCAATTACACACGGGGCCATCTTCACCCATTTCCAAAATGCAGCTAGGGCAAATATCTACGCAAATTCCGCACTTAATACACTTATTATAATCCACCTTAATTAATTCCATTTTATCACCTCGATATTTTCTTAAAATAAGTTCTTCCCAAACGTACCTATATGCTTATTGTAACTTCAAAAAAAACATTTAACAACAAACAAAAAACCGGACGTTTTGTCCGGTTAGATTTTGGCTCCCCGAGTAGGACTCGAACCTACAACAACTCGGTTAACAGCCGAGTGCTCTACCGATTGAGCTATCGAGGAATTAACTTATCAACAAATGATATTTTACAACACCTTCTTGCTTGTGTCAACAAGCTTTCTGGCTAATTTCATAGAAACATTATCTTGTAAGCTTATAAATTAAGGCATTGCATATTGCCGCTGCAACATTACTGCCGCCTTTACGTCCACGTGCAACTATATAAGGCACACCCGCCTGCATGATGAGTTCTTTCGCTTCAACAACATTAACAAAGCCTACCGGTACCCCAATGATCAATTCTGGTTTTATTTTGCCCGCTTTAATTAATTCGTCTAAACGTACCAACGCCGTTGGAGCATTACCAATAGCAATAATTACGGGTCCTTCAATCAAGCACGCCTTCTCCATACATGCTGCTGCCCTTGTAGAACCGTCTATTTTCGCCTGAGAAGCGACATCGGCATCGGACATATAACAAACTGCCTTGCAGCCAAGTTTATCCATTCCTGCCTTATTAATGCCAGCCCTGGCCATATTAGTATCAGTTACTATCGTTGCGCCATTTTTTAAAGCTTCCAATGCCTTCTGCACCGCGTCTTCCGAAAAATGAAGTGTACGGACATAATCGAAGTCTGCTGAAGTATGAATGACACGTTTAATAATACTCAGTTTTTCTTCGTCGAGTTTAACCTCGCCCAATTCTTCTGCAATAATTTCCATGCTGCGTTTTTCTATATCAGTTGGCAAAACATTTTGTAACTTCATGCTATTCCTCCCTACATCTCAATGCCAGATCTCGCTGGAATTCCTTTATAATATGGATGTTTTACTTTTTTTACTTCTGATACATAATCAGCTAAATCGACCAATTCCTGCTTAGGATCACGCCCTGTCAAAACTATCTCCATTGAATACGGTTTATTTTTCATGAAATCAATCAGCCTTGCCATATTAAATACGCCTGTATTGCAAGCTCCAATAACTTCATCAAGAATCAATAAATCTATTTTTTCTTTGGCGCACTTTTCAACAACGTGGTCAAAAAGTTGTTCATGTTCTAAAAGAACCTGTTTCTTTTCATCCTCAGTCATTTGAAAAGTAAACTTCATTATTTCCTTGCCACGCATTATTTCAATATTTGGCACATATTTCAAACTTGTTAATTCGCCAGTCGGACGACTTTTTAGAAACTGCACAAACAAAACTTTATTGCCTCGTCCGGCACATCGCAAAGCAAGACCTAAAGCAGCAGTGGTCTTCCCTTTACCATCTCCGCAATAAATATGGATAAGTCCCTGTTCCATTTTAAACGCCTGCCTTTAAAATTTCGTAAATTTTCTTCATGTCCAGATTTTTCCTTACCTGTTCAGCCAAAATATCATATTGTTTTTGTTTATATTCAGCAAAACTTATCGTATGAACCTCTTCCGGCCTCATGCCTTTTTTTGCAAGCAAGGCATCAACAATGCTCTTAGCTATTCCGTCACCGTCAAAAATCCCATGTACGTAACTGCCGTAGACATTCATTTCCTTAGTAATATTTTGTGAGCCTTCCGGCACAACGTCGCCTTCCTCATAAATTGGTTTCATAGTGGAAAGGCTGCTGCTTATTGCAAAATTTGTCACGCCTGAATGTATTTCATATCCATGGAACTGACTTCCAGACAATGCTTTGAAAATACCCTGCACATTGTTGAAATAGCCTTCAACCTGAATAGTTCTCTTCTTTTCAGCAAAAATTGTCTCAACATCTAGCAAACCAATGCCTGCTACGTCGCCGCCTTCTTCAACACCAAAAGGATCGGATAGCTTTGTGCCTAACATCTGATAACCGCCGCAAATGCCAAATACCACTGTTCCTGCATGAGCCCTCTTGAGGATTTCAGCTTCAAAACCGCTTTGTCTGAGCCACAAGAGATCACCAATCGTATTTTTTGTACCCGGGATTATTATCATATCCGGGTTTTGCAATTCACCGACTGATTTAACATACCGCAAGGAAACACCGGGAATAAGTTCAAAAACATTAAAATCAGTATAGTTAGACATTCTTGGTATTTTAATTACCGCTATATCAACTGCCTGAACCTCACTTCTTCCGTCCAGTCTTTCTGACAAGCTGTCTTCATCTTCAATATCTACTTTGAGCATCGGCATAACACCTACCACCGGGATACCTGTCTTTTCTTCAATCATTTCAAGACCAGGGCGTAATATATCAATGTCACCACGGAATTTATTTATAACAAGTCCTTTTACCATGGCTCGTTCATCTTCTTCGAGAAGCATCAAAGTGCCATAAATTGAAGCAAAAACACCGCCTCTGTCGATATCAGCAACTAGTAATACAGGTGACTTTGCCATTTTTGCCATACCCATATTTACAATATCCTGGCCGCGGAGATTTATCTCAGCAGGACTTCCTGCACCCTCAATGACGATAACTTCATTTTCAACATCAAGTTGGTTATAAGCCTTCATTATTTCAGGAATTAATTGTGTTTTGAAGGCAAAATACTCACTTGCAGCCATGGTTCCAATGGCCTCACCATTAACGATGACCTGAGAACCCTTATCGCTGGTTGGTTTTAGTAAAATTGGATTCATTAAAGCACTTGGTTCAATATTGGCTGCTTCAGCCTGCACAACTTGTGCCCGTCCCATTTCAGCGCCATTCCGCGTAATAAAAGAATTTAAAGCCATATTCTGTGACTTAAAAGGAGCAACCTTATATCCATCTTGATTAAATACGCGGCATAGCCCGGCAGTAACAAGACTTTTACCTGCATTTGACATCGTACCTTGAACCATAATTGCCTTTGCCATTAAATACTATCTCCCCTCAAATAAGAATTTATTAATATCACGATAAGTATTTATAGAATGATTGGTCACGCTATCTTTATTAAGATAGCATGCTACAACGGGAACCTTACCTCTCGAGTGTTTGCCTGATATTGAACTGGTAACGTGGTCGCCACAAAGCAATACTCTAGTAGGTTCAGTTATTTCGGTAACTATCTGTCCGAAAAACTCCCTATCAATACGGCTAATAAAATCTGCCTTCCCCATATAATCATAGCGATGTGCAGCTTCATCTGCACCATTAAAATGAGTTAATACAAAATCTACTTTATTAAGAAGTTCTATTGTCCGTTTAGCTTTCCCGGCTATATCTGTATCTATATCGGCAGTCCCACCGTCAATATAAGGCTGTTCCATGTGCATGGCTCGTGCAATACCTTTCACAATTTCAGTCGCACAAATAACGCCGCTTTTTTTACCGTGCAGTTTTGTAAACGTTGGCATTTCCTTTCTTTCCGAAATACCCCAAGGATAAAACAAATAACGAAAGCCATCGCGATTAAATCGCTCTAAGCTTTTCTCCGTTTCATCAATAAAATTTTTAATAAGCAAAGAATTATTCTTTAAATCAGCGAGTAAATCATAAGCGTTAGCCCCCAGACTTTCGTGCGGAGGATTTATCAGGCAATTTTCCAACAAATCTTGCTTTTTATCCATAATTAAGAGATTCCTGTAATGCGATAAATGCAGAAATTCTATATTAGTACGGAACGCATCGGCAATTAATGATGCTTCTTCCATTTCAGTCGGTGTTAGACCTTGTGCATTAAAAGATACGATTCTGCCTGCATTGTCAATTGAAACCAGATTACACCTTAAAACCATTTCATATTCCGAAATATCACGGTCATGGGCAAGTAGTTCCAGATAAGCTCTGTTGCGAGGAAAATCTCTCTGGTCGACACCCAATAAACGTAAAATACAACCAAGGCTCTCCGGCATAAAATCGTCGTCACAAATGCTTACAAAACCTGTAGCACCAATTTTAATCAATTTATCTATATTATCATGTCTGGCATAGTCAAATGGTGCTTTCCCGCATAATTCCGGTATTGCATCATCACCTAAACCGTCAATTATTACTAGCAAAGTTTTCATTCTTCAGTAATTTCCTAACCGCTTTTATTAAAAGTTTATTCTGTGAGGTTGTTCTTACGGCAATTCTATAATAATGCTCATCCAAGTTATGATAATTTGCGCACTTACGTATGAGAAAACCATCTTTTTCCAGTTTTTCTGCAAGTCTAGGCAAATTTTTAGCTGCAAAGAAAATATAATTTGCTTCGGAGCCATATACTTTGAACCCAAGCTTATGCAGATTTTGGAGTAAATAAGAGCGTTCTTTTTTTATATATTCCTTAGACTTTGCCAGATATTCCTCTTCATCCAAGGCACTTAAGCCTGCAGCCTGTGCCAAGGTGGAAACGCTCCAATCCTGACCATTTTCTCTGCATTTATCGATAATATCTTCATTGCTTGTAAGGCAATAGCCTAGTCTTATTCCTGCCATGGCGTAAGTTTTGGTGAAGGCTTTTAATATTATTAAGTTATCATATTCGCTCAGATATTTCTTTAAAGAGAAACCCTTTTCCTTATCAACAAAATCCATGAAACACTCATCGACGAGCAGATAAGTTCCAGTTGACCGGCATTTATCGAGTATTTTCAACAGCAATGTTTCTTCAGTTAATTGTCCTGTTGGATTATTCGGATTACAGATAATAACCAGATCCGTGTCATTATTAATTTTAGTCAAAATGCTGTCATCAACACGAAAATCATTACCTGCGGATAAGCCAAAGTAATCAATTTTGCAGTTAACTGTCGCCAAAGCCTTCTCATAATCAGCAAAAGTTGGAGCAAGCAAAAGAGCTTTACCAGGTTTAATAGCCAAAGCTAGTTTAAATAAAACATCTGCGGCACCATTACTCAAAAAGATATACTTTTGTTCTAAATTGTGATATCTGGCAAGTTTCTCTGTAAGTTTACGGCAAAAAGGATCAGGATAATCTGCGCAAACATTTATCGCAGCTTTCAGCGCATTTTTTACTCCTCTCGGAAGTCCGAGAGGGTTTATATTAGCGGAAAAATCTATGACTTTTTTACCTTCTGGCAAAGAATAGACATCTCCGCCATGCACATAATTATACATAATGACCAATCCTTTACCACATAAATGTTGCCAGTTTTATTAATGCAAAAATTACCAAGCTGATAATAGCTGTCAGATAAATTAA
>JAAYVM010000029.1 GCA_012517145.1 Acholeplasmataceae bacterium
ATGGGTAAGGTTATGGCTGCTTTAATGCCAAAAACAAAAGGACGTGCTGATGGTAAACGCATTAATACCATGGTGCGGGAGCTTTTGAAGTAAAAACATGAGGGAGGGTAAATTTACCCTCCCTTTTTGTTTACCATTTTGTAATAAAGGTTTGCCGAACATGTCATTACAAAGTATAATATTTGTGTAATCTGAGTGCGGAGGGACAAATATGAAAAAATTACTGTTAATATTAACATTATTGCTTGTTTGTCTACCTTTAATTGGTGCAGAGGCTGCCAGAGCGCTTCCAATTGATTTATATCCATCAAACGAAGATTTGGCGGGAAGGTGGTTTTTGTTTCCACAGGTTAAAGCGGTATTGCTTACCATAATTATTTTGGGAATCCTTACCGAAGTTAAAACGGCTGGTGCCGGTATTGCCGGAGGTATCGCGATTATTGCGGCAGCAGCTCTTTTTGGGATGAATTTTGTAAGTGGAGCTGGTAGTTGGCTTGAAGTTCTTCTTTTTATAGTTGGTATGGGCCTCTTGATTTTGGAAGTTTTTATTCCTGGTTTTGGCATCTTTGGCATTGCTGGTATCGTGAGTATCTTGGCCAGTTTTTATTTTGTCCTGGGCGGCAACGCTGCCGCAGTGAATTGGCTGGCTGTCAGCATAGTAGCAGCTTTGGTAATCTTTGCGCTGCTTATAAAATATTTGCCATCTAATCCAGCTTGGAATTTATTTGTTTTGAAGGATAAACAGGAAAACAGTGAAGGCTACAGCGTAACCCCTGACATGACACAGTATGCCGGTAAAACCGGGATAGCCTTAACTACATTGAGGCCTGCAGGTATCGCGCTAATTGATGGTGTCCGCGCAGACGTTGTAACTTTCGGTGACTATATAGATGCTGGCACAGATATAGTAGTTGTCAGAGTTGAAGGCAGTAAAATTTTCGTTAAAATGCAACAGAAGGACCAGTAATAACTATAAAAATAAAAAGGAGTTGAAGTGAATAATGTTACAATTTGTTCTTGGCAGTGGCTTCGTAATTATTCTTGCTGTTCTCGTTATAGTTTTGTTCTTGAATTTTGTACCTATTGGTCTTTGGATTTCTTCCATGGCTGCCGGTGTTGATGTCGGTATCTTTAATTTGATTGGTATGCGGCTTCGTCGTGTTCCCGCTTCCCAAATCGTTTTGCCATTGGTAAAAGCAAATAAAGCTGGTCTTGGCGTGAATGTCAATCAGTTGGAAGCACATTATCTGGCTGGCGGTAATGTCGATAGAGTGATTGATGCGTTGATTGCCGCGCAAAGAGCTGAAATTCCCTTGACTTTTGAGCGTGCCTGCGCAATCGATTTGGCAGGACGTGAGGTTTTGGAAGCTGTGCAGATGAGCGTTAATCCAAAAGTAATCGAGACGCCGTTGGTTTCTGCGGTTGCTAAAAATGGTATTGAGCTGAAAGTTAAAGCACGTGTTACAGTTCGTGCCAACATCGACCGTCTTGTTGGTGGCGCTGGCGAAGCGACTATTATTGCCCGTGTTGGCGAAGGCATTGTCACTAGTGTCGGTTCTTCTAAAGATCATAGTGAGGTTTTGGAAAATCCGGATCATATCTCTAAAACTGTTTTAGCAAAAGGATTGGATGCAGGTACGGCATTTGAAATCCTTTCAATAGATATTGCGGATGTTGATGTTGGCCGTAATATCGGTGCGGAACTGATGACTGATCAGGCCGAGGCTGACAAACGTATTGCCCAGGCGCGTGCAGAGGAAAGACGTGCAATGGCAGTTGCTAAAGAGCAGGAAATGAAAGCTGCTGTGCAGGAAATGCAGGCTAAAGTTGTGGAAGCCCAATCTGAAGTTCCTAAGGCTTTGGCTAAAGCCTTGGAATCTGGTAATATTGGCGTAATGGATTATTATCGCATGAATAATATTATAGCTGATACCAAGATGCGTGAAGTGATTGGCGATCCCGGTGCAGACCAAGATTTGTCGAAAGGTGACCATATAAAATAAAACGTCAGTGAGGATAAAATGGATAATATCTTTTTTCTGATTGTTTGGGGATTATTTATTTTTGTGTTGCCTAATATTTTCGGCAAAAAAAATAAAAAGGATAAGCCTCACCAATATCCTGATGAAAAAATAGAAACCCCATCATCTGCTAAAACTAAGGATAATGAAAGTCCTTGGTTAACATGGGGGCTGCCGGAACCAAGTCAACAGGAAATAGAAATGCAGGTAAAAGAAGAAATAACACCAGTCTCTGAGTATATGTCGGCATTGAAGCGAATCAGGCAGGAAAAACCAGTGCAGCAAACTGTAGCAGCTACTGTTGCAAAAAACGTACCGACAAAGAGACGCTTAACACGTGATGATTTAAGACGTGGCGTTATCATGGCGGAAGTCTTAGGCAAACCACGGGCGCTTAATCCCTATAACGATAAGTTTTAAAAAAACGAAAAAGTACACTGCGAAGGTCTGAAAAATAGACATTTGCCAGTGTACTTTTTTTCTTGCAAATTAGTAAAAGAAAAGCTTATAATATTGCCTGCAAGTTTATTGGATGGATAATAACATGTATGGCTATATGCTAAAAATATTATTGAAAGGAGACTTGAATTTCATGCTGAAAAAGGTTGTCGCGATTCATGATTTGTCATGTGTAGGACGTTGTTCATTATCAGTTGTCATACCGCTTTTGTCAGCAATGGGAGTTCAGGCCTGTCCTCTGCCTACGGCAGTTTTGAGTTCGCACTCTGGGGGATTCCAAGACGTTGTTTGCAAGAATTTAACGGAAGAAATGAAGTCGTTTAGTGAACAATGGGAAATGAACAAGCTTGAATTCGATTGCATTTACAGTGGTTTTTTAGCTTCTGTAGAACAAATAGAAATAACTAAAGAATTTATAAGAAAATTTACTAACGGCGAAAGTCTGGTATTGGTAGATCCAGTTATGGGCGATGAGGGAAAACCTTATTCTTTGATCACACCTGAACTCATTGCGAATATGAGAACTTTGATTGCGGAGTCCGATATAATTACCCCGAATTATACAGAAGCTTGCTTTCTTTTAAAAAAGGAGTATCAAGGTAGTGGCGTAAATTGGCGCGATTTGCTGCCGTGGTTAACTGAACTTGCTGAGATGGGACCTGAACGAGTGGTTATAACAGGTATACCCGATAAGAATAAACTGCTGAACCTGGGTTATGAAAAAAGTACCGGTTCGTTTTTTATAGCTTCTAACCAGCGTATAGGTGAGAGGTATCCCGGAACAGGCGATATTTTTGCCAGTGTCTTATTGGGAAGACTGCTGTGTGAAGAAGGATTTGGTACTGCCTTGTATAAAGCTGGCGATTTTGTTGCCGAGGCAATTGCTGCCACGCAAGAGCTAAATTTGCCTGTACGTGAAGGGCTGGCTTTTGAGCACGTAATTGAGCAAGTGAACCTTTAAGCTGTCCCGTCTACAATTTGAAAAACTGACTGTTTGTTTCGCGATTGATGTGTTGTATACTTGACATTAAAAAAGCGAGGTGTATTGATATGGCAAATAGAAGTCTGAATGTCAAAGATGTAGCTTATATTTCTGTTTTGGCTGCGCTTTGCGTTCTAGCAACTTTTATAAAAATTCCCTTTGGTTCAGGCGCCATGGTTCATTTAGGGACTGGCATGGTGTTTACATCTGGAATTTTATTCGGCGGTGTTTACGCAGGCTGGGCAGCAGCTATTGGTTCAGCATTTTATGATCTTTTAATGGGATTTTCACCCTATACTTTTTGGTCATTCTTTATAAAAGGTATCGCTGGATATCTGGTTGGAATGATTGCCATGGGGCCATTCCCAAATTATGGAAAGACGATGGCAAGAGCAGGTTTTTTGAGAATTCTTATAGCTTGCTTTGTCGGGGCTATGTGGACCCTTTTAGGCTATATCGTGGCATGGTGGAGTGTAATTGGTAGTTTGAGCGTTGCTTTGGCTAATATACCTGCAAGTCTTTTGAGTTCAGGCGTTGGTTTCGTAGTCGCTATGCTTTTATATCCACGTTTGCGCGGATATGTCGAACAAAACTTCAGGTAAATTTGGAGGTTTTTATGAAGAACTTTTTAATAGGTGTGTTTCTGACAGGAATGGTTATTTTTTCGCAAAATACTGCAAGTGCTGCTGAACAAGCTGAAACTACAACGCAGACAACGCAAAAGAGCAGCACAGAAAAAGTAGAGATTGTTCCTTCGGAAGCAAGTTATACGTTGGCGATAATACCAACTTTTGATCAATCCGGGATGGAAGAAAAAGAGCGAACTGTGGCACAGCATGCAATAAAGAACGCTTTTGAACAAAAATATCCTAAAAAGACAACGAAGGTTAAAATATTAAACGCAAAAACAGTTGTCGACGCAGTACACAGACATCCTTTTGAAAATTATGATGCACCGGTTCTCGCGGAGCTCGTTGCAATCGGCGAAGATTTGAAGGCAGACAGAGTTATATATCTTTCACTCGCACCGACAAAAAGCGAAGAAGATGGTTTCAGGATAATTATCGGTACTCAGACTTACGCATCGGAAGTCAGCATGAAAATGAAATGTGTCGATGTTAAAAATAAGTCTTATTTGTTCAATCAGCTTGTGGTTAAAGAAGGTTCCTCTTCAGCCGTTTCTTTTTGGAAATTTGGCGGAGCCAGCAAAAGCCGCAGCGTTAAAAAAGCTGTAACAGCTTGTATGGAAGAGTTTTTGACAAATATTGAATAGTAAATATGCCATGAATCATCTGGCACCTCTCATCTCATACATTATTTATACTGAGATAAGAGGTGCATTTTATTGCTCCAAACAAATTTTGCAGGAATATTGAGCATTTAAAGAGAATTTAATCATATTTCGCAATGAGGAGCTAAATATTATGCTAAATAGTGTTGATCTGTCGCTGACAGTTGATAAGGATGATTATGAAGAGCAATTTGAAATTTATGCTGATAAACTTGGATATTTGCAAAGAAAGCTCAGAGACTTGGAAATACCTGTAATTATTTTGTTTGAAGGTTGGCACGGTTCTTTAAGGGGAACTTTGGTCAACAGACTTCTTTCAGCGCTGGATCCACGCGGTTTCAAGGTGCATTCTGCAGCTAAAAGTGATTGCAACTATAAAGAAAAACCTTATTTTGCACCTTTTTGGTCGGAACTTCCATCCAAAGGTGCCTTTAGTATTTATAACGGCAGTTGGTATTTTCGGAAACTGGAAAATGAAGTAAGAAGTAAGGAAGATAATATTTCCTATGAAGATATTAATATATTCGAACGGCAACTGACCGATGATGGTTATCTGATTGTCAAAATATTCCTGCATATTTCACATCAAAAACAGAAGAAAAATTGGGAAAAATTAGAGAAAATTTATGGCAAGGAATGGCATAAGGTTACTTTCAATGAAGAAGAGCCAAAGGCATACGATGATTATTATTCAGTATATGAAAAGATGCTTGACGAGACTGATGGAAATAATGCTAACTGGCATGTTTTGCCGGCCGAAGATCTGCATTATGCTGAATTGAAGACATTCGAGGTGCTTTTTGCTGAAATAGAGAGCTATTTAAACAGAAAAGAGCATGTGACAAAAAAACTTTATGCTCCTTCAGAACCTGATATCCCGAATATTTTAAGCAGGGTTGATCTGTCGGTGAAAGTAGACAAGGAGTACTATAAAGAAGAATTAAAAAAGTATCAGAAACGCCTCAGAACACTGCAGTTTGATTTATATAAGCATAAAATACCTGCTGTTGTTGTATTCGAAGGTTGGGATGCCAGCGGTAAAGGCGGAGCAATCCAAAGACTGACTTCCTTCCTTGATCCGCTTGGTTATCAGGTTATCCCTATTGGCGTGCCGAATGTTGTTGAGAAACAGTATCATTATTTTTGGCGGTTTTGGCAGTATTTGCCCCAAAATGGTGAAATTACTATTTTTGACCGTTCCTGGTATGGACGGGTCCTTGTAGAAAGGGTAGAAGGTTTTGCAGCTACGGAAGAATGGCAGCGCGCTTACCAGGAAATCAATGAGACTGAAGAGCAATGGGTAAGACATGGTATTTTACTCGCAAAATTCTGGCTGCATATTGATAAAGATGTACAATATCAGAGATTTGAAGAAAGAGAGAATAATCCAGACAAAGAGTGGAAAATCACGGAAGAAGATTGGCGAAACCGTGAAAAGTGGCATAAGTATGAAGTTGCCGTTAACGAGATGCTTTACAGGACAAGCACTGATTATGCGCCTTGGACAATTGTTGAAGCTAATTCCAAATATTATGCCAGATTGAAAGTTTTGGCGACTGTGGTCGATTTATTTGAAAGAGCACTGAAAAATAACTAAATCAAGTTTGTTTAATTGCGAGTGTTTTTCAGATATAATAGTAAAGGTATGTAATATTTTTGGAGGTTTACTGTGAGCTGGGAAATAAAGAACAAGATTAAACAAGTTTTAGATAAAGAAGAAGGAACACAGATTTTTGCTCCTGGCGCACGACGCCCGTTAGCCTTTATTTATCCGAATTCCTATAATATAGGCATGTCCAATTTAGGGATGCAGATTCTTTATAAAGAAATAAACAGCAGGAGTGATACCTCCTGTGAACGCTTTTTTCTGCCTGATACGAAGGCACAGACCGATTACATAAAAACCAAGACTCCGTTGCTGAGCATGGAAACACAGAGACCGTTGGCTGATTTTGAAATTATTGCTGTCATGATGTCTTTTGAAATGGACTATCTTAACCTTTTGACCATGCTGAAGATGGGCAAGGTAGGACTAGTCGCATCAGAGAGAAAAGAAAAAGAACCTTTAGTCATTATCGGCGGCCCGTGTGCGACTTTTAACCCGGAACCGCTTGCAACCTTCGCTGACGCCTTTGTCATCGGCGAAGGCGAACAAACGGTTAATACAATTCTTGATACCGTTTATCAAGCCAAGAATGCAGGTGCGTCAAAAGAAGAAATTTTGCGCAGCTTAGCTAATTTGCCGGGTGTCTACGTTCCTAGGTTTTACAAGCCTGTTTATGATGATGAAGACGCGTTTGTTGCGATGGAGCCGGCTGCCGGTGTGCCTGCAACAATAAAAAGACAATGGGTGCATCAATTGGATGGCTATTCCGGTAATTCCGCTATTCTTTCTTCAGATACAGAATTCGAAAATATGTATATAGTCGAAGTGGCACGCGGTTGCGGGCGTCATTGCCGCTTTTGTATGGCCGGCTATTGTTTCCGTCGTCCAAGAGCAAGAAATTTGGGTAAAATTATCGAGGCTATTAAGGAACGCCCGGCAAGGACAAAGAAAGTCGGCTTGATGGGGGCGGCTGTTTCAGATTATCCGTGGATTAAGGAACTTACGAAGTTTCTTGTTGATAACGAAATACCTTTTACGGTGGCATCTTTGCGGGCAGACAGTCTGGATATCGAACTGGCAGAGGCTTTAGCTCGCAGTGGACAGAAAACTATGACCGTAGCGCCTGAAGCTGGCAGTGAACGTATGCGCAAAGTTATTAACAAAGGAATCAGTGAAAATGATATATATAAAGCTGTAGAATTGGCTACAGCAGCCGGCATGAAAAATATTAAGCTATATTATATGATTGGTCTGCCGACGGAAGAAGATAGTGACATAGACGAAATGATCGCCATGGTGTCAAGGGTTCGTGCCAAAATGGATGAAGTAGGCAATAAGGGAGACCTTGTTATAAGCATTAATGCCTTCGTGCCGAAACCTTTCACGCCATTTCAATGGTCGCCATTGGCATCTGTTAAACTTTTAAAAAAGAGATTCAATAAGATAACAGAAGCTTTTCGTAAGGAAAAACATGTGATTGTCCACACGGAGTCTTTGAAAGAAACTGTGTTGCAGGCTGTTCTGGCCAGAGGCGATCGTAATATTGGCAATGTTCTTTATGAAGCAGCGACTAAATATGACGGTAACTTTAAGCAGGCCTTACAGGCGGCTGGTATTGATCCTGAACAATATGCTGAGCGCACTCTGGATATGAAAGCAGCTTTACCGTGGTCACATCTTGACATGGGACTTGATGAAGGTTATCTTGCTGCGGAATGGGAAAAAGCAAAGAATCTTGCATTTACTATTCCGTGCTTCGAAAACTGCAAACGCTGCGGTGTTTGCAAGGAGGAAAAAGATGGCTGAATTTTTATTAAGAGAAAGTAATGGTATCTGGTATGGCTTCTTCCCTGGGCTTGAAAAGCTTGGCTTTACACATGCGTTTACCTGCCGATTGCATGGTAATAGCGATTTAACGGCCGGCGGTCTTAATATGGCTCTGCACGTTGGAGACGCACAACAGAAGGTTGTACAGAACAGAAAAGCTTTAGCAGATGCATTGTCTATAGATGCAGAGCGGATAACCACTTGCGAACAAATTCACGGCAGTAATATAGTGGTGGTTACACCGGAAAAAATTGGCAGTGGGGCTTTTTGTTTTTCTGATACCATAGCAGGCACTGACGCCTTGATTACCAAAGAAAAAGCAGTTCCGCTGATGCTCTTTTTTGCTGATTGCGTGCCAGTTATTTTTGCTGATCCCATAACAGGAGCGGTGGGGGCAGCACATGCTGGATGGCGTGGCAGCGTAGCAGGCATTGCGGCGAAAACAGTGAGAAAAATGGTGGAAGAGTTTGGGTGTGCTCCTGAAAATCTGCTGGCAGCAATTGGACCGTCCATCGGTCCTTGTTGTTATGAAGTAGATGGCGCAGTTTATGAACAGGCAAAAGAATTTGATGCTTGTTTCTCGCCTGCCAGCCCAGGGCACTGGCAATTGAATTTATGGAAAATGAATAAAATGCAGCTTCTGCAGGAAGGCTTGAAACCTGAAAATATAACGTGCGCAGATATTTGTACGGCAGATAATAAGGAGCTTTTTTTCTCTTACAGAGCTGAAGCAGGAAAAACAGGACGTTTAGCGGCAGTTATTTGCGGTAAATAGGGTGTATTTAGCTCAAATAATAGAGGAAAACTGTGATAAACAGCGAATAATTAACAGCTAGGAGGCATTGCTATGTTCAGTGAAAATGTAGAAATAGTACTAACCAAAATAAATAATGCTTTAGCAATGCGCAAGGAAACCAAAAAGACAGGTGAAACAGTTACTTTGGTCGCAGTGACCAAGAACCATCCTGCAGATGTGATCCGTGCTTCCATGGCTCTTGGTATTGTCAATATTGGCGAAAATCGCGTCCAGGAAGCTAAACTCAAGAAAACTGTTGTTCAAAATGGTCCAAGATGGCATTTATTAGGCCATCTGCAGACTAATAAAGTTAAGCAGGCAGTAGAAATTTTCGATATCATCGAGTCCGTTGACAGCGAAAAAATTCTCGCTGCCATTGACAAAGCTGCCGAGCAGCAAGGTAAGGTTCAGGATGTTCTTTTGCAGCTCAATATAGCGGAAGAAGCACAAAAAAGCGGCTTTGACAAAGAGTCTTACGAGGCTGTTATTCCAGAACTCAAGAATTTTAAAAATGTTCGCATACGAGGAATAATGGTAATTGCCCAGAAATGTGAAGATGTTGAAGAAACCAGACCTGTTTTTAAAAAAGGGTATGAGAAATTTTGCGAATTGCAACAATATCTAGGTGATGCGCACGTCGATATACTTTCTATGGGGATGACGCATGATTATTGGATTGCTGTCGAAGAGGGAGCGAATTCGGTAAGAATTGGTACAGCACTTTTCGGCGAAAGAGATTATGGCAGATAGAATTCAAGGGGGCATGAATGCAAAATGAAGATAGTTGAAAAGATATGCGATACTCTGGGACTTTATAAAGAAGTTGAGGAAGATGTTGTTGAGCAGGAAGAAGCCTTGGCCAATCCTAAACGTAATTTTGTGCGCAGTACTGAAATGCCTAAGGAAGAAAAGCAACCTTTTTTCAGCAAAAAACAAACTGGCGAGGATGGTAAGCTGATATCGCTGCCACTCGCACAGAAACAAGTTAAAGTGATAGTACTGGAACCTACAGGTTTTGATGATTCTCAAAAGGTGGCCGATCATTTGCGCAACAACCAGCCGGTGGTTGTTAATTTTGAGACTACAGACGGCGAAGTAATGAAACGTATGACAGATTTTATTAGTGGCACTATTTATGCACTAAATGGCAGCATGAAAAAAATCGGGCGTAATATTTTGGTATGTGCACCACAAAATGTCGATATAGACGCTGGAAGAACAGTATATGATGAAAAGGGTGAAGCACCTTGGGAAAAATAGGAAATATTGCCTTCATTGGCGGCGGCGCCATGGGCGAAGCAATTATTAAAGGTATTTTGCAGGCCAAGCTGGCTGAAGGGGAAGAGATAACAGTTAGTGACCCTTCTGAGCAGCGCCTGGAGTATTTGCAAAAACAGTATGGCGTAAATGTTACTAAAGAAAATGTGAAAGCAGTTAATAACGCGATGACAGTAATTTTAGCTGTCAAACCGCAGATGGCTGATAAGGCCATTACCAGCACGGTTGCCCAGGCAATAGAGAAAGAAGCAGCGGTTGTTTCCATAATGGGTTCAGTCGATCTTGAAAAATTACACTCATTAATACCTGATAGGGCAATCATAAGAGTAATGCCGAATACACCGCTTGCAGTTGGAGCTGGTATGACGGCGATAGCACCTGATGAAAATGCTGGGCAGGAAATGCTAGAAACAGCTAAAGCTATTTTTGGTTCCTGCGGCGAGGTGGTCGAGGTGCAGGAAAGTGCGATGGAAGCAATTACTGCCGTTTCAGGCTGTGGCCCTGGTTATGTATTTATGTTGATTGATGCCTTGGCTGATGCCGGCGTCAACGCCGGATTACCACGTAATCTGGCTATCAAATTAGCAGCTCAGACTTTTGCCGGCGCCGGCAAGATGGCCGTTGAAACAGGATTGCATCCTGCACAGTTACGTGACCAGGTAACATCTCCCGGCGGCACTACTATTGCAGGTATTCACGCATTGGAGTCTCACTGTGTACGTGGAGCTATGTATGATGCAGTCATGGCTGTTTTAGCACGCAGTGAAAAATTAAAAGGAAAATAAAATGGCAGATAGAGAAAAAATATTAAGGTTTTTTCGTTCCGGTGGTGACGAAGAATTAGCCGCTAAATTGCTCGATTTGGCTGAGAACGTACAAAAATCACGAAAATTCAAAGTCAGCGATTTTCTTGACCCGCACGGTTTAAGTGTGGCGGAAATTGTTGCAGCTAATGTTGGCAATATAAAAGTAGAAGTAAATGGCGGATTTCTGAACCCTGAAAGGGCAAAAGTGGCATTCGTGTCCGAAGATTTTTTTGGTAAACCGGATTTTGCCATAGAATGCTTTCAGGTTGAATGGGATAAACGCTATTATACTTTGTCGCATAGAGATATTTTGGGCGCTTTTATGGGCTTGGGATGTAAACGTGAAATACTCGGCGATATAATTTTTATTCCTGAAGGTGCACAGTTTGTGGCAGATAAAGCTTTTGAAACTTATATTACTTCTAACTTGACACAGATTGGTGCTGCGCCGGTTTCCTTAAAAATAATTGAACAGGCGCTACTGCAGCATAAGGAAGAACAAGTCAAAATTATCAGTGCTACAGTAGCGGCTTTGAGGCTTGATGCAGTTGCTGCAGCAGGCTATGGGGTATCACGCTCACGCATGGCTGATGAGATAAAAAGCCAGAATGTGAAGGTAAATTGGAAAGAAGCAAAAAATGCTGCACAAGCAGTCAATCAAGGAGATATAATCTCTTTTCGCAGTCGTGGACGTGTTGAAGTTTCTGAAATCCGCGGCACTACCAAAAAAGGCCGGATTAGTGTTACGTTGAAACGTTATATTTAATTTGGGACTGGGAGGAATAAAATGTTAACACCCTTAGATTTACACGGAAAGAAATTTGAAAAAGAATTCCGCGGTTATAACAGCAAGGAAGTTGATGAATTTTTCGCTCAGGTTGTTAAGGATTTTGAAAGACTGTATCAGGATAATATAGAGCTCAAGGAAGCATTGGAAAGAGCTAGCACGAAGCTTGAGTATTTTGAGCAAATGGAAGCAACCATGCACAATACACTCGCAATAGCGCAGGAAACAGCGGAAGAAGTAAAACAAAGCGGTAAAAAGCAAGTGGAGCTTATGACGAAGGAAAGCGAAATTGAGCGCCAAAAGCTTTTAACCGAGACTGAAAATAATTGCAGAAAAATGACGACGGATACGGAGAATTACTGCAAGAAAATAACTGCAGAAACAGAGAATAAATGTAGCCAGATGGTTGCCGATGCTGAGAAAAAAGTCAGAACTGCTGAAGCGGTTTACCAAGAACAAGTTAAACAGGCTAATACGCATCGCAACCACATGAGAACCTTGCTTGAAGGACAGTTGGAATTAATGCGCAAAGCGGAAAAAGAAAACTTCTAAAGGAATGTTGCGGGGGTAGTGACGATGATTCTTTTGGTGAGACACGGGGAAGCTACGCATCATACTGAGCATCTGACAGGGGGCTGGACTGATTCGGTTTTAACCGAAAAAGGAAAGAATCAGATGCAATTTTTAGCTGCAAAATTGGCGAAAGATTTTGCCAGGCATAGAATAAAGACAAGGATACTAGCAAGCGACCTTAAAAGAGCTAAGGATTCCGCACAAATTATTGCGGACGTGCTGAGCGAAAATGTTGAAGTCATGCCCTTCTTGCGTGAGAAGAATAATGGCCAGGCAGCTGGGCTGGATGAAAGAACGGCACGTACTCTTTATGTTAGCCCTTCTTCACCAAAGGAACTTGACCATCGTAACTATCCAGGCGGAGAAACCAGAAGAGAGTTTTTTGAACGCACAATTAATGGACTTAAAACCATAAATAACCTGGAGCGGGAAAACCTGATAATAGTAGCGCATAAAGGTACGATCCAAAATATTATCTTTGATTGGATAGGCTTTAATATTGAAGAAGTTAATAACCGTAACTTTTCTTTTGACATTCTGCCGGCAAGCGTTACCGTATTGGGCATTAATAAATGGCAGGAACATGCTATATTTCTTTTGAACGAAACATCGCATCTGCGCAGAGATGATGGTTTTGGGTTGTTTCAATTCAAATATGGAATAACTCATCGTTGACGCGTAGGGCATTAGTATTGTATAATACATCTGCTTATATTTTCATATCAAAAAGCAATGCAGGAGACAGTAAGACGTTGTAATACGTAAAGCGAATCGAGGATGGTGCAAGCTCGAGACGGCAGTCAACGTAAGAAAATCACTCCTAAGTTGTCACGCTGAACAAAGTAGGTGTGATCGTCTGATGCACGTTACAACATTTCAAGTGGCAGTATATTGCTGTCAGTAGGGTGGTACCACGGGTGTTAACAGTCTCGTCCCTTCGGGGATTGGGGCTTTATTTTTTTGGAGGTGTACGAATTGGATTATGGTAAAACTTTAAACCTGCCGGAAACGGAATTCCCGATGCGCGCAGGTTTGCCTGAAAGAGAACCTGGTGTCCTTGCATATTGGGAGGACAATAAAATTTATGAAAAGAAACAAGCATTGCATGCTGGCAAAGAAAAATTTGTTTTGCATGACGGCCCTCCTTACGCTAATGGCAGAATTCACATGGGCACTGCTTTAAACAAAATTCTTAAGGACATCATTATCAAATATAAATATCTGCAAGGTTTTGATACGCCGTATGTGCCTGGTTGGGATACTCATGGTATGCCGATCGAACATGCTGCTATTAAGAATTTGGGCCTCAATCGTCATGAACTGGACACTCTTGTTTTGCGCGAAGAGTGCAAGAATTATGCTCTTGGCTGGATTGATGAGCAACGCAAAGACTTTAAACGCCTTGGTGTTTTGGGCGATTGGGAAAACCCTTATATTACTCTAAAACCAGCCTACGAAGCCAAACAAATCAAAGTTTTTGGTGAAATGGCCAAAAAGGGCTATATCTATAAGGGTAAAAAGGCTGTCTACTGGTGTACTCATTGTGAAACAGCACTGGCTGAGGCTGAAATTGAATATGGCGAAGAAAAGTCACATGCTATTTTTGTTAAGTTTCCGCTTAAAGACGATAAAGGACTTTTGCCTGCTGCCGCTAAGGACAAAGATGTCTTTGTTGTAATCTGGACCACAACACCATGGACTTTGCCGGCTAACGTAGCAATTGCGGTTCATCCTGATTTTGAATATGCCTGGGTAGAATCTGAAGGTGAAGTCTACTTAATGGCTAAAGAACTTATGGCTTCTGTCGGTAAGGTTTGCCATAAAGAATTTACTAATATTCTTGGTACTGTCAAAGGCAAAGATTTGGAAGGCGTAGTTGCCCGCCATCCTTTCCTTGACAGAGATTCCGTGGTTGTTTTGGCTGACTATGTTACGCTTGACGCCGGCAGCGGCTGCGTTCATACAGCTCCTGGTCATGGCCAGGAAGA
>JAAYVM010000002.1 GCA_012517145.1 Acholeplasmataceae bacterium
AGAAGAATATCTGAATTTCTACAACAAAGAGCGTTACCAAAGCCGTTTAAAGAATATGTCGCCAATAGATTATAGATTGCAAAATTTTAAAAATTAACTAGGTCCAAAGAGGGACAGTGTCTAAAATTTTGACGCACTGCAGACTGTCCCCTTTGTACCACTTTGGAGTTCATAATTCGTAAATCAAAAACAAATTCAGCAAAGTAACGATAACGCCTAAGCCAATCAGGATCAAACGTGTTGATGGCCTGTTGGCATATTTGCCCATGACACGCTCAGATGAGGTCAGATAAATCTGCATAAAAATCGTAAACGGCAGCTGCACACTCAAAAGCGCCTGCGACAAAATCAGCCCGAAGAACGGATCTGTAACGAAGAAAAGAATAAGAACTGCCGGCATATAGGTAAGAACCAACCCGATTCTGGAATGAATGTCCTTCATATCATAGGGTTCGTGGTACATGCCCGCAAAAATCGTGGCACCTGCCATGCCAGCCGTGGCTGTCGAAGCGAAACCGGCGAACAAAAGCGCTATCGCAAAAATATTCGCAGCATTTGCACCCAAAAGCGGCACCAGCATTTCCTTGGCCTGCTGCAACTCATCAACTGGCATGCCGGTTACGAAAAAAGTTGCCGCCGCCAGCAGGATCATCGCACTGTTGATCGCCCAGCCGATACTCATGGAAAACAAAGTATCCAGGAATTCATAGCGCAGCTGTTTAACAATCAATTGCGGATCTTCCAGATTCCACTGACGACTCTGGATGACTTCCGAATGCAAAAACAAGTTATGCGGCATGATGACCGCACCCAAAATGCCCATTACGACGAGCATCGAGCCACCCGGCAGGCTCGGCATCACCCAATTAACTGCCGCCATATGCCAATTAACCTTGACCAATGAAAGTTCAAACAGATAAGAAAAAGCAATGACCGAAACAAACCCTGCAATCCACATCTCCAGTCTGTGGTAGGCATTGGTCCAGAGCATCAGCGTGCAGATGATACCTGTGATTACCGCTCCCAGCAAAATCGGTATCTGGAACAACATATTAAGCGCAATCGCCGCGCCCAACAACTCCGCCAACGCTGTTGCGATAGTTGCGAGCATAGCCGTGCCAAGAATAAAGCGCGCCAACCATGGTCTTAAAAATTTGCTTGCCGCCTCGGACAGACACTCGCCGGTAACAATCCCCAGATGAGCGGCATTGTGCTGCAAAAGGATCAACATAATAGTGGAAAGCGTGACAACCCACAAAAGACTGTAGCCATAATGAGCGCCGGCAGCCAGATTAACCGCCCAATTGCCGGGGTCTATAAAACCTACCGTCACGAGTATACCGGGCCCAATATACTTGAAAACAGCCGATGCCTCTTTGCTTTGTTCGTGAATAGTTGAAAGTTGCTTCTTTATTTTTTCAAACATCATTGCCTCCTGCTCTGCTGCATTCAAAAACACCTTGTTTATATTATAGTATTTTAGTAAGTATTTGAGAATGCCCAAGAGACAATAACTACCGGCACCACTGTTGTCATTTCTCCGGTTTTCCTGTCATGCCACTCTGGTTATCTACACGGCCAACTTACTATCTAATCAATATTTAAACTGCCAAGATGCAATTCAAATATTTTTAGCGCCATATTTGGCAAATATCGTCTTCAGATTTGCGTGGGCTTACCGGCAAATCTTTGGCAGGATACCCTATGATAATTGCTGCCGTAATAATTTCGGTAGCATCTAAGTTGAAATGAGCTTTGATTTCACCATATTTCGAGCTATCCACACCGGACAATTCGTTGTCGATTTCTCCTACAATGCAGGCGCCAAGCCCTTGATTCATTGCTTCTAAAATCATAAAACCATAAGCAATTCCCATATTTTCAAAAGTTCTTGCCATCAAGGAAGAAGAAGTATTAGCAAGAGCTTGGGCTATCTGGTTGTTCAGGAATGTTTTGTCGATATCCTCATTGGACATGGCAACGCCTGAATTAGACATCAGTTCCCTTAAACGATCCCTTTGGTGTGTACGTTCCCAGGCAGCTAAGTTGCCAACACACATAATAACTGCCGGTGCTTTTTTGATAAGAACGCCCATTGAGAAGCCTTCGGCTAACTTGGCTTTATCGGACTCTCCTGTAACGGTAATAAAGCGCCAAGGCTGGATGTTTTTCCAGGATGGTGCTCGCCGTCCTGCATTCATTACATCTAAAATTTTCTCTTCTTCTACTGGCTGGCTCGCAAACTTTCTCACGCTTTTCCATTCTGTGATTTGCTTTAACATAATAATCTCCCCTGTTATTTATTTTTTATGCAAATATTTTGTACGCAAAGTATTTTATTAAAAAAACGGCTATAACTTATCGAAAATATTTAAAAGTACCTTTCGAAAAACAGCAATCTCTTCTTCTGTACACTCAGCCAGCATATCTTTACTGATACGGTTCATGACGTCATGAATCTGCGGTTTCATGCCTTTGGCACTCTCCGTAAGATCAATAACCAGTTGGCGGCGATCTTCCGGATGTTCACTCCGCATCACTAAGCTTGCTTTTTCCAGGCGGTCGATAACCCCTGTCAAAGTAGAATTATCCATATAACACCTTTTGCTTAGTTCTGTAATTGTAATGCCATCACCATTATATAAAGTATATAATACGGCCATTTGGCCAGGCGTAATATTCAGGCCTTCGTTTATCAATATCTTTTTCGTGTAATTATGGTGTTTCTGCTCTGCTTTAGCAAGAAGCAAACAAATACTATCAAAAATCTGCAGCATATTCATTATCCTTTATAGAGATATTTTGTGTACAAAATATATTTCAAACGTAGTATAACATTAACAATTAAAATTCACAAGTAGTTCCTCATTCCGTTGCAGCACATTAAGAAACCATTCAGCATTGAAAATCGATTCGCGCGCCTGCTAGCACTAACGATCATTATCGGCATTTTATTTTGTCATATCGAACGTATTTGATAATTCCTGTTTTTTAAACCAAATGTGTTTTATAATAAAAACAAGCTTAAGGTTACAAAAGAATTAAGGAGATGATCCTATGGAATTAATGGAAACCATTTACAATCGCCGTTCAGTCCGCTTCTATACAGAGGAAACAGTCGACAAAGCTACCATCGACAAATTAATCAACGCCGGCATCCAGGCACCAAGCGCGATGAATGTGCAGCCCTGGGCTTTTGGCGTGATTCAGGACAAAGCATTGCTGCAAAAAATATCCGACGAGACGAAGGCCTATTTGCTGGCAAGTATCTCTGCGAAACCCTATCTCGAATGTTACCGCCAGCTTTTCAGTAATCCTGAGTTCAATATTTTTTATCATGCTCCCGCGCTTCTCACCGTCTTCGCCAAACCGGAAGGTCCCAACCCTTCCTGTGATTGCGCCTTAGCAGCACAAAACATCATGCTAGCTGCACATTCACTTGGTCTGGGCAGCTGCTGGATTGGCTTTGCGCAAATGTCACTCAATGCGCCGGAACTCAAGGAGCAACTCGGTATTCCTAAGGAATATATTGCCGTTGCACCAATAATCATCGGTCACCCTGCCAAGGTATCCCCTGCTGTTCTCAAAAGAGAACCAGAGATACTATTCTGGAAATAAATTATAAGCCTGTGAACAGTGAAAATTCATTGTTCACAGGCTTTATTTGTTTAAGCTTGGTATATTTCACTCTTAGATGCTTGCAGGAGCCGTAATCGTCTTGCCCACAAGATCAATGACCTTGATAAACCCTTCCCTGTCATTCAATTTGCTGCCCATGGAAGTTGGCATGCAGATAACTTTCGCTCTGCCTTCCCTTTCAAGAAAACTTCTTACCGCAGGCGGAAAAGCTCCGGCCCAAACAGGGAAAACCAGTATCAATTCTTCATCAGCCGCCGGTTTGTTATATCTTGCCGGCCGCGTCTCTTTTTTAAAGGCCTCATAGCCTGCTTTCAGATAGCCCATAGCGCCCTGCCAATCCACATCATCCGCAATTTCCTGCGCCTTAGTACAATATCGCTCAGCCAATTCTTCGGCAACCTTTTTGCTTCTGCCCGTCCTAGTAAAATAATATACTTGCATGATTCAACAAACCTCCTTCGCTTAACCCTTATTTCGATTACATTGTAATATCTTGTAATATTCTGCTGTGCAACATACACAATTTTATTGATACTTTTTATTTTGGATAAAGTCCATATAATTGTGTAAAAAGAAAGAGTCATCAAAACCCTTTTTAAGGTACAATTTTTCTGACCAAAGAAAATATGCCTTAGGAGGATTAAGATGACCCAAGTACATTTTACAATGACTACAGAAGATATTCAA
>JAAYVM010000030.1 GCA_012517145.1 Acholeplasmataceae bacterium
AACCGGCAAGAGCTATCGATTAAAAAACGCTATATCAAAAAATGCAAAAAATGATTGAAACAATAGTCTCGTTTTAGTATTATGGGGTGGTACATTTTCAACTGCCCGCACCCGGTACATTTTCAAGTGCCCTTTGACAGCCACGTTGCAAAACGTGCGCCTGAGCGTTGGATTGCTTTGGCGCACTGTCCACAACGAGCACCTCGTCGGAGACGCGTTTATGCGCTAACACAGCGTCCAGACATCGGCTTAGCACCTCAGGCCGATCGTGGGTGCAGATGACCACAGTGCAGGTATAATCAGCCATCTTTTTGGCGATAGACCGGATTCATTTTTCAGTTGTCAACGATTTAAGAAAATTATATAGGAGAGGAAAGGAAAGACTTTGCAGCATCCAAAAGGCAGGCCCCAGGAGCCCCCTAAAAATATTTTACCACGCAGTATGACGCACCCCTGATTGTAATTCCTTCTGACTATTAATTGTACTTTCTAACTTTCATCTTTTATCTTCTACCTTCCAACTTTTCCTTTCCACCTTCTTACTTCTGCCTTCCAACTTCTAACTTCCACCTTTTATTTTCCCCCTATCCCGAACATCGCCACCCAGATGGTCTTGAAGATGATCACGATATCCAGCAGCGGTGATTGATTTTGAATGTAGAAGAGATCGTGATCGATGTTTTCATGGATCGGCAGGGCGCGGTCAGCCGAAATCTGCCACAGGCCGGTTATGCCGGGCTTGACGTTGAGCCGCTCGCGTTGCAGCTCATCATACTCGTTGACGATAAATTCCATCTCCGGCCGCGGCCCCACGATGCTCATGTCGCCTTTGAGCACGTTCCAGAACTGCGGCAGTTCATCCAGACTGGTGCGGCGCAGAAGCCAGCCAGCGCGGGTGATGCGCGGGTCACGGCGGTCCTGCGGATGCACCTCATAGGCCGGCGCATCAACGAACATGGTGCGGAATTTGACCATGCGGAAACGCATGCCTGCCTTGCCCACGCGCTCCTGTTTAAAAAACGCCGGACCTTTGGAATCGAGCTTGATGATCAGGCTGATGAGAAGGATCAGCGGCAACAGCAAAAGCAGCACCAGACCGGAAAGAGCCATATCCATAACGCGTTTAATAAACGCATTGAGCGGACGGTAGTGCAGATGGCCGATGCTGAAAACCGGAATGCCGTCGATCACATCGGTGCGCACCTTTTGAATGGCGATGTCGTACAGGTTGGGCACATAGCGGAAGCGCAATCCTATGGCCGCGCATTGATCCATGATCCACTGAATGCGGTCGTTGCCCGCTGATGGAATGGCGATGAGCAGCTCATCGATGCCGTATTGGACGGCCAGGTCAGCCAGATCCGAGGAATGGCCGATGATCGAGATGGGATTGCCGACTTTGACATCGCCGTTTTGAAAATCGTCGATAAAGCCCACCGGCAGATATCCCCATTTGGGGTATTTAAGCAGCCCTTTGGCCAGCCTTGTGCCAACGGCGCCTGCGCCATAGATCAGCACTCGGCGCACGCCCACGCCGGCTTTGAGATAAAAGAGATTGATGCGGTAGAATATAAACCGTTCCGCCAGCACCAGGATAAACGCCAGAATGAGAAAATAGACGGTCTGCAGACGGCTGAGGAAAAAGCTGCGCACGAAAAAAGAGGCCAGGATCAGCACCATGCAACCCACCAGAATGGCCTTGACAATGCTGAGCTGCACGCGGATATCCACCACCTCGGCGTTTTTCGTATAGGTGTCCAGGGAAAAAAAGATGGTGACAAAAGTCAGGCCAACAAACAGCGTGGTCCAGATGGACGGAGGCGCGGGCTGCAGATTGGCGCGAAAAGGACTCAGCGCCCACAGCATAAAGGACAATTCAAACGCGCCCATTACCGCGAGAAAATCCAGAACGGCTTGAAAAAGGTTTGAAAGGGAATTCCGGTGTCTGGTCATGAGCGAGAATCTTTTGACAAACGAAGCAAACCTATGGTCTCGAGAAAGAGAAAAAGAATAAACAGCGTATTGGCCACCAGATAACGTTTGTACAAACGCCGTGGCTCCTGTATAAGGCGATAGATCCACTCCAGCGCCCAACGTTTCATCCAAAGGGGCGCATGTTTGATCCGGCCGGTCAAGTAGCTAAAGCCGGCGCCGATGCCGATAAAAACTCCGTGATCCAGCTCTTTATACACCTCGTATATCCATCGTTCTTGTTTGGGCGCGCCCAAAGAAACCCAGATGATGTCCGCCCTGCTGTCGCGGATTTGACGAAGAAACTCTTTGTTCTCTTCCGTGGTAAAAGGCCGGAAAGGCGGCGAAAGTACGCCGGCGATCACCGCCCTGGGGAAACGTTGATGGATGACCGTAACCATCTCATCTAGGATTTCCTGAGTGCTGCCAAAGAAAAAATGACGGAGAGAGTCAGCCTGGCCATGCTCCAAAATATACTCCATCAAGGATGGTCCGAAAATGCGTCGCATCTCTTTAGCGCCTTTGAGCCTGCCCATTAGTGCGAGTGAGCCGCCATCAGCAAGAGAGAGCAAAGAGTTATTAATGATGGTTCGGTAGTCCTGATGCAGAACCCCTTCCACCAGGGTATGGGCATTGTTAACGGTTATGTAACCAACCGGTTGCTTGCTTTCGATATGGCTTATTAGCTTACTGCAGGTTTGCTCATATGATGCAAGACAAGCGATGCGTGAACCTAGGAGCGTAAAAGACATAAGTGTTGTTAATTACACTCTATAAATAATGGAATAATATACTGCTTTCATTTTTTAAATTTATTGATCTCGATCGCTTTTTGATAAATTTCCATGAGTATTGAATAATTTTTGTCTGCAGTATATTTTTTTTCAAACTCTTTTCTGGCCGCTTTGCCCATTTCAGTCATTCTGGTTGGATTGGCCCAGGCCCACTTGACCTTAGCGGCCAAATCATTTGGATCGCCTGGTGTAAAAAGCAGCCCTGTATGACCGTCCTGAATAATTTCCGCCATGGTACCAAGTCGTGAGGCGATTACCGGCAGACCACAGCCAAATGCTTCCACGATGATCATGCTAAAGGCTTCGTATGATTCTGAGGGAAAAATAAGTAGGCGCATTTCTTGCATCGCCTGGAGTACTTGATTACGAGGTTTCCAGCCAAGCAATTCAATGTCCGATAGTTGATTGATGAAAGCTTTCTGCCGAAGCATGGCATCAAGTGGACCATTACCAATTATTGAAAGAGGTATTTCTTTAAGTTGTTGCCACGCTTCCAGAAGGGTTGAAACACCCTTTTCAGCCGAAATCCGGCCTACAAAAAGAGCTTTGTCGCATTTATGTTCACCTGCTCCTAAATCTGGATATATAAAATTTGGTTTGACCATAATTTTATCGCCGGGCAATCCGCCGACAATATATTTTTGGCGAGAAAATTCGGACAAGGCGATATATATGGTTATCTTTTCTTGCCAAGTTTTTAGCCAACGGTGTAAAGAGAGCATGCCGGTAACAACCGCAGTAGCACTCTTTGAATTCCGATAGCAGCCATATTTCAAACTGGGCCAGGGCATTGCTTTTCCAATACATTTTTCACAAATATTACCGTCCCTCATAAGAGTTGCTTTGGGACAGAGAAGGCGGTAGTTGTGCAAAGTCTGAACTACTGGAATCCCTATTTCTTTGCAAACAAAATAAGCCGCTGGAGAAATACGCATAAATGTATTATGAAAATGTACTAAATCTGGTTTTGTACTACGAAGCAGCAAACGTAGTTGTTCTTGAGTTCTTCGAGACCAAACCGCATTGACGGCATTTTTTAGATAATGGAATTCATCGAGCTGCTTATTATCCTCAATGTATTCGACGACAGTGTGACCAAATTTTTTTAATAGCTCCACTTCGGCCTGAAAGACAATATCCTCTCCGCCTGGCTGTTTATAGTAATTATGAATGCAAATAATTTTTAGGTTCATACTATTTGTAACACAAATCAATAACTTTCATAAAAGTATCTACCATTTGTGCTGTGTTGCTTCTTTTAAGAATAATTTCGCGATTTCTTTCACCCATATCAGCTATTTCATTTTGGCTTAGTTGGAGTACTTTTAGCATCGCGCTTGTTAGAGATTCAATGCTACCGCTTTTAAATCTGAATCCATTAATCCCATCTTTTACAAGATCATCCTCCGTTCCATCGGCAGTACTAACAATACAGGGCTTTTTCCAAAACATCGCTTGGTTCAGGGCTAATCCTCCAATTCCTGGCAATACAAAAAAGTCACATGCCGCAAAATACTTGTCAACTGTTTCCTCGTCTTTTCCCCAGAACATGACGTTCTCTATTCCCTTGCTATGGCAAAGAATTTTCAAATCAGCTAAAAGCGGTCCGTCGCCGACAATCCACAAATATAAATTATTATATAATTCATTTAAATTATAAAATGCCTCGATCAGTAAAGTAACACGTTTTTCTTCAAGTAAAACACCTGTGTATAAAAAGATTTGTTTATCCTTGTAACACTGATTATGTTTCAATATAGTGCTTTGTCGATAAATGCTTGTTTCTTTTTGTGATAAAGCCTCGACATCTATGCCGTTGTAAGCGATGCGAATTGTCGCTGAATCAATCCCATTGCTGATCAATGCTTTTTTTGCATTCGTACTATAAACGATGTGATAATCAGCTAAACTTTGATATTTTTTTAACAAAAATCTCTTAATGAAATACGATAAAGTATTAGGAGCCTGTTTTTCCCAACCGCACGACCACATGATCGTTTTATTTTTTTTTATTTTTGATATTATTAAAACGAGCCAATTAGTTAGATACCCAGAAATGCCTGACAAAATAATGATCGAAGGATTAATATTATATATAGTGTTAAGTAGGCCTTTTTGCCAAATTACTTGAAAATTACCTAGAAAAAAATGCTTTTCGACTAAGGACATGTTGTTAATACCATCAATGTTTCTAGCTGCTGACCGCCACTGCGTGTTTTTCGTGTTCCCAGTTATGATCGTGATTCTATTATTTAATTTCTGATTCAGATTCCGATAAAATGAAAATCTATAATGAGGAATAAGATTCGTTAAAAATACAATTTCATTCGCCATAGAAGATTATCAAAAAATAGTTACCGACCGATATAATAGCAATATCCTGTAGAATTATTAACTTGATACTTTTTGAATCAGCAGCAAGGTTAGTTGGTGTTTTTGTTCAAAACTTACTTTAAGTGGAGGTATTTTTTGGTCACCTAAAGTCCAATAGTCTCCGCTCCAGCATTGCCAATATTCCTGTTCGATGATTTTTCCATGATTATTTTGAAGCCAGTTTGTTAATTCATTTTTTGAAAAGGATTGTGTAATGTAGCTTATTTTTTTTCCTAATGCGTTTGATCCAGCTAATTTGTATACATTATTGATATATTTATTTTCTGAATAAGGAAAGGTAAGGATTAGGTGGCCCTGTGGATTTAATAAATTGAAAATATTATGCATGGCGTCATCATGATTTTGAATATGTTCAAGGACACTAATACAAGTAATAAGGTCAAATTTTTCTGTAAGCTTTGAATCGGCTATATCATCATTTTTCACATGGAAATGTCGATTATACGTTCCTGAGGGCCAATAGTCTTTTTTGTTATCAGTGGCAGTTACATGGCATCCGCAGGTGCTCATTAAGTGTGGCAAGGCTGTGGTTCCTGCACCTACATCGAGTATCTTTTGTGGATATAAGGATTGAAGGCATCTAAAGACAAAAGCATATTCAATGGCTCTTTCATTAAAGTGAGTTAAAGATTGCCTGTTAAATTCTAACCAGCAAATAAATTGCGGAGGCAATAAGTTTAATATTCTTTTAAATTGATTTTTATAAAATATTGTCATTATCCTCTCCAGTCTTTTGCATCAATAACAAGGGTGTTTGTTAATGCTGAAAATTATTCAAAAGGTCAATTAAGTTGAATAATTACTGCTAATATATTGCTCATATATTTTTGAAAATATTGCTAAAGAAAGAAAAGGCAGAAATGTAATGTAATAATAATTTAGTGTGTTATCAGTTAGAAAAGTTACAATAAAGATAAATAAACTAGTCATTGATAAAGTATTAAAATTGACAAGTACTAAATCCAGTCGTTGGCTGACAATTCTATAGCTAACTAATTTAAACAAATGAGATAATATAAAAATGCAAAATAAAATAAGCCCAACTATGCCCATTTCAGAAAAAATTCGTACGAATTCATTATGTGTTATAGTAAATTCGCCTAGAGTAGCATAGTAGTAGGATTCCGTTCCTCCTAATCCGTAGCCGTACAACAAATTTGTACGCATTACAGATTGAATAGTATACATCCATAAAGAAATTCTACCAGCTGCTTTGCCATAGCCTTCACCTGTTGGTTCGATATTTCCAAATTTAAAAAAGTGGTCAATATTAATGCCAATCCTATCTAAAAAGATATTATCCGGAGAGATATTAATTGAGAATAAAAGTAATAATATGAGCAATGAAAAGGTAAAATAACCAATTCGCTTTCTTGTAAATGTATAAATGACTATTATTATAATAAATATTAACCAAGTTATTCTCGAAAAACTGATAATGATGCCAAAAATAATTAGCAAAATTGAAAAGTTTCTGCGCACGGCAGACTCTTTAAGTACATATTGCTCAAAATAAAGCTTAAATAAAAAACAATTGCATAATAAAAATCCATATGGGAAGGGGTGAAGATTAAATCCTCTCGCTCCTAAATGAGTTCCCGTGAGACTGTAGAAATCACCTCGATAAAGTACTATAAGTAAAGAAAATAAAACATTCAATATGGACAGGAGATTGATTTTTAAAATTAAAGAACAAAGATACTCTAGATTGCAAAATTTCAAGAATATAACAAAAAATAAAATTGGATAAAGTAATTTAAAAAAAAATCTAATACCCCAGTTAAAGTTTGAAGTTGGAACTAAAAATGTCAAGAAAGCCCAGATTAAAAATACTGTGTAAATAACCAATTCTTTTCGATAAAAAAAATTAGTTAATTTGCTTCGATAAAATAATAATATAAAAAATAATAGCCAGATAATCCAAATCACTAACCTCAAACCGTTTAAATCAATTCCGAATCCACCGAATACACCACTAAAAATCGTTTTAGAATGAACATAATCATCTGTGGAGTAAAATAGCCGGCCGGTTAAAAGATTGAGATCAAACGTTGGAAAAATAACCAGGTAATCTAAAAAAAAATGGCGGTATTGGCTGATCGAGATTAAAAAAAAGGGAATGAATAGAAACAGAACGATAATAATTAGAACGTCAATCATAATTTAAATACTTGTAAATAATTAAACGGGGCCCAAAATAGCTTTTGTTTTGGAAACTGTAATTTTTTTCCAATAGATCAAGCGCTTTAGAATCGACATCCAATAGCACTCGATGGTTGTCATAATAAACAAAGAAGAGGGTACTTTTCAGAACTTTTGCCTCATTTGCTAAAAATCCAAGGCTGTCTGCAGATAGACTATTTTGACCATAGATAGAACGATGTTTTAAGATTTTATTAGCATAATAATTATAGAGGTGCGTTTCAGGCTCAGAATAATAGGCATACCATACCACTATATCTTTCTCAGGGTCGACTTGCTTTTCAAGGTACCTTGTTGCGTCTTTCCAATTTTCCCATCTGCCTATATAATTCGCTTTAAAATAATAGTTGTAATTAGCAAACAAATTAAGCAGCAATAAAAGCAAAGCAAAAATGGTATCAAAGCTGCTTTTATTCCGTATGGTTAAATAAAAAAACATAAGGATAAAAGGTAAAATCGTACCTATTAGGTATTTTTCTCGAAAATAGGGCAAAAATCCAGTAAAGGAGGCAATATAAGCCAGGATAAAAGGAAAAAATCCATAGATAATCAAAACAATATGGATTGGCGATGATTTCAATGTTTTTATAATTAAAATAAACTTATAAAGCATAAATATGGCTAGAGTAAGAATGGGAAGAATAATTATTTTATTATTTAAAATATCCACTATCTCCAAATTTCTGGTAGGTAAAGTTCCTTTAATATTGAAATAGAAATGTCCCACCAGATTAAAAACATACCATTTTGGAAAACTCCAGATCAATGAAAACACACTTTCGTTTTTAAGCACTGACGTTAGACCGTCAGGTACGTAAAACGACAATAAGAAATAACCGAGTATCAGGCATGAACAAACAGCGGCTGTTACCATCGGCGGTACCATCAACCGCAATTTCAGCTTTTGAATAAAAAACACCTTTGGTTTACTGTTAATAAGCGAAATAAGTATATCGGAAATAGCCCAGGCGTAAACAAAAAATAATCCATAATAATGAGTCAATGTACAAAAGAGGGAAAGTATTAAATTGATTGAATAAGAGTTTCGTTGATAGTAATATTTTACAACTAAAGCCAGAAACAGCAGTGAAGTACAAAGATATAAAAGAGAATAGGGCCGAGCTTCCTGTGAAAAGGCAATAAGTGGCTGAGACAAAATGATCAAAAACAAGCCCAGCAACCAATGTATCGTCCGCTTCTCCTTTAAATGTATGATAAATAGGACGACAAAATTTGATATCAAGGCCAAAACACTAAAAAGCACCGATAAGATCCTGATATTTATCTCGTTCTCTACTAAACATTGAAGAAAAAAGTATTCTAATAGGAAATATAAAGGAGGATGAACATCTTGTAAAATTAAAGTAAATGCCGTAGAAAAATTGGCTGCCCGAATGATATCAATTATAAAAAACTCATCACCAGATAAACTTCGATCGAGTTTATATAGCCTTAAAAATACGCCAATCAAAATAATTAAAATAAAAAGAACAATTGTAGCATATTTTTTATTATTAAAGTTCATTCCGCTTTTTCCATACAAAAAAATTATACAATATAAATTGCACGCCTTCACATAAAATTACAGACAGCATCAGGCCATAAATCGAATACTTGAACGCTAAATAGTACGATAAACACAAATAGATTAATACATTAACGGTCTTTATTTTAGCCAAATATTTTGTAAATCCAGTGATAATAAAAAAATTTGAAGAAAAATAATTAGGAAAACTAAACAATAACAAAAGAGATAAGCACTGCAGCATGACACTGGCTTTAGAAAAATTATCGCCATATAATGTTTCTATAATAAAACGTGGCGCGCTAAAAATCAAAGATCCAGCTAATACACCCATGGTCAAAAATAGCAAAATTAATTGAAAATACTTTTGATAAAGGGCTTTTTGATCTAAGAGATTATGAGCCAACCTATTCAACAATGGAATTGAAAATGATGATGGAACTAATAGCAGAGCACTGACTATTGTATATGCCGAAGAAAAGTAACCAATTTCTTCTGTGGTTGAAAGAGTCGATAAAACAATCACGGGCATTTTCAGCCATATTATCGTCATCAAGTTAATATACATTATTTGGAGACATTCCATGAATGGCAATCGTAAGGTGAGCCATGATCGAGCCCAGTCCTTTAAATAAGCTATTTCGATGTCGGGGGAAATTAAATAGATGACAGTTACCAAAGCAGCAATTAAATAAAGAAATGAAAATAATTGAAAAGACAAGGGTAAAATAAATAATACAAATAAGATGGAACCTAGATAGATTGCCGCACCTTTTACAATTCGTACATAAATGCCTCTTGCGGTTAACGTATTAGTCCAAAAATTATATAGAATCTCAAATACTAGGGTGCCTGCGATAATTAAAAGTCCTTCCTTAATTTTTTGATTGGCTAATATTTTTAAAAGGCAATATGCAAACGGCATTATGACTATAAGTAAAAAAATTCGATTAGCTAAGATAAATCTTGGATATATCTTATAGGTGTTAATGTCAGTACTAATATCTTTAAAAGAAAACCGACTTACTCCAAAGTCCATAATAGTGCCGATGACTCTGGTATTTGAATTAATCGCATAATATAATCCCAATAGCTCGGGTCCAAAATTTCTACCCAATTTTATATTTATTATAAGTTGCGAAAGAAAAATTAAAAATGCACTGACTGCTATTTGGAAAGAATTACCAAGAATGACAGCAGAGGCTTTTAGTCGGCTGAAAGGCAAAATCGATGAGATAGAATTGGAGGTGAGATATTTCTGATTTATTATTCTGGTTATAATTACGTTACAGAATTTTTGTAGGACCAACGATCAATTATATCTTTATTAATAATAAATATCCCGCTAGGAGAAATATTATGCGGGATGGAAAGGAATAGTTTTCTAACTTTTTTAAAATGCTGATTATTATCAGCGCACCATCGACGTTACTGAACGTGCTCTAAAAGAACGAACTACAAATTGGACTAAAAAATGAACAACCATTTCTAATCACTTCACTCTACGATGATAGATAGGACATCAGCAGCCAAAAGGCTAGGAAGGCGATGATCGCGACGAGCATGTATGTGAGTATTCGGTACTGCGGGCTTACGCTTTTCTTTTCCAGCTCGGACGATGTCAGCCAGCCGCGCCAGCTGCAGTCATGGCAGCGGTAAATACGTTTGTTGCTGAGGGATTTGCGCAAAGATTCCCACCGGCTGCGGTGCCGGGAACGATGGATGTTCTCGGAAGAACATTTAGGACAAATCATAGGATCCCCTTTTCCGATGCCTGAGCATGAGAGTGGTCTGATCAATGGATAGACGATGAAGGGGAATCAATCGGCGTTGGCCGCTGCTACTCTAACAGCGGCAACAATAGTACCGTCACCCCGATCGATACGGAGACCATAAACAGGTAGGCGATGAAATTTTGCAGCTTTTTACCGCGGGGCTCAAAATCGTCACTGATCCACCCGCGCCACAAACAGACGTGACAGCGACACAACATCTTGTTCGTATGGCGTTTACGCCAGGACTCCCACCGACTGCGGCTCCTCGAACGGTACAGACTCGTTGATCCACACCTTGGACAATTCATAACGGCTCCTGCTGCGAAAATAAGAATGCCTGACTATAGGAGAATAATTGTCTGCGTGCAATTTAAGCCAAGTTGGGGTCATTGTCAAGGATTTTTCAGCGCTTTTACAGCGTTTGCCAAGATTGCACTGGAAAATCCGTTGCCGGTTCAGTCGTCGTTTCAGGAGCCACCCTTTCCGGCATCAGCTTAGCGGCTGGCACCAACCCCGATCCTGCGCCATGTCCGCACACCACGATTCCCTGCAACAGGCCAAGAAGTATCGCTGTTATCAATATTCCTGGGAATTGTGGAATACAGTTCCCCCTCTTGAGAAGAGGACAGGGGCACGCAAAACCTATACATTCCGATAATTAATGAGAGTGTAGTTCCCCCTCTCAAGAGGGGGGACTATAATCGTATCATTTATCGTGAAAGTTTGAGCAGACAAAATAGCTCATTCGTGTATTCCGCGTGTTTCGTAGTTACTCTTTTACTACGAATACCGGCTTTGCACTGAATTTCTTTTCACTGACCGGAAAATCGGAAGGTGTTTTTAGATTAGGTCCCCCCTCTCACGCGGGGCGATGCACATACCATTCATAAGTGCGGCGCAGACCGTCGGCCAATGAGATACGGCTGCGCCAACCCAAACTGCGCAGCTTGCCGGCGTCGAGCAGCCGCCGCGGCGCACCGTCCGGCTTGCTCATGTCAAACTCGATGCCGCCCTGGTAACCGACCACCGCCTTGACCAGATGCGCCAGCTCATGAATGGTGACATCCTCGCCGGTGCCGATGTTGATGACCGAGGGCTGATCGTATTGATCCATCAAAAACAGACATGCGTCCGCCAGATCCTCCACATGGAGAAACTCACGGCGCGGCATGCCGCTGCCCCAAACGCTCACCGCCGGCAGATCATTCACCTTGGCCTCGTGAAAGCGGCGCAACAACGCAGGCAGCACGTGCGCGCCGGTGGGCTCAAAATGATCCGCCGGACCGTAGAGACCGGCTGTGGCCGCACAGATAAAGTTGCAGCCATACTGCTCCCGGTACGCCTGGGCCATGCGAATGCCGGCGATCTTGGCTAAGGCATAGGGCTCGTCGATGGGCGCCAACGGCCCGGTCAACAGACTCTCCTCGCGCATGGGCTGACGCGCCTGCTGCGGATAAATGCAGGCGCCGGCGAGAAAGAGCAGCTTTTTGACCCGGGCCAGATAAGCGCCGTGCATCAGGTTGATCTCGATCTGCAGGTTCTCGTAGATGAACTGTCCGGGATAGGACGCATGCGCTTGAATGCCGCCTTCACGCGCCGTCGCGTCGATCACATAGTCCGGACGCTGTTCGTAGTAGAAATCAAGCACCGCGTGCTGATCGAGCAGGTCCAGTTCGTCGCCGGTAAAGTAGATCAGGTTTTCATAACCGGAACGGCGCAGCGTCTGTACCAGCGCTGCGCCGGCCATGCCGGTATGACCGGCGACATAGATTTTTTCGTCCTTTTTCAAGGGGATTCCAGAGTTGTAAAGGTTGCTTCTACTGTGCGCTATCGCTGGGGCTTGTTTCGCTCCAGCTGTGCGCTTCCGCGGGGGATTGCTTCGCTCCAGCGTAGAATCATTGTGCTGTATAGTCCAGTGGCTACGCTCGCAATGACAAAAAAGGGGCCAGTGGCTACGCTGCAGCAGTGCGCTGCCGCGGGGGATTGATTCGCTTCAACAGTGCGTTGTTACTCCACCGTAGATTACTGAATGGCCACCTTTTTAAGGGGCTTGCTTCGCTCCAGCGTAGATTGATGTCGTTGTCAAGTACTGCAGCTACGCTCGCATCGGGATGGCTAGGCCTTGACGACATTCCCCTGTTTCAGCGGACCGTACAGCTTGAACACATTGCGCGTGTCGACGATCAACTTGGCATGCTGGCGCACCAGCTGATAGTCCACATCCGTGTGATCGGTGATGACGATGACCACATCGTACTGCTTTACTTTATCCGGCGTCAGCTGGATGCTGCTCATGTCGTACTGATATTTGCGCGTGGCCGGCAGCTTGGGGATGAAGGGATCATAGTACTCCACCTCGGCGCCTTTTTCGCGCAAAAT
>JAAYVM010000003.1 GCA_012517145.1 Acholeplasmataceae bacterium
ATCGTAATTTCTAATGCAGGTACTATCGGTCGCGACCAACTTCTCTTGGCATTAGTTCTGGGCATTAATATGCAACATCAATACTTATTGCAAGTTAGCAATATGCCAAACGCAGTAGTTTTGGTAACTCCGCACATTACACCAAATGAGCTTATGAAAACCGGTGCTGTGATGAGCTTATTGGGGGCAAGCTTCTTCTCGTTGGTCGTCCTCACCTATTGGCAATGGATTGGTCTCTTATAAATTATTTATTTTTCAACAACAAAGGAGCTGTTTACATGAATTATGAAAAAATTACCTCGGAAACCCTGACCCTCATTTCTGCTATCGTTGGTGAAAAAAATGTTTTGACAGATGCAGAATTAATGCAGCCATATTCGCATGATGAAGTAACGGATCCGGCTTACCACCATATGCCGGAAGTTGTTGTATTCGCTGAGAATACTGAGCAAGTAGCAAAACTTGTAAAACTAGCTAACGAAAAGCACTTTTCCGTAGTTCCCCGCGGTGCCGGTACAGGCCTTGCCTGTGGTGCTGTACCAATTTATGGTGGCATGGTTCTCAGTTTGGAGAAAATGGATAAAATCATTGAAATTAATGCTGAAGCCATGTATGCAATTGTTGAACCTGGCGTAAGAACTGATGATCTGCAAAAAGCCGTTAAAGCAATCGGTCTCTTCTACGCAGGCGACCCATGCAGCGGTGACAGTTGCTTCATAGGCGGCAACATTGCTACCAATGCCGGTGGCAACAAGGCTGTAAAATATGGAACTACCCGTCACCAAGTCTACGAAATTGAAGTCGTCTCTCCGCTTGGCGAGATTTTGCACCTCGGTGCACGTCTTAATAAGATGACTACCGGTTACTGCCTTGATCAGCTCATAATGGGCTCAGAAGGAACTCTGGGTATAATTAGTAGAGCTACCGTCAAACTGCTTCCAAACCCTAAATACCTAATTGACCTTCTGGCGGTGTTCCCTGATGTTGACAGTGCCATCGGCATCGTCAATAAAGTTATTAAAGCCGGCATTACGCCTACTTGCGTGGAATTCATGGATAATATAACGATAAAATCAGTTGAACGTTACCTGCATGAAACTCTGCCGGACAGTGAAAACGGTAATTACATAATTATTCAGGTTGAAGGCAAAGATGAAGATGACCTGGATGAAAAAATGGTTCTGTTAGATGAACTGTGTACAGAAAACGGTGCAACAAGTGTTTTGGTAGCCGATTCAACAAAAATCTGGCAAGCACGTAAAGCCTTCGCCGAAGCAGTACGTGCCGAAAGCCTGATTGTCTGCAAAGAAGATATCGTTGTGCCGGTAGATAAGGAACCTATTATCATCGACAATATTCTGGAATTCGCTAAGAAATATGACTTAATTACCCGCATTGCCAGCCACGCAGGCGACGGCAATATACATCTAAACATCCTCAAAAACGAAGCACTTTCCCATGAAGAATGGGAAGCCAAAATTGCCACTTTCCAAAGAGAACTATATACTGAGGTTTATAAACTTGGTGGTCGTCTTTCTGGCGAGCATGGCATAGGCTACAAGAGAAAAGGTCTTATGGCTGAATTTACTGACGCCGCTGAATTGGATGTAATGCGAGCAATTAAAAAA
>JAAYVM010000004.1 GCA_012517145.1 Acholeplasmataceae bacterium
ATGATTTGTCGGTTCATCCAGAATCAGGAGATCCGGCTCTTTGACAAGAGCCGCAGCCAATAAAATTCTGGTCTTTTGACCGCCTGAAAAGTTCTCAGCGGGTTTATCCCATTCTTTTTCCGGGAAACCCAAACCATGCAGGACTATCTTAATCCTGTTCTCATAATTATAGCCGTCAGCATGTTCATAGATATTCGAAACTCTTGCGTAGTCCGCCAGCAGATAATCAAGCTCAACACCCTTTGCCGAAGCGACTCGTTTTTCCAATTCCGCCATTTTTTGCCGTAACTCGAGTATATCTTTACCTGCATTTACCAAAAATTGCCAGAGGGTTCCTTCGCCGATGCCTTGAAAACCTTGTTCGACATAACCGATCCTGAGGCCTGGCTCAAACTTGATCGAACCACTGTCAATGGTCTCCGGTGCCAATAAACACCTGAGCAAAGTGGTTTTGCCGCCGCCGTTAGCACCGACCAAACCTACCTTTTCGCCCTGGTCAAGCATGAAGCTGACATTTTTAAAAATTTCATGAATGCCAAAACTTTTTGCGATATTTTCAACTACTAATTGCATATAAAATCAATCCCTTATTTTCATTACCTTAAATTCAACAGCTAACATATATTAAGGCTGCCAGAAAAGGTTTCCGCCTTTCCGGGCAGCCTGCCGTCTGCTTTACTACTCTTCATAACCCTGCGGATGTTCTTTGTGCCATTGCCATGCGGAGGCAATAACTTCCTCAATTTCACTATGCGTAGGCTTCCAGCCAAGTTCTTCTGCAATTTTCTTCGAAGAAGCAATCAGTACAGCCGGATCGCCCGGTCTTCTTTTTTCTTCTGACACAGCAAAATCGACTTTGGTAACTTTTTTTGCCGTCTCAATGATTTCCCTGACACTGAAACCTTTTTCAGAGCCAAGATTGTAGATCTTGCTCGAACCGCCATTAAGAAGATGTTTGAGGGCCAATACATGGGCGACAGCAAGGTCGGCAACATGAATATAATCACGGATACAGGTGCCATCAGGAGTCTGATAGTCGGTGCCAAAAATAGACACGCTGTTTCTGCTTTTCAAAGCGGTCTTTAAAACTATCGGAATCAAATGTGTTTCCGGGCGGTGGTCTTCTCCTATCTTACCAGACGCAGAAGCACCAGCTGCATTAAAGTACCTGAGCGCAACATAACGTAAGTCATAAGCCATATCATAGTCAGCCAGCATCGTTTCAATCATCAGTTTAGTCCTGCCGTAAACATTGGTCGGGCACACTGCGAATTCTTCCTCTATCGGCCATTTCTCCGGTTCGCCGTAAACAGCAGCCGTGGAAGAAAAAACAATTGTATCAACGCCTGCTTTGCGCATCGCATCAAGGAGGCTTAGCGTGCCAGCCACATTATTATAATAATAACGGCCAGGATTTTCCATAGATTCACCAACAAGGCTGCTGGCAGCAAAATGCATGACAGCATCAATCTCATATTCCCCCATGATATGTTCCAGAAAGTCCAAATCATGTATATCACCATTAATCAGCAGGACATCCTCCGGTACGGCATCAGCATGACCAGTAGAAAGATTGTCATAAACAATTGGCACAAACCCGCTGTTTTTTAACTCTTCGACAACGTGGGAACCGATGTAACCGGCTCCACCTGTTACTAATACATTCATTATTTATGCCTCCTCAGGCTTCTTCACCGCCAATAAGTTCCAAAATTTCCTGCGTTTTTTCTGCCAAAAGTTGCTTATCAGCGCGAGTTTCCACATTCAGGCGCACGACAGGTTCCGTATTGGAGATACGCACATTAAAGCGCCATTTTTTATAATCTACTGATAACCCGTCCAAATGATCAACATGACCACCATCAGCATATTTTTCTTCAACTTTCTTTAATACAGCAGCAGAATCTTTAACTTTACGATTTATTTCACCACTGCAGGGGAACATTTCCATACGTTCTTCCACCAGTGAGGAAAGGCTTCTGCCTATGCTGCACAAATACTCCGTCACCAATAGCCATGGTATCATGCCGCTGTCACAATAAGAAAAGTCGCGGAAGTAATGGTGCGCAGACATTTCTCCACCATAAATAATACCATTCTCACGCATACAAGCCTTCATAAAAGCATGTCCGCTTCGGCATCTTATAGGGACACCACCGAGACGCTGGACAATTTCTAACGTGTTCCAGGTCAAACGTGGGTCATACATGATTTTTTCACCGGGATATTTCTTCAGAAAAATTTCTGCTAAAAGACCTACTATATAGTAGCCTTCAATAAACTCCGCCTTTTCATCAAACAAGAAACAGCGGTCAAAATCACCATCCCAGGCAATACCGAGATTTGCTTTGTTCTCTTTAACCGCTTTGGCTGTAACCTCCCTGTTTTTAACCAACAAAGGGTTAGGCACGCCGTTAGGGAAAGTACCATCAGGAGTTTCATTGATTTTAACAAAGTCAAAAGGCAAATATTTCTCCAGGTTGCCTAAAACAATATTTGCACCGCCATTACCAGGATTAGCTACTATCTTCATCGGGCACAACGATTTAACATCAATATAGCTAAGCAAATGTTCTATGTAGGAAGGCATTATATCCACTTTCCTTACTGTTCCTGCCTGCTTATCCAAATACACCCCGCGTGGCAAACCTTCCGATTTAACCACCATGTCAGCTATATCCATCAAACCTGTTTCCGAAAATACCGGCCTTGCGCCCCTACGAACCAGTTTCATGCCATTGTAATCGGCCGGATTATGGCTGGCAGTAACCATAATACCGCCGTCAATGTTCAGATTGGCTGTAGCAAAATAAACCATTTCCGTACCACACTGGCCAATATCAATCACGTTAGCGCCTCCATGGCACAAACCTTCGGACAAAGCAGCTACCAACTTTTCACCGCTAGTACGAATATCACGTCCAACTACAACTTCCTTAGCACCATACATAACAGCAAAAATTCTGCCGACAAGATAAGCCATCTCTTCGTTGACTTCAGAAGGAACTATACCCCTGATATCATAGGCTTTAAACGCATTCTTATTCAACATTAAGCAAATCTCCTTATTCAATAACCGATTTTTGTGCGAGACTGTCGTATTAGTTTCTACTTTATAATACAAAAATCCTGCTAAGATAGCAGGATTTTCCTCTAACCTTTTCTGCACGTGATTCCAACTGCAAAATAAATTTGACTGATTACTACTAAAAAACGCTTAAAGCTTAAAACCAGACTTCGCCAGAAACTTCTCGGCAGCTGGTCCCAGATACCATCTTATCACAGTGAAGAAGGGCCTATAAGCACCGTCTTTATCAGGCGTTAACAAGCCTTCAGCCAGTCTCTCCAGACATTCTTCCAATTCCAGGCCTTGGTGCAGTCCATTTTCAATTTCTTCCTCCAGCACATCGATTACGACCAGCCGCATGCGTCTTAGACGACGTGCGTTTAAATTCAGTTCCCTGATAGTATTATTGGCCTTTTTAAGAAATTTTTCCGGGCAGGTTTCCGGGTCAACAATCATTTTCCCAGTGTGCTCAATATACCGAAAAAGCCTCACCCCTGCAGGGATGTGCAAAGGATTGAGAATGACGTGCGACAAGTCCCTGCCGCCCTTTGGTATGTCACAGCTTCTGTCATTTTTGCGTGAAGAATAACGCCAGTCAGAATTGGGCACATCTTTTTGGCTGCCGCCATGACAGACACCCAACATATTATCCCAACTCAAGTGCCAGTTTTTGCCGCTAGTATTTGTTTCACCTTTAGGATGGAAATGTTCTACGCGAAAATCATCTATATCATCTTCACTTTTGGCCATCTTGATACTGATTTCACAATAGGCACATAAGCCATGCTGGTCCTTGTATATCTGTTTCTTTACTTCCTTGTAGCCACGTCTGGAACGACGCCGAAAATGTTCCCACGTTTCATGTGGAAAGGCTTTAGCAAATAATTTTAGTTGCCGCGGTACTATTTTTGATTTAAAAATTTTTTTCATTTCTTATGCCGCCGGTACGCACGCATTTTAATGTCCATGTCTGCCTTGATCAGCGCAGGTTCACGATTCTTACCCCACTCATCAAGTTCCTTGCGCAAAGCAATTGCTTCATCGGAATCCCATTGGTCATCACTGACGAGCTCCAGATAACGCATCAGTGTCTTAACAATTGGCAAGGCCTGTGGCCTGGTATCGACATTTTGAATTTCCTTCAATAATTGATAACTTTCTGCTCCGAGTGAAAACTCCGGACTGTAAATTTCTACCTGCCCGTCATCCCAGCGCAGTGCTCTTATTGCTCTGGCAGGCACTGTCGTCAGAACCTGAGGGCTATGTGTTGTAATAATAAATTGCACCAGCGGGAAAGCCTTTTGCAAATCTGCCACAACCGTCTGCTGCCAGGAAGGATGCAGATGCATATCAACTTCATCAATAAGTACTATACCAGGAGTTTTGGTTGCTGTCTCTTCGCCAAGATCAGGATTCAGGCGGACCATGCGGTAAGCAATATCGGCAACCATGCTGATAACACTGCGAATACCGTCGCTAAGAGCACTAACCGGCAAAGTACCTATATGCTCATGAGTAACAACGAGGCTTTGCAAAGATACACTATAATCTATGTCTTTCCAACCCATACTGCTTATAGAAATGCCAATAGCCCTGCTGACAGCTCTCAGAACCTCCCTGTACGGGTTCTTTTGGTCAGAATTTCTTTCCTTCAGATAGCAATCAAATTCCATCGAACTTAAAGCAGCATACTGAAACCAATGGCCGAAGGTTTGATAGGTATTGGCTGGTTCCATGGCATCGAAATAGCCGCTGTCGCGTTCAAGGTTTAGTTTCTTGCGATTGCCGGCCAGAATCTTGGCATCCTCCCACATTCTGGTCGTACCATAATACGCTATGACTGGCAATATAATATCTTCATCATGTTCCCCATGCACTGCTTTTTGTATTTTATGTCCATAATCGGTCAAAGCCTTGGCATTCTTAACTGTAGTACGCCCACCTTCCCGCGTCAACTCACGACTCCAGGAAACATTTTTCCCGCCGAGAACGCCATCGGCTTCCAATACTATCGGATACTGCCTCTTCATACGCAAAATTCTCAGCTTACTGTTATTAGTATCCTGCTGTACCTGCATCACGTCACTATCCGCAAAGTTATAGGTTTTGACGCCATTAAAACAACCCATATAAGGTCCCACGGCAATTGCTACAGCGTCAAGAACTGCAGATTTGCCTCTGCCGTTCTCTGCAACAATTACTGTTAAATCATCTTCAAATTCAATCGTAAAATTCTCAAAACAGCGAAAATTCTTCAGGTGCATTTTATTGATTCTCATTACTTCACCTTCCTACAAAAATCTTCTGCTTTAATTATACCTTTTTTTGGTTTTTTTGCCATAATCGTATATAATTGTAATTATCTTATTTAGAAGGACTGATTATGTGAACATTTTTGTAACTTTGATACTCGCAATGGCAGTCATTATAGTAATGTTAAGACGACGTTACCCTATCGGTCCTGCCATCCTTGCCGGCGGAATTTTCATCTGGCTTTTCCAGACGCACGACTTAAGTAATTTCTGGACAGCCGCCTGGCAAACCGCAACTAAACAACGCACTTACGATCTTCTTCTTGCTCTTTATTTTGTAATGTGTCTGGAAATTGAGCTGCGCACGAGCGGCACACTTGATGGTATGATTGCAGCCCTGCAGCGTCTGTTCTCCAGTAAGAAAATCGTCTTGGCCATCATGCCGGCTTTTCTCGGTCTTTTACCGTCCCTTGGCGGAGCACGCTTTTCAGCGCCGATAGTAGAAATTACCAGCAATGGGTCAGATGTTACCGTAGAGGAAAAAGCTACCATTAACTTTTGGTTCCGCCATATCTTTGAATATGCTAACCCAATTAATCCAGGCATGATTGTGGCTTGCAGCATCGCTATGATACCTATCAGTTCTTATATTATGCATATAGGCTGGCTTAGCTTCATTTCTTTGGCACTTGGTTGGTTATTCTGCCTACAGGCACTGAAAATAGGAAAACATACCGATGTTGAAAGATCCCCTGAAGAAATCAGAAAAAATATTGCGGACGTTGCACTTTCCCTGGCCCCCGTCATCGTCAACTTCATTCTTGTAGTTGCCTTTGATTTTGGTGCGGCTTCATCCATGGGACTTGTTGCTATTGGCATGATTTTCCTGCTGCGCTGCACATGTCGCGTTGTCAATGTAAAGAATGTTTTCTTGGGTGCCATTGATAAGAAGATGATTTTAAATATTCTCTGCATCCTTTACTTTATTCAGTTATTGACTGTAACAGGTACTCTCGATGCCGTTGTTAAAGCTTTCCAAGCCTCATCGCTTCCTGTTCCTGCTGTTATCGCCTGCGTTTCACTTGTCATTGGAATTCTTACCGGTCTATCGCAAGGCCATGCAGCTATTGTTCTTCCAGTCGTCGCTGCTGTTGCCCCTGGTGACCTTAGTCTGATAGGTGTTGCGATGGTTTTCGGTATCGCTGGACAAATGATAACACCTACCCATGTCTGTCTAACAGTTACGCTCGATTATTTCAAGGCTGATTTCTTCAAAACTTTGCGTCCTGTCGTTGTCATGGAAATATTATTGCTTGCGATTTTTACTGCTAAGACATTATTTTTCGGCTGAGATTATTTCGGATACAAAAAAACCGCTTCGTAGGAAGCGGTTTTTCTTTTGTATAAATTATAGATTTTTCTCAATACGTTCCATTGCTTCAATCGTGCCTTCGCGGCTGCCGAAAGCAGTAAGACGCAAATAGCCTTCACCCATTTTGCCGAAACCAGCGCCGGGAGTACCAACTATTGCCAATTTCTCTAACAGATAGTCGAAGAATTCCCAGGAACCCATACCATTCGGGCATTGCAGCCAGATATATGGGGAATGTACACCACCGTAGAATTTAATACCTTTTTTGGTTAAGGTATTCATCATGATTTTTGCATTCTCGCGATAGAATTCCAGCATTTCCTGGCATTCTTTTTGTCCTTGTTCGCTGAAAACTGCTTCTGCCCCACGTTGAATAATGTATGGCACACCATTGAACTTGGTTGTTTGACGGCGCAGCCACATTTTATTCAAAGACATTTCCTGCCCGTTACCAGCTTTTCTCTTCAAAGCCTTTGGAACTACAGTGTAGCCGCAGCGAGTACCGGTGAAGCCAGCAGTTTTGGAAAGTGAGCAAAGTTCAATCGCACATTCCTTGGCACCTTCCACAACGTAGATGCTGCGAGGAATTGCCGGATCGACAACAAAAGATTCGTAAGCAGCATCATAAAGAATGACTGCATCATTTTTCAGTGCATAAGCAACCCATGCTTCCAATTGCTCCTTAGTATAAGCAGCACCGGTTGGATTATTAGGGGAGCAAAGGTAGACAACATCTGCTTTAATGCTGTCGTCAGGCATCGGCAGGAAATTATTTTCCGGTGTGCCATTGATATAGACGATATTGCGTCCACACATGATATTGGTATCAACATAGACAGGATAAACCGGATCCGGCACCAGAATAGTATTGGCATTATTGAAAATATCAGTAATATTACCGCAATCACTTTTGGCACCATCGCTGATAAAAATTTCATCAGTCGCCAGTTCCACACCGTGCTCTTTGTAATAGCGAACTAAAGCTTCGTGCAGAAAATCATAGCCTTGTTCCGGGCCATAACCACGGAAAGTCTCTTTAACGCCCATTTCTTCAACTGCTTTTTTCATAGCATCAACAACTGCCGGAGCTAACGGCAAAGTTACATCGCCGATACCCATGCGAATTACCTTTTTGTCTGGATTATTTGCCACAAAAGCTGCAACCTTAGCCGCAATTTGTGAGAACAAATAGCTTTCTTTCAAATTACAATAGTTTTCATTCATTACTGCCATGTCTCAAATTCCCTCCAAATAAAATATGTAAATAAAATTTAGGCAAAATTTATTGTGCTGATATTTTAACATATTATTTATATTTCTGCATGTAATTTTATTAATTTACAAAAATTATGAATAATTATTTATTTAGGATTTCCTCAGGTATTTCTATTACACCGTCAAAAACGTGCGTAGCAGGACCTTTCAAAAAAACGTGGTTGTCAGAGCGATAAGTTACCTTCAATTTTCCGCCTTTGACCAGAACATTCAGTTCATGATCCTTTTTGCCGGCTTTGTTAAGAAAAATGGAAGTGACAGTGACAGCACAGGCACCTGTGCCGCAAGCCCAAGTCTCGCCGCTGCCGCGTTCCCATACACGGAATTTAACTGTATTATCGTCAATGACTTGCACAAATTCAACATTGGTGCGTTCTGGAAATAGTGGATGATTTTCGATGCGAGGACCGATTTCTTACAGTTTCAATGAATCAACATCATCAACGAAAATTACAAAGTGTGGATTGCCCATGGAAACAGCCGTTCCATTGTAAGTCAGATTATCGTCTATGACCAACCCCTGATCCATAAATACATAATGGTCACTGATCATCGGTATTTCTTTGGTCCTGAAAATAGGTTCACCCATATCGACAACTGCTTCGGTAACTTTGCCATCAACAACTGTCATGTCAATAGTCTTAATACCACCAAGGGTCTCCAAAGTTATGGTAGTCTTATCTGTCAGTCCGTTATCATAAACATATTTAGCAACGCAGCGCGTGCCATTGCCGCACATCTTGCCTTCAGAAGCATCGGCATTAAACATCCTCATCCTGAAATCAGCCACTGTAGAAGGCATAATGCAAATCAAACCATCTGAACCAATCCCAAAGCGACGATGACTAATGTATTCAGAAATAGCATTAGGATTAGGCAATTCTTTCTCCATACAATTCACATATACATAATCATTACCGCATCCATGCATTTTGGAAAATTCCATTTTCATTTATAAAGTCCTCCTAATTCCTATTCATCATTGAAACAAGATTATATCCATTATACCCGAATTTTGTATAAAAAGAAAATTTGTTTGAAAAAGAGATCTTTCTTAAACGCAAAGAAAATATTGTGTTACTAAAAATTTCCTACTGAAAGTTTAATTCATAAAATATGAGTATTTGGTTTATTTATCATTGCAAATTAATTATATTTAGACAAAAATGATAAACTGTAATATAAGAGACCATAAAACACAAAGATGCATCACTGATATATTCAGCTTTAAATATATTGCATTATTCAAAGAGAAAGAGTACAATCGAACTATCTTAAATATATAGTAATTGCCTTATAATTAATTGTTTTTATTAAAGGGAGTGACCTGCTCCCCAAAAACTAAACCAATAGAGATGTTAGTCACGATATGCTAAAATGAAAAAATGGAGTGATTAACATGAAAAAAAGATTCAGCGAAGAGCAGATAATCAAGA
>JAAYVM010000031.1 GCA_012517145.1 Acholeplasmataceae bacterium
GGAAGAACACGTATGACCCCGGCTTTATGTAATCTCGGGTATCACCGCGGACTACAACATCAAAGGCCAATTCCTTGCTGCCCATAATCACCTCAAAATACTGGTTATGCATACAGTATAACCATGAGTGATAAGCGGAGGAAAGGCCGACCATAGATAATTTTTTTATGATGCTGATCGGCAAGGTAAGATAGTTTGGATGCGTTTTTACTCTACTGTCAATGTTAATAAAAACAATTATCCGCGTGATAATTATATGGCAAAATGGCTAAATAATATCTTCAACTTTATCTTGTTTATTTAGTAGAGTATGAGCAATTCCAATTGATGATAGTATTGTTTTTAATTCAATCGTGTTGAAGGAGCTGTTTGATTCTATGAAGTTGCATAACTTAGACACATTAAACACTTCATTTATATCGCTGTTTTGTTCTGCTTCCTCAAGAAGTTTAATTATCTCATCTTTTTGGTTCTCTACAAACTGTGCCTGCCATGCCTGCACAGTTCTTGGGTTGTATTTTTCACCTGAATTAAATTTATCCTTTGAAACATCTAGTCCATAGCGCCCTTGCAGTGATTCATCCCACTTTGCATTCAAAAAAGGAATAGATATTAAATTAGGCGCTAGCTTAGCCATTACACTAAAGTGGAACAATTCTTTATTTCTTGCTTCAGGGCTAAGCTTGAAAACAAGTCTTGCCACCTTGGGTGACAAAAGAGGCATAAACTTTGTCCTACCAACAACGTTTTGAGCCAATGGGCCGTTCCAGTTAGAAAGCCTATTTTCGACAAAAAACTTTTCTGGAAGGGTATCTAATCTAACCGATTTAACATTCTCATCAAGCCAATTATACAGCCATCCTATTTGGTAGTTTTTATAAAGATCACTTAAAATGTTGATTGGATCCATCTTTTGGTGATAGTTAATGAACTTAGACAGAAGATTGTCTTTATTTTTAATAAAATCTAGGTTCTTAAATTGCTTAGCATGGCCACCTGGACCGCGATATAATTCCCCACCAAATCCTGTCATGTCGCTAGATAAACCCCTAAGAACGCCAGCCGTGGCACCGTCCCATGGGCAAATGTAACCTTCCATTCTATATGCATGCCATCTTAGCTTCTGCCAAGACTCTTCAAAATCCTGTTCTTTTATTTGTAGGTTCTGAATATTTTCTTGATGCTTTACTCCAATAGCATTTGCTATTAACTTCGCGCAAAGAATTTCGGGGCTTCCCTCTGGGCCGTTCGTGTATGTCGTCAGCTCATCCTTAAATCCGCAACCGATAGCGATAGCAAGAACCAACCTTGAGTCTTTTCCCCCAGTTAACGAAAGTCTTAGGTCGCCAATGATATTGCCCTTGGCTGCTATAAAGTTTTTCTTTAACTCTTCAGCTATAAAATCCCAATCGCTATCATTCAAATCATCTAAATATTAACTTTGATCAGCAGAAGGCCATACCTGATTTGAGAATTTAATAATTTTGTATTCTGATGAACCTATTGGACATTTAAGATAGTTCCCTGCAGTGATGCTCTTTACATTTTTAAAAGGAGTTTCTTCGCCAAATATATTTGAATGGCCAATCAACCAACTCAATGATGATTTGTTATAATCATCACCGCCAATCAATGAGTTGAGGGAAGATGCTCTATTACTTACGCAGGTTACTCCGTCATAATTAGTGTAATAAATAGGGCATGTTCCTGAAAAATCCCCAAAGGCTATTAACCCATTTTTAGATGTTATAGATAAGAAATTATATGACCCGGATGTTTCTTCAAATATAAACTCAGCGCTTTCGCTCGAAGATGCTTCTAGACCAGCCTCTGCAACATCATTTCTATCCTTCATTCGAAGCACTGGTCCGTTAACCAAGCAAATGCCGCTTTGCTTTGCGATGACCCTATTTAGAATTTCCAGTTCACTATCACCGCAAGCAACATAAGCCCATGTACCACTGCCGGATATTTTGCAGTTCCAACTGGTTGGCTTAAATGTTATATTTGAATTTAATACATCCTTAGCACTTTTATATAATTTCTTGACCGAATCACTATTGCCATTCATTACAATAAAGTTAATCATCCATCCCTCTCGAAAACTCGCCGTGACCAATAAAAGTTCATACAAAATATTTGGCAACACTTTGCAACAACTTACTAGTTAAATCAACTTTTAAATGAAAGGAAAAGAGCAGGGCCGGATGATAACTAAATGTTTTTGAACGTATTTTATTTATTCATTTTTCCTCAAGTTTTCTTACCCTCTCTTCTAGCTTAGAGTAATTTCTCCTTTGCAGCGTTGCCTCCATTACAAGAGCCTGTTCATATCTGATGCCATACCTTTGTCCTGGCAGGGTCTCCGCCTTATCTATAACAAGCTTTTCCTCTTCTAAAACTACACCGTTTTCATCATATACGGCAGGCACTACCGATGTTATAGCATCTTCATGACCCCACTCGTCATAGCATAATAAAGCATACTTAAAAGGGTCCAAGCCATGTCGTTCGAAAGCTTCTTTTACTCTCTGAGCTACAATACCAACATGCCACCTTGCCCCGTCATCACTCTTAATAATAACCCTGTCTATATATTGAAATTGACAAAAATCAACCTCAGACCAAGCGTCTAATATTTCATCACTTAATAATTCTGTTCTTGTTTTTTCTGTTTCATCCGAGGTTACAGTGAAAGCCGTTTGAGTAAAGCCACCACTGAAAGGAGATGAA
>JAAYVM010000032.1 GCA_012517145.1 Acholeplasmataceae bacterium
GAGCTGTCCCTGCTTTTAGACGTGTCCGGGTTGCCGCGTGCGACCTATTACTACCATATCAAACGCCAGACAAGAGTGGACAAATATGAACATATAAAGGCGGAAATCATAACCATATATCACGCGAATAAAGGTCGTTATGGTTACCGTCGCATTACAACAGAATTACACAAAAGTGGTTTTAGCATTAACCATAAGACCGTGCAAAGGCTTATGAAGGAATTGGACCTAATCTGCCGGGTTCGAATGAAAAAATACAAATCTTACAAGGGCGAAGTAGGTAAAATTGCGCCTGATTTGTTGAAACGGTGTTTTGAAGCAGCAAAACCAAACCATAAATGGGTGACGGATGTTACGGAATTCAGCCTGTTTGGACAAAAAATATATTTGTCACCTATTATTGATTTGTGCAGCAGAGATATTGTCAGCTACACTATTCATGATAGGCCAGTGCTCACCATGGTAACAGCGATGCTGGACAAAGCTTTCGCAAAAATACCAGACAACACAAATCTCATTCTCCATTCCGATCAGGGCTGGCATTATCAAAATAAGCAGTACCAGATGATGCTCAGTAAGAAAGGGATTCGGCAGAGTATGAGCCGCAAAGGCAACTGTTTGGACAATGCAGTAATAGAGAATTTCTTCGGTCTGCTTAAGAGCGAGCTGCTGTATTTGCAGGAGTTTACATCTATGGAGAATTTCAAGGAAGAGCTCATTGAATATATGGATTATTACAATAACCGCCGCAGCAAGGCAAAGTTAAAGGGCTTATCACCTGCTATTCACAGGCAACAAGCCCTCTCGGCTGCTTAATTAAAAATGTTTGTCTAACTTTTTGGGGTCACTTCACGGTCCCCTTTGGACCATTTTTTTGCGATTTTCATTTGAGTCTCTTGATTTTTTGCAGCGTGAGATTGCTGCCTAAACGCCAGATGGCAATATCGCGGATACCTGCATCTTCAGCTAAGCTGATCCAATAATCAAGAGTGGCAGCATCAGCATACCAGACTTCGTACGCAGTAGTTCCTTCGCGATACTTGAACGTGACTGCTTTGCTCGCCCCATCTCTTTTGGCATCGGCCTTGTATTGCTCAAGCAGCTGCTTAGCTTCTTTTTCCGTAATAAACCTCTTTTCGCCGTCACTGTTCCATATGCAGCCACCTGTGGCAAAAGCCACCGCTTTTGGTTCAGGCATATTTGCCATTTTACCGAGAACTTTTTTGATGAAGTCGCTGTCTGCTTTCGGTCCGGGGCCGCTGTGCATACCATAGAGATTGTACAGCATCACCACATATTTCGGCCCTACAGGCAGTTTGATGTCGTTAAAAGGCGTACCAGGCTCTAAGACTACCCGCAGTTTTAAATCATTGGCAGTTGCGGCTGTATAGAGTTCTTTGATGAAGGGGATAAAGGAGTCCTTAATTTCACAATCCCTCCAGATCCGTTCATAATCAATCTCCACACCGTCATAATGCTCTGACTTAGCTAAAGCTATAATCTCCTCGATATGCTCCTTGCGCCTTTCTTGGTCATTTAACATATCTTGCAGAAACTCTGTTTTTTTGTATTCCTTGCAGCCATCGGCAAGTATCCGGTCATTGACGATCGTGAGATACTCGACCAGCTGTTTTTTCTTTTTCGCCGCCCGCTTATCAAAAGTGAGTTCCTCTGGCAAAAAGAGCTTGCCGTCCTCTTCAAAATGGGCGCCGAACAGACAAACTTCATCCAGGCGCTTTTCAAAACGCCCAAACTCCTCTGTTCCCTCTTGCGCATCCCAGTAAACTGTCCAAACCGAAAGCTGGTTCTTCGTTTGACTCGCTGCCTTAACATTCGCCTGCTTGCCGTTATAACAGCCGGCAAGCAAAAATAACAGCAATGACAGCAGAATTATTTTAACGCTATTTCTCAGCAACTTATTCACGCTGCTATACCTCTCATTTTTTACAGATGTACTATAAACCAGTTGATAACCGAATTCCAGGTTTTCTTCAGCTGATACCTGAAAGCTTCAAAACCGCTCAGCTTATCGCTGTACAATATTTTTTCCTGGCCTGCGGCCGGTATTTCTTTAATGACTAGGCTTTCAAAAACTCCATCGTAAACATCATCGGCGAGGTTTCTTTGGCTCCAGCCATAACCGCCCCAGGCACTTTCGAGGGCAACACTGCCGGCCGCAAGATCATTTACTGTCCCGCTGAAAGCCTCCCGTCCATCTATAATGACCTGGATATTGTTGTCCTTGAGTTCGATATGAACCAGACGTTTGCCTTTTTCGTGCACACTAATGTTAGGAATGTACTCTTTTTCGCCCTGCTCGATAGTAGCCGCAGTTTCAGATTCCTTTTCCCTGCTTTGCGCAAAATACTGCTTGGCCATTTCAGGCGAATTAGCATATTTAGCAAACGCTTCAAATTCACGCACTTCGGCTTTTTGCTTATCTTCGGCTACTGACAGCCGCTCCTTGCTGTCGAAAAGGTCAAGATTGAGTGCCAAGAGCTCATGAACACCGCTGCCGCTGTTTTCGCTGACATATAGTACGTTATTGATGACACTTACAGAAACAAATCTATTCAGCTTCTGGTCGGCACGCAGATAGATTCTTTGTGAACCCAGCTTGTTGCCCGTCAGGAGTACCGAAATATTAAGATTCTTAAATTCTTCGCTGTTTTTGAGATACATCAGGCCGCGTTTTTCCGGCAGCGAAGTCAAAATAATCTTCTCCGGCTGAAATTCAGCGGCACCCTCCATGACATTCCAAAGGCTGTAACGTTTTTCATCGCCGCGATTAAAGACAATATCTTCATTAATATCATATTTGATGCGCATCAACAAATGATTTGGATACCAATAGGCCTGTGGCTGCATCCTTGTCAAATCATAAATGCTGCTTTGGCGGTCATTCAGCGCATAACCTTCCCGATTGAAGTTCATGCCGAAAAGCTCTTTAATCCATTTTTCATTGACTGCGCTGACACGGTCATTGTTGCCAAAGCTGCCCGTGTTCGCATGCATCAGGACGTACAGCTGCGGTACAGTGCCAACCCCTTCCCGATAATCATCGCGCAGTTTCTGATAATCATAATCAATACGCGCCTTCATCCTCTCGTATGATTCCTTCGGCACGCCATGCTCGTCGCGGATATAATCCATCAGGTAATGATTGTAGCGACGGCCCAAATAGGGTGAAATCATCGCGTATTCCAGCGGTGTCAATTCACCGAGGTAATTGTCATAACGGTCAAAAACATTAATAAAGGAAAGACGGTAACCGTTGGTACCCAGTTCCCAGAAGCTCGTATCAACGAGACTTTTCAGTTCACGCGGTTTCAAAAATTTGGTATCCCGCTTGGCAAAGTTTTCCGGATAAGTTGTCATGGTAGCCTTATAATTGTACTTCTCGATTTGCGCGGTTGAAAAAATAGCCGTATCACGACGCCCGTCTTCAAACATCAGGAATAATGCTCTGGCAGGCAGGGGTTTGCCAGCTTCATAAAAATCTTTAATGTCTTTTTGCGTAATTGTTACATAACCTTGTTTATGCAATGCCGCCAAATGCTCCCCCAAACGATCTTCACTGATCAGCGGCTGCTGACCAACACGGTCAACGCCAAAATAAGACAAGGCTATGAAGCCCTTGTCCTGTGCCATATTGATGGCAGCAGGTTCATAGGGTTTGTATTTCCCGACAGTAAACAAAGCCAGATAAAAGACAGCCGCAATGACCGCCAGGATTGCCAACTGCAGAATAACACGCCTTTGCTTTCTGCTATTCTTTTTTGCTGTGTATTCTTCGTCTGCACTGATCATAAGCTTCATTTCCCACTTTTCTTCTTTTCTAGTGCTGCACTGTCAGCCGGTGTCATCCTGGTCCCCCATTCTGATTTCCAGAAAGTAAACCAGGCAATCGGCATCTGCCACAACAAGACCGCTTCGTAATAAAGGCAAAACCACATGCCAAAGATCCAGGTCGAGCTCCTACGCAAAAACAATTGCGCCATACTCATCATCAGCGCCATCATCAATAAGCCGACCAGGAACGTCATCGGAAAAACCCTGTAGACTGCCGGCACGTAAACCAGATTGTACAGTACAACAATAGGCGCTGCTACCGGTACCAACAGGCCCATATAGAACGACAGAGCCATAAATGGTTCTTTTTTCCACATAAACTTCGCAGCAATCAGGGATTCTCGCAGCCAGGACCGCTTCCAGCGCATCTGCTGTTTGAGGAACATGCCGTAAGTATTGGGAACTATCGTAGAGCAGACAGCAGTATCCTGGTAGCCTGTCCTATGCTCACGCAAGATAAAGTTCGTCAAACTGCGGTCATCACCAAAGGTCGCTTTCTGGCCTAAGAATTTCTGGTTCAGCCAGGCATCCTTATGCTGTAATACGAGTTCTTTGCGGTAGCAGGAGAGCGGTCCTGACAAACAGGTGACCGCATCAAAATATCCTTCCGCCGCCTTCATGACGCGAAAAGCAATATAATAACGCACAGCCTGCATCTTGGTCAAAACATTGGTATAGGTATTGGCAACATCCGTTCTGCCGGATACACCACCCATGCTGGCATCCTGAAAAGGCTGCACTAGATTATAGATTGCGAACGGATCAACGAAGCTGTCAGAATCGACAAAAACAACCAGTTCATGTCTAGCCGCCAATGCTCCCCGTATCAAAGCTTCCCTTTTGCCGGCATTCTGCTCCTGTACCAGATAAAACAAACGCTTCCGCACGCTTTCGCCGACAATACCAGCGACGCAGTCAATAGTTTCCCTGATCTTCGCGACGGATTGATCGGTCGAGCCGTCATCTATGACGATAACTTCCAGCTTTTCAGCCGGATACGATTGGTTGATACAGCTCAGAATGGTTCTATTGATCCATTCTTCCTCATTAAAACAAGGAATGATAATCGAAACACCCGGTGTAAAATCCTCCCGTATCGGCACCGTTTTGTAAAGAGTACCGAAAAGATAACGCGTCAGCAAAAAAGCTGCTGCTATGATGCTGTAAAGATACAAGCTTTTGTTGAACTTAAAATAAATGACGCTTTCACTGCGCATCAGGATGATAAAGGCGGCAATCAGTAACAGCAGCGCAAAAGAAACAGCGGAAATAAAACGCCCCTTTTTCTTGCTGGCATATTGGGCCAAGGTTTCCTTAAAATGAACACCGCACAATATCTTGCCACTTTCGCCCTCTTGCTGTCTGACGAATTCCGCGCCTATATGACGCACTGACATTTCATAACCTTCCGGCATCGTACCTTCATGGATCTCGAAAGAAAGCTCTACTGATGAGACGCGCACGAGAGCCTCTGCATCTGCGGCCGTCAGTTCCAGCAGCATGCCTGTCGATGAGATATCCTTGCCAACAGCCTTACACTGGACTTTCTGGCCATTCTTGCTGAAATATGTGACTGCAACATCATAATCAACCAGATAGCGAGTACCGCTGTGTTCCTGATCCATCAGTGTCTTGATGTCATACTTGTTATTAGACGGATCGAAGCCGCGCCTTTCTTTATTGACGCGCAGGCCTTCCGCATCCGGCACTTTGGACAGCAGCCTGCGGTCAGGTTTAATAGCCAGCAACACGTCTTTTATTTTTTTGTTATCAAATATATTTTTCATAGTATACCTGCCACGGTTATCTATTTTGTTGCCCTGGTTGCGCTTTTCTCTCTGCTTCAAGCCTCAAACTTTTTTTCGGGTTGCCTTGATCATAGCCAGCAAGTAAATAGTCTGACAGTCTGCCGGCCTTAAACTTGCTGGGGTCAGCATCGCTTTTTTGTTCGTTTTTTGTCAGCAAGACATCAAGAGCCTCTGCCGTCAGCTTGCCATTCTTATCACCCATATGCAGGACAAAAATTGCACCCTTGTTAACTTTGCCATCATCTGTATAAAGATCTTCCTCTATCGCATGTCTGACCTGCATAGGACTGTTGGCTTGATAATCACCCGGGCTGTAGCCGGATACAATATACTCATAGCCATTGGCGAAAACACATTCCAGTCCCATCTTGCTAACTGCTAATGCCGGTGGACGGAAATATCTTGTCAAGGCATAATGTCCGTCAATTTGGACATCACCGACTATGCTCACCAATTTATCATAACAGTTCTTCAAATCCTGCATGTATTCTTCGCGTGTTTGTGTCGGCACGTATTTCTTGGTATTTTTATCATACATAGCCATCAGCTGGTGCTGGTCCGTATGTGAACCGATTTCATGTCCGCTGGCCGCTATGGCACGTAAAAGGTTGGGATGATTCTGCACCTTATTGGTTCTGATAAAAAAGGTCGCCGGCACAGCGTGCTTTTTTAAGACATACAAAATATTGTTAATAGGCGCGTCACCGCCCCAGTCATCAAAGGTAAAAAAGACGACATTATC
>JAAYVM010000033.1 GCA_012517145.1 Acholeplasmataceae bacterium
TGGTAGTTTCTGATGGTATGGGTGATTTCGTAATTGGTACTTTAAAGAATAGAGGAGTATTCATTTTATCCAGACGTGCAATTTAGTACAGAGATTTTTGCCTTTTAATCAGTGCGTGTATGGTTGTTAAATTTTTGATAACTAGCTGATAGTGGAAAAAATGATGATATTGAGATATAATTCATTTCTGAAAGAATTATGTACTGAGGCTTCTGAATGTTTTTATAGTAGTTTTTTGGGAGGGATTCTATGGGCTATCCGTCAATTGACGAAATTGCTGTACAAGTTAAGGATTGGGTATTTATTAATGATTTGCCTGAAGAATTCAAGGGATTCACTAAAAAAATAAAGATTGAAAGGCAGGGACAGGTGCTTTTTATTTGCAGTTATGTTAATGAAGCACTGAAAGCACGACTTGACATAATTTATACTTCTGAAACCTTTGATTACATTTTATGCAGGACTATGGGACTGAATGAATACAGAGATATTCGTTTCATATATAAACAACGCGATATATTTGAGCGTGAAGTCAGGTTGAATATTGAAGGTGTTTTGGCTGAAATGGCATCACCTGAGCATAGAAAATTAGTCTATATCGTTGAAGAAAAGGGAATCCCGACCTGGGAGTATGGCAATAATCTGCCGGAAAAAATTGGTAGCTTTGAGCTTTATATACGCCCATGCGAAGTCATAAGGCATATCAACGGTTCTTTTATTTTTTTAGACTATAGCGATTTCGAACGCAAGGATCAATTGGTCATAATGTATAATGTTTTGCGGGATGAAATTTTCGCTGAACTCAAAGTTGCAGGTGTCTTCAGAACCTTAAGGGTTTTTGACTGCAATACGCTGAAAGAACTAGAAGGGAAGCTGGAAAAACATCTTACAGAGACCTTGGATTTCGTAACTAACACAGACCACGAGATATAAAAATAAAAAATAGTGATAAAACCTTGACAGTTCTACCGTTATAACCTATAATACACTTACGCGATTATTGAGGCCCGGTAGTTTAGTCGGTTAGAATGCCGCCCTGTCACGGCGGAGGTCGTCGGTTCGAGTCCGATCCGGGTCGCCATTATGCCTCGGTAGCTCAGTCGGTAGAGCAACGGACTGAAAATCCGTGTGTCGACAGTTCGATTCTGTCCTGAGGCACCATCGTTATGCGGAAATAGCTCAGCGGTAGAGCACCGCCTTGCCAAGGCGGGGGTCGCGAGTTCGAATCTCGTTTTCCGCTCCATTTTATGGCGACATAGCCAAGCGGTAAGGCAGAGGTCTGCAAAACCTTTATCCCCAGTTCGATTCTGGGTGTCGCCTCCACTTCATGCCGGGGTGGCGGAACTGGCAGACGCAAGGGACTTAAAATCCCTCGGAGAGTGATCTCCGTACCGGTTCGATTCCGGTCCTCGGCACCAGTATATTCTTAAATTTTTTTAAAAGAGCGCCCGGCTTGGGGCGCTCTTTTGCGTATAACACATTTTTATTGAAAAGAGGGATTGTAATGACAAATGGTTTTGCTGGTCTGAAAGTATGTGCCAGGACAGTTGAGCTTTTAAAAAAAGCAGGAATTACTAAACCAATGCCTGTACAGGAACAGGTAATACCAGCAATTTTTGCCGGTAAGGACGTTATAGCCAGAGCTCAGACTGGAACCGGTAAGACATTGGCATTTCTGGTTCCTTTAATGGAAAAAATTAACCCCGAAAAGAAATACGTGCAGGCATTAATAATTGCTCCGACCAGAGAATTAGCTATGCAAATTTCACTGGAAGCAAAAAAACTGGTAGGAGAAACAGGTATTAAGATCCTTGCGGTTTGCGGCGGCCGCGATCTGGAGCAGCAAAAACATAAAATGCAAAATGTAACGCATATTATGGTTGGTACGCCTGGACGCCTTCTTGATCATATCAGACGTGGCAATACCAGCTTAGGCGGCGTAAATTATCTGGTTCTTGATGAAGTAGATGAAATGCTGGAACAAGGATTCATTGATGAAGCTGCCGAATTGATAGGTATGACCAGCAAGGAAAGACAGACAGTCCTTTGTTCGGCAACCTTGTCAGAAGAGGTAAGAAAACTGGGCAAAAAGATTACCAGAAATTGTGCTGTGATCGACATTAATCCTGAGCAGGCTACTGTAGAAAAAATCAAACAGATTTGTATTAAGACAACTGAAGAATATAAGCAGAAGGCGCTGGAAGCACTAATACAACGTTACAACCCATATTTGATGATTGTTTTTTGTTTTAGCAAAGAGCGGGCTATCGAGCTGGAAGAATGGCTGGCAACCAAGCAGTATAATGTTGATGTTCTGCATGGCGAAATGTCGCAGGCTAAGAGAAAAACGGTTATGAAAGCTTTTCGTGATGCAAAGCTCCAAATATTGGTAGCAACGGATTTGGCAGCTCGTGGCTTGGATATTGAAGGCGTTACACATGTTGTGAATTATGATATTCCTCATGACGTGGATTGGTATGTGCATCGCATAGGACGAACTGGCAGAGCTGGCAGGGAAGGTGTAGCGGTAACTTTATACACTGCTGATGAAATACGCTGGCTGAAACAAATTGAAGAAAAACTGAATGTGCAAATGGAAAGACAGAATTTGGCAGGTGAAACTGTTGCTCGAAGAGTGTCGCGGAAGGCTGCCGTTTCTGTAAAAACAAATAAAACGGCCGCTGTGGCTAAAGACGGCAAGAAAAGTTCAAAACCTGGGAGCGAAAGCGCAAAACAAGTTAAGAAAACTGTAAAACCAGGCAAGGGATGGGCTAAGGCAAAGGCTACTACAAAAACAAAAAAGGTAGGTGGCAAAAATGAAAGAGGTAAATCAAGAAAGAGTAAATAGATTGATTGAAGGAATAGCAGGTTTTGGTAAATCAGAGAAGGGAATTACAAGACTGGCTTATTCCAAAGAAGATTTTGCTGCTCAGAAATGGCTTTTGGAGCAGATTGCTGATCTAAAACTTACTGTTACTCAAGATGCCATTGGCAATACTTTTTTACGCAGGGAAGGTAAAAACAGCCAGCTTGAACCGGTTGCCATGGGTTCTCACCTTGATACGGTTGCGCAAGGCGGAGCTTACGATGGTGTTTTAGGCGTTGTTGGTGCTCTTGAAGTTTTATATATGCTCCAGAACGAAGAACTTGAGCGTCCGGTTGAGGTCATAATTTTCAGGGCGGAGGAATCTACCAGATTTGGTTTTGCGACTATTGGCAGCAAAATTATGGCTGGCGTAGGTTCTCCCGAAAAGTTTTCGTCAGCTGCCAAAAAAAATGAAGCGTCTTTTGAGGAGTGCTTGAAAGAAAATGGCTATAATCCAGAGGATTATGCAAAAGCTGTCAAGCAAGAAGGCTGCTTTAAATGTTTTCTTGAATTACACATAGAACAGGGCAAAGTTCTGGATGAAACTGGTGAACAGATTGGCATAGTGAAAAACATTGCGGCGCCTACACGCTTTAAAATTATTGTGGAAGGTATTGCCGATCATTCCGGAGCAACTCCTATGGACTTTAGACGAGATGCCCTTGTAGCCGGCGCTAAACTGATTCTAGCAGTTCAGGAAGCTGCTAGTGAAGAGTCTGAGAATGGCACGGTCGCAACTGTTGGTGTTGTCGAAACAGAACCTGGCTCTATCAATGTCATTCCTGGCAAAGTTACTTTGTGGGTTGATTTGCGCGGAGTAGACAGTGAAAGTATCCAGAACGCGATGGAAAGCATCAATGAGGCTGTCAGCTTCGTTGCTGAGGAAGACAGTGTTAGAATAACGGTTGATATGTTGACGTCTGACGAGCCGGTTCCATTATCAGAAGATCTGGCCAATATATTTGAAGAAATTTGCCAGGAAAAAGAAATATCATACCGTGTCATGAACAGTGGCGCAGGTCATGATGCCATGCATATGGCAAAGCTTGTACCGACCAGTATGGTCTTTATTCCTTGCAAGGATGGTATAAGCCATAATCCGGATGAATATGCAAGCCCCCAAAATATTGCTGTAGGTATAGAAGTTTTGGCTGCTGCTGTGATGCATTTGGCGAATGAATGAAGCAATAACTGTTTTTAAACAAAAGTGCTATAATTAAACGGAATTATTCAATCAAAGCGAGGGAAAAGCATGGAAGAAGTTCGTGTCAGGTTTGCCCCGAGCCCCACAGGCTATTTGCATATTGGTGGAGCCAGGACGGCTTTGTTTAATTGGTTGTACGCTAAAAGTAATGGCGGGAAATTGATTCTGAGGATAGAGGATACTGATACCGAGAGGTTAAAAGAGGACTCAGTCAGCCAGATTCTTACCAGTTTGAAATGGCTGGGCATAAATTGGGACGAGGGCCCTGAAGTGGGAGGAAATTACGGTCCTTATTTTCAATCAGAACGTAAGGAACTGTATAAGCGTGAAGCTGAGAGGCTTTTGGCTGAGGGGAAAGCTTATTGTTGTTTCTGTACTCCTGAAGAATTGGAAGCTGAAAGGGAGAAACAGAGAAAAGCGAAGCAACCATTCCGCTATGCTCGTACCTGCCGTGAGTTATTGCCAGAGGAGGTCAAAGAACGTATTGCAGCCGGCGAAAGCTATTCTGTGCGAATTAAGATTCCCAAAGAAGGCGAAGTCATTGTGCGTGATATGATTCATGGTGATGTTAGTTTTGATCTTGCCCAGCTTGATGATTTTGTCATAATGAAAAGCAATGGGATGCCTACATATAACTTTGCTGTTGTTATAGATGACCACATGATGAAAATCAGCCACGTTTTGCGTGCGGAAGAACATCTTTCAAATACTCCGAAACAAATTCTGATTTATGAGGCATGTGGTTTTGAAACACCTAATTTCGGACATATGCCGATGATTCTTGCTCCTGATCGTAGTAAACTGAGCAAACGTCATGGCGCGACTTCTGTTGAGGAGTTCAGAGAGCAAGGTTATTTACCGCAGGCGATTATAAATTATTTAACTCTGTTGGGTTGGGCACCAGGCAATGAACAAGAGATTTTTTCACTGGAAGATACCTGCCGGCAGTTTAAATTTGAAAAAATGTCTAAAAAGGCGGCAGTCTATGATACCAAAAAACTTACATGGCTGAATGGGCAATATTTGTCTACACTGCCATTGCAGGATATTATGCCTGAAGTTACACCTTTCTTTATCAGAGCTGGCTTGATTGATGAAAATTGGCTTGAGACAAATGCGGCATATTTTGAAAAACTAATTGATGTAGTAAGGGTTCGCGTGAAAACGCTGCAAGAGGTAGTTGATGCCAGTACGTATTTCTTCAGAGATTTGACTGAATACGATGAAAAGGGCATTGCTAAACATTTTAAACCAGAGGCAGTTGAGATACTGACTGAATGTTTAACTGGTCTGGAAGCTTTAGAGGAGTTCACGCTAGATAGCACAGAACAGGTTTACAATGATATAGCTGAAAAAAATGGTGTGGCTTTGGGTAAGATAATCCATCCTACCAGGCTTGCTTTGACAGGTCGTACTGTAAGTCCTGGACTTTTTGATGTTATGTTGCTCTTGGGCAAGGAAAAGACTATTAAACGCATGAAAGATGCAATCATTTTTATTAATTCATTATAGGGGCTTGTTTTTCTTGATAGAATTATGTATAATAAGTCCTGTACTTTCCGGGATGGTGTAATGGTAGCACAGGTGATTCTGGATCATCTTGTCTGGGTTCGAGCCCTAGTCCCGGAGCCAAACGGCCCCATGGTCAAGTGGTTAAGACGCTGCCCTCTCAAGGCGGAGTCAGGGGTTCAATTCCCCTTGGGGCTACCACTTAAAGCAAAACCGCATTCGAATTTATTCGAATGCGGTTTTTTAGTGTTATTTTTGTAGCCTGAAAAGATTAGAGTGTTATACTAACAAAAAAAAATAAATCATAATTTTCAGATAATACACTTGCTTTTTACTGATCCTCTACTTACAATTAAGATACAGCAAAAGCGACTTGGTTATTAAGATCAGGCTAATGCAAAGCAGGTGATGAATAGAAGCTGTCAGTAAAATATTTTTTGGAAGTATTAGAGAGGATGGTGAATATGGCTGTTGTTAAGGTAATAGAAATTCTTGCTGAATCGCAGGTAAGTTGGGAAGATGCGGCACAAAATGCTATCAATGAAGCAGCTAAGACAGTTGGTGGTATTAACCAGATTAATATTGAAAACATGAAAGCTGTTGTCAAAGACAATAAAATAGTGATGTATCGTATTAATTCGAAGATATCCTTCATAGTAAAAGACTAGTATGTTTAAACGTTACTATTTATGTGTATGTCGTGAAGAATAAACGAAGTTTCTTTTCACACCAGTTATGTTCCTTTCTAACTTAAAAAGATACATGGTTGACGATTTAATGCAAAGAGGCTGGACAACTGTGTTGCTTTTGTGTATAATTATGCTAGGTCAAAGGGGACCTTTCTTTTGTTGCGCCTATGCATATGATGGAAAGGTTCCTTTCGTTTTTTATAATCCCATAAGATTCATATTTAATTGAGGAGGAAATTAAATGAAAAAATCAGATTTGCTTTACGTGATTCCGCCTGCACAACACAACAAAGAGGATTTAATTTCTTTGTTGGAACTTCATCCAGAAATAAAGTTTGTTTCATTTGTTGGCATTGATTTTGCCGGCAACGATACTGATGAGAAAATCCCTATTTCGTTGTTTATTGAAGATATGGATATTTTCTTAAATGAACATGGACCACAAACAGATGGTTCTTCCGTTGTTATGCCTGGTATCGCTACTCTTAACAATGCTCGTGTTGATATGCTTACTGACAAAGATGTTAATTGGTTTGTTGACTATAATTGTGAGCATTTTGATGCGGAAACAGGAAAGATGGTTGGTACACTACGTATTCCAAGTTTCCTGATCCATAATGATGTCTTTGTAGATTCTCGTTCTATTTTGAAGAACAGCTTGGACCACGTTCGTGGTGAATTGCTTGCTTTATGCAAAAAACACCCTAAAATTTATGGTTTGGAGCATATCGATGCCAGCGAAATAAATTATATTATTTTTACTTGTGCGACAGAATTGGAATTCTGGGTTAAATCTCCACGTGAGGATGCTCCTATTGAAGCTCTTTCTTCTTCGCAAATGATGCAGGAGCAATATTGGCAAAGAACCCGCGGCAACGTGCGTACAGCTATGGAACAAGCTGTGGAAGCACTTGAACTCTATGGCTTGGGACCAGAAATGGGACATAAAGAGGTTGGCGGAGTAAGAGGTCAAATGGATGAAGCCGGCCATATGACTCATGTTATGGAGCAACTCGAAATTGATTGGAAATACAGCATGGGTTTGCAAACAGCCGATAATGAGCTTTTGGCACGTATAGTTGTAAAAGAAATTTTCCGTATGAATGGTTTGGAAGTTTCTTTCCAGGCTAAGCCTATACCGGGAGTTGCCGGCAGCGGTGAACATACTCATATTGGCCTTGCAGCAAAATTAAATAATGGCAAAGTTGTCAATCTTATGTCACCAACTGACCTGAAAAAAGAATTCCTCTCTGCTATTGGCTATGGCGCAATCATGGGTTTGCTGAAAAACTATGAAGTTATAAATCCTTTTGTTTCTTCGACAAATGATTCACTTAATCGTTTAAAACCAGGATTTGAAGCACCTGTTTGTATAGTTACTTCATTGGGACATACTCCTGATGTTCCATCACGCAACAGAACGATTCTGGCTGGCTTGGTTCGTGATATCGATAACCCAATGGCGACTCGTTTTGAAATGCGTTCACCAAATCCATATACAAACACTTACTTAGCTTTAGCTGTATTTTATCTATCAATTATTGATGGTATAAAGGCAGCATTGGAATCTGGTAAGAACCTTGATGAGTTGTGTGCTGAGCTTTCCAAGAAACACGGTACCGAAGGTTTCTATCTTGAAAAAGATAGAGAGTATCGCACAGAAGAAGATGTTTTTGAGGATTTCTCGGAAGAACAACGTAATAAATTGTTTGGAAAACCGCCTGCAACTGTTTGGGAAAATATGTGTGCCTTTAAAGAACATCCGGAAAAGACGGCAGTTCTTACAAAGGACAATATTATCAAACCGGTGTTTGTAGATTCTTTTGTACAAGGTGCTTTAATTCGTTGGAAAACAGAACTTGTGAACCGGATTTTGCCTGATAACCTTGCTGAAGTCATGGAAATGTACTGCATGCACGAAACAGGTGAATCGGCTTGGGATGATGAACTCTGGAACAAGATTGATGAACTCAGACACTGCTTATTTAAAGATAGTGCAGATGGATTTAGCCTGGCTACGAAAATTCGCAAGGCAGTTCGTGAAGAGGATTTTGCCAAAGCATCTGACTTACAATTGGAAATGGCTGCGAAGATGGCAGAACTCAGAGCACTGTATCATGATTACAAATTGAATATTATTGATTAATGCTGGTACTAATAGACAGGCGGCGCAGCCGCCTGTTTTTTTTGAAAAACATTGAGGCCTAAACACAAATATGCTAAAATGTACAGAGTATTGGTAAAATTGGTGTAATGCGTTAAAAAACTTGGTATGGGAGGCTGAAATGAAAAAACCTTTCAACATGTTTTTGCTTTGTTTTCTAATAATGTTTCTTTGCCCTAACGTTACTTTTTCTTCCTCAGAAATTATTGCTAAACGCGGCATGAATGAAGAGATAGTCGGTCAGGTCCAGTCAATGTTATGGGAGATGAAGCTTTATGATGGCACTATCGATAATGATTTCGGTTCGCTGACTGAACAGGCTGTTAAAAATTTTCAACGAAAAATTAACAAACATCAGGATGGAATTGTTACCAAGGAATTAGAAGAAGCGCTTGCGAAGGAAAGTAAGCTTAATTTTTCAAAGTTTCAGCATCATTTCCTTGTAGATGCTACTGCATATTCTTCTCAGGATCCGGGCTGCGGTGGAACAACTGCTACAGGAGTTGCTGTGCGAAAAGGAATTGTTGCTGTTGATCCCGATACAATACCTCTTGGTACCGAAATTTATATTCCTGGCTACGGAAAAGCCGTTGCAGCAGATATTGGCGGTTCCATCAGGGGAAATGTTATTGATATAGCATTTGACAGCAGAGCTGAAGCTTTACAGTTTGGCAGAAAATATTTGGTTATTTATACAATGTAGAGAAGGTGTCATTAAGTTGAATCCAAAGGAGGCGGCTGCCCTTGTCATGGATATCTATGACAAGGCAATCTTTGTGCCTGTTTTCTCTCATATAAAAATTAATGAAGTTCGTTGTGGGGGAGCAAAGGCTAGTCTGAAAATAGACGCTTTACGGCACCTTAGTAAGCAAGGTTTTGTACAAAGCGGTGTCCTTACGGCACTTACTGACGTTGCCGCGAGAGTAACTGGTGCAAGTGTAGGCGTTATGGCTGGAACATTGAGTTTTAGTATGAATTTGACAAAAGGTATTTCTGTTTGCAAAATGGTAGAAGTCAATAGTGTTATTAAACATCATGGCCGCAGGACGATGGTAATAGCGTCAGAAATAAAAGATGAAAACAATTTTCTTTTAGCCACAGCACTGACTACTATGTCGGTTGACGGTTTTTTTGACGAAATCCCCAGAAAATGGTAAAATTAACCATTGTTATGTGAAAAATAAAAAAAGACATAAATACATGGCTTCGGCCTAGAAGTAGGAGGACAAAATGGATTTTGCTTTAAATGAAGACCAATTGGAATTACAGGAAATGGTACGCGAGTTTGTAAACAAGGAAATAACTCCATTTGCTGGCGAGATGGACAGAAATAATGAGGCTATGCCTGGTTTGATGGAGAAGGCCGCCGATATGGGACTTTTGAATCTTATCGTTCCTGAAGAATACGGTGGACCTGGCTTGGACAGCGTAACAGTTGCTATGATTTATGAAGAGTTGGGCAAGGGTTGTGCCGGTATTGCAACTTCTATGGCGGCAAATTCTTTGGCGTCTTATCCTATTTTGTTAAGTGGTACTGAAGAACAAAAAGTTGAACACTGCAATCTTTTAAATGAAGGCGGTTTGGCTGCGTTTGCTTTAACTGAACCTAATGCGGGTTCCGATGCTGGTGGTGTAGCTACTACAGCTGTTAAAGATGGGGATAATTACATCCTTAATGGTACTAAAGCTTTTATTACCAACGCAGGTATTGCTGATACTTTCCTGGTTTTTGCTAATACAAGAAAAAGCGGTGGTATTCGTGGTTTGACAGCCTTTATTGTGCCTAAAGGCACCCCAGGTTTTAAGGTTGGTAAAAAAGAGGACAAGATGGGTATTCGCCCATCGAATACTTGCGAATTGATTCTGCAGGATGTTGTTATCCCTGTCAAAAATCGAGTTGGCCGTGAAGGCGAAGGCTTCCGTATTGCAATGACTACTTTGGATTCTGCCCGTCCATTTGTTGGTGCTGTTTCCGTAGGACTTGCACAGGCTGCACTTGATGTAGCAGTAAAATATGCTAAAGAAAGAAAGCAATTTGGACAGCCAATAGCTTCTTTCCAAATGATACAGGCAATGGTTGCTGATATGGCAATTAAAGTTGAAACTGCACGTTTGATGGTGCAAAAAGTATGCTGGATGCGTGACCAAGGCATGAACTTTACTAAGGAAGCTGCTATGGCAAAATGCTATGCTGCTGATGTAGCTATGCAGGTCACCACAGATGCTGTCCAGATTATGGGTGGCTACGGTTATTCTCGTGAATATCCTGTTGAAAAAATGATGCGTGATGCTAAAATTATGCAGATTTATGAAGGAACCAACCAAATTCAAAGATTGGTTATTGCCAATAAAATTTTGTATTAATTTATAATTATGTTGTTGTTAGAGCGTTATCCCCACTAAGTGATAGCGCTCTTTTTACATCTTGCTTGTGTCTTAAAGTCCCAGCAGAGTTGTTGGCAGGACCTTTTTCTGTTATAATTAATTATTAATTTCAAGTGGTAGGGTGAACAGATGCTATTACTAATAATTGCTGCGTTTGTCGTAGTTGTAGATCAATTTACAAAATATTTGGTAACCAGTAATATGATTGAAGGAATGGGAATTCCAATTGTCGATGGAATTTTTCATTTAACTTATATTTTAAATCCAGGTGCAGCTTTCGGCATTTTGGAAAATAATCGCTGGTTTTTTGTCTTTACTGCTTTTTCTGTATTGGTCGTTTTATTTTATTACAGACGTGCTATTATGTCTGAATCAAGGTTGGTACAGCTTGGCATTGCACTTTTTGCCGGCGGTGCGCTTGGAAATCTGATTGACCGTATAAGAATAGGATTAGTAATAGATTTTTTTGATTTGCGCATCTGGCCGATTTTTAATGTGGCCGATATAGCTATATGTTTAGGAGTAGGGTTGATTTTATGGAGTACAATAAAGACGGAATTGAAGAAAATGAACTAGCAGAAACAGAAAAGGCAACTACCGAAGATGTTGGTAAGCGTGCAGACGTATTTCTTGCAGAGAAGCTTAATTTGTCGCGTGCCAACGTACAAAAAATGATGGAAGCGGAACTTATAACGGCTGGTTCCAAGGTTGTTAAGGCTAATCATAAGGTTAAAGATGGGGAACTCTTTGTTATTCGTTATCAGGAGGCAGTACCTTTAGAAGTTGTTGCGGAAAATATTCCAATCGATATTTTATACGAAGACCAGGATGTAATTGTAGTCAATAAGGCTCGTGGCATGGTAGTGCATCCAGCTGCAGGTAATTATACAGGGACTCTTGTTAATGCGCTCCTTTACCACTGCAAAAATCTTTCTGGAATTAATGGAGTAATCCGTCCGGGTATCGTTCATCGCTTGGATAAGGACACTTCTGGTGTTATGATAGTTGCAAAGAATGATAATGCTCATGTTTCTTTGTCTGAGCAGATACAGACAAAAAGTGCCAAAAGGACTTATCTTGTAGTGGTGCGTGGTAATGTGAAACAGGATAGCGGCCGCATTGAAACATTAATTGGACGTGACAGTAAAGATAGGAAAAAAATGTCAGTAGTCAGTAAGAATGGTAGAGAAGCTATTACTGAATATGAAGTTTTGGAACGCTTTGGCCGTTTTTCGCTTTTACAATGCCGCTTGCTGACAGGTCGTACGCATCAGATTCGTGTACATATGGAATATCTTGGGTATCCGGTCGTTGGTGATCCTAAATATTCGCCGCAGAAAACTCCTTTTGCCATTAATGGACAAGCCTTGCATTCTTATGAATTAACTTTTAAACATCCTCGTACAGGCGAAGAAATGTTTTTCACAGCGCCAATTCCGGAAGACATGAATAAAATTATTACACGATTAAGGAATGGTCAATTTTAAAGTTAAATATTGGAGGTATCGGCTATGAGCAGACTTGTAAAGAAAAATGTTATAATGGACGCTGAGGCAATGCGTCGTGCAATCGTGCGTATTGCTCATGAAATTATCGAAAAGAACAAGGGTGTCGGAAATGTCATTCTGGTTGGTATTCGCACTCGTGGCGTACCTTTGGCACAGCGTATTGCAAAAGAAATCGAAAACATTGAAAATGTTAATGTGCCGGTAGGCTTTCTTGATATTACTCTTTACCGTGACGACTTATCAACCTTGGCGTACAATCCAATAGTACATGGTACAGAACTGGATTTTAATATAAGTGGTAAGGTAATTATTCTTGTCGATGACGTTCTTTATACAGGTCGTACTATCAGGGCCGCTTTGGATGCTTTAATTGATATGGGACGTCCTAAAGCTATAGAACTTGCAGTTTTAATAGATCGTGGGCATAAGGAACTTCCTATAAGAGCTGACTTTGTAGGTAAGAATGTACCAACTGCGCATAAAGAAATAATAGACGTGACTTTGAAGGAAAGCGATGAAATTGACGAAGTTATTATAAGCGAAATAGCTGAAGATTGATTATCAATACCCGTAGCATAATGTTGCGGGTATTTTTCTTTTTCAATTTTTATCGGAAGGTGCTGCTATATTAACAGCGAATATTACAAGAACAATAGTTTTTGAAGAAGGTGATATTATGGGAAATTTAGCAGATATCAATGAAGTTCTGTATCATACAGGTCTTTCAGCAGCAATTATTGAGAAGGCGGAGTATGCTATTTTACCGGGCGATCCCGGCAGGGTAGAAGTGCTTGCTAAAGCATTTGGAGAAGCCAAATTTATTGCCAGCCACAGAGAATATACAAGTTGGTTGACACATATTAACGGCAAAGCAATTCTTGTATGTTCTACTGGTATGGGTGGGCCTTCGGTAAGTATCGGCATGGAAGAATTCGCCAGAATAGGAATTAAAAAATTTATACGAGTTGGTACAACCGGCTCTATTCAGGAAAACATTAAATTAGGAGAAGTCATTATTAATAATGCAGCTGTGCGTCTTGACGGTGCCTCCAGGCATTATGCGCCGATTGAATTCCCGGCAGTTGCATCTTTGGAACTTACCAATGCCCTTGTCGCAGCCGCCAGGGAGGTCGACGTACCTTATCATGTTGGTATTTCTGTTTCTTCGGATACTTTTTGGCCAGGACAGGAACGTTATGACAGTTTTACCGGCTATGTGCCGCGAGCCCTGCAAGGTTCTTTAAAAGAATGGCAAGCTTTAGGAGCTTGTAATTACGAAATGGAAACAGCAACTCTTTTCGTCGTGGCACAAAGTATGGGTTTAGCTGCTGCCTCAATCTGTGGAGTTGTTGCAAAAAGAACGCAAAGTGAGCATGTTGCATCTTCTGATATATACCAACTGGCTTCTGAACGTTTTATAAGTGTTGTAAAAAGAGCTTTATTAAACATGACTAAAGAAGGAAAATGAAAAATGAGTAGAGTAATTATTTTATTATTAGATTCTTTCGGCATTGGTTGTACTGAAGATGCCGTGAGGTTTGGGGACTCAGGTGCTGATACCTTGGGTCACATTAACGAGTGGTGCGGTAAGAACAGAAAAGATGAAAGAGGCCGATCCAATAATTTGTTCTTGCCGAATATGGATATGTTGGGTCTCGGACATGCTGCCGAGGCCAGCAGAGGCAAAAAATTAAGTTTTCCCTTAAGTGAAAACGTTAAAAATTTGTCTGGAGCTTGTGGTTGTGCTTCACCGATAAGTAAGGGTAAAGATACTTTGAGCGGGCATTGGGAAATGATGGGTGTACCTGTCAGGTTTGATTGGGGCTATTTTTCCGCCAAAGAAAATAGTTTCCCTGTTGATTTATTAACAAAACTGATTGAAGAGGGAGGAATTCCCGGTATACTTGGTAACAAACATGCTTCAGGTACAGAAGTTATTAAAGAATTGGGTGTAGAACATTGCAAAACAGGTAAGCCAATTGTTTATACTTCGGCTGATAGTGTTCTACAGATTGCTGCTCATGAAGAAGTTTTTGGATTGGAAAGATTATATGCGTTATGTGAGGTTGCTTTTAAATTAGTTCAGCCCTACCATATAGCTCGTGTCATAGCACGTCCTTTCATTGGTGATGCTCCAGAAAATTACACACGTACCGGCAATCGTCATGACTACGCAGTACCTGCGCCTGAGGAAACATTGCTCGACAAGCTATGTGGAAGTGGCGGTTACGTTCATGCTATAGGTAAAATTGCCGATATTTTTGCACATCGTGGCATCAGCAAACACTATCCGGCTACCGGTCTGGAGGCATTGTTCGATGTAACTCTTAAAGCTGTGCGTGAAGCAAAGGATAATAGTCTTGTATTTACGAATTTTGTCGATTTCGATTCATCATATGGACATAGGAGGGATGTTCAAGGCTATGCAGCTGGTCTAGAATATATTGATAAGAGACTTCCGGAGCTTTTTCAATATATGCAGCCTTCGGATGTTGTTCTTATAACGGCAGATCATGGTTGTGATCCGACCTGGAGCGGCAGTGACCACACTCGCGAGAAGATTCCGGCCTTATTTTTTGGCAAACAGGTGAGACCTCAAGTAATACCACCTATGAAAACATTTTCTGATATAGGACAGACTTTGGCTTCTTTTCTCAATTTATCTTTGGAAAATGGTATAGTTCAGGATATTTTTTACAAAAGGAGGGAATAAAAGTGATAAAAAAATATTTGCTAGGTTTATTTTTAGCTTTCGTTTCTGTCTTTTCCATATGCACAAGTACTGAAGCAGCTTTCGAGTATAAGCCGGTTGCGTTTGTTTTGATTGATTATTCCCAGAATGTTACACAAGAAGATTTTTTATCTTGGCGTGAGCAAGTACGGCAGGCTTACCACGTTCCTTATTATGAAATTATTAAAAGTTCTGAACCGACTGACACAGCCTTGAAGGTTATAAAGGAAAGCGGCTTGTCGACTTCTAAGCTGGATAAGCAAACATTACAAAAAATCGCCGCGCAAATACCAGCAAAAGTAGTTGTTATTCTGAGCGTAAACAGGATGGAAGAACGACTTGTACATTCCTGGGGTTTCTATTGGCATGACGAGGGAGATGTTTTGCAGCAAGTCATTGTTTCGGCAGATATTTATATTTACAAAGAAGAAAATGACAAAATGCTTAAGAAAAAATTACGTTATTTTGAAACGGAGGATATTCCGATCAGTACGCCCGCCAGTGATGTGATTAAGTACGAAATACGTAAACTAGTTAACACTATGGAGAAACGAGAGCAAATTTAGAGAAAAAACTAAATATAGTGTAAATTGTCTACAATTTATAATAAAAACACTATATATTGTTAAAGAACTTGACAATGGCATCAATCCATCGTACTATATAGGAGGAGTAAGTATTGTTGCGGGGGTTGAGAA
>JAAYVM010000034.1 GCA_012517145.1 Acholeplasmataceae bacterium
CGATTTGAAACTTACGCCAGAGGCTTTAAAACTGGCTGCCGGTTTTGGCGGCGGTATGGGTGTGGAAAGTATTTGCGGTGCAATTACCGGCGGAATTATGGTTTTAAGCCATCTCTATGTAAAACAACGTTCCCATGAAAGCAATCGCATCAAAGAGTTGGAAACAGAATTTATTGAAACCTTTAAAAATGAAATGGGTTGCATCGATTGCAAGTGCCTTAAAGAAAAATACAGGAATGATGAGATTAAGTGTAACCTTGTAATTTTTAAAGCAGCGGAAATACTTGACCGAATCATAGCAAGAGAAAGTGCAAGTACTGAATAAGACATAAAAAAACCTGCTCAAATGAGCAGGTTTTTTGTTATTTTAAAATTAAAATATTTCTTGGGGTTTAAGGTTATTACGAACTACATTATAAAGTAAAACCGCTATAACGACAGAAGGGATAGCGCTTGTTGCCATGGAGATGGCACAGTTTATGGAAGAAATTTCAGCAACCTGCGGTGCATAGCCTAAGATATATACCTTAAAAGCATAGCGGATAAGAGGCTCAGTAACCACATTTACCAGACAACTGCCAATGGAAGCAATGAGAGTAGCTGTATAGATTTTCTTTTGATCTGTAAGTTCATTGAGATGCATGATGTTGTGAGCAAAGAAACTGGCAGATAAGCCGATTAGCAGTTTTGAGAGGAATGTAGGCGGTGCTGAAGTCATATAGCCGGCCAGAATATCAGCCAGAGTCAAGCCGACTGCACCAGTCAGAGCACCATATTTACCGCCTAAAAGCAATGCGGAAAGAATTATGAAAGCATGCCCGATATAAATTTTGCCCGTCATACCGCCGCCCATTGGTATTTCTATGCGCAAATAGGCAAAGCAGACGAATGCCATAGCGGCGAACATGGAAGCCAAAGTTAGTTTTCTTAGATTTTTACCATCAATCATTGTTTGCGTACCTCGATTTTTTTAGATTAAACCAAGTCTAACGCAAAACTGCTAGGTAAAAAACATCCAGTTTTATAAAAATTTAAAGGGACAGTTTAAAGACACAAAAAAACCCGCTCCAATGAGCAGGTTTATATTGTTGCTATTCCATTGCATTTACACGTTTAGCAAGTCTGGATTTCTTGCGGGCTGCTGCGTTTTTATGGATAATACCTTTACGGGCAGCTTTATCAAGTAAACCGGTTGCATTAACGAAAGTTGTCTGTGCTACTTCTTTAGTACCAGTTTCAGCAACAGCAACCACTTTGCGAGAAGCATTGCGGAGAGCCGCTTTAATAGGTGCGTTTTTTGCACGACGTTCTGCATCGGTTTTTACGCTACGAATAGAAGATTTAATATTTGGCAATGAATTCACCTCCTAAAAATTACTTTACCAATGAATTTTATCACGATAGATGATTTTTGGCAAGACCTTTGTTAAAAGTAACTTATGTTATATAACAAACTATTTTATCTCAAAACATAAAGTACATATTTTGAAAACTCTCAAAAAGAAGTATTTAAAGTTTATAAGACAAGGATTAAAGAGTTCCTCTGGCCGCTTCCACACGCGACAATTCGCCTGCAGGCAGTCGGTCGCTGACGTGCAGCAGGCCCGTCACTTCTTTAGCCCTTGCCTTCATTTGAAAAAGTATCAATATGTGCTGTTTTTAAGAAGCTGGCGGTTATCTTGCTAGAAAAGCTTACAGAATGTTATAATCATAGTTACGAATATAATATCAAATATTTATATATTTAGCTACTAAGAAAGACTGAGGTAAAAGAATGTCGCAGGAACTAATTAGAAATTTTTCAATCATTGCCCATATTGACCATGGTAAATCAACTCTCGCAGACCGTCTTATTGAGAGCACAGGAACATTATCAAAACGTGAAATGGAAGAACAGGTGCTTGATCAGCTGGACCTGGAACGTGAAAGAGGCATTACGATCAAAGCACAGGCTGTACGTATTTCCTATGACGCAAAAGACGGGAAAACTTATATGCTTAATTTAATTGATACCCCTGGGCATGTTGATTTTACGTATGAAGTATCGCGTGCCTTGGCTGCTTGTGAGGGCGCGCTGCTTGTTGTAGATGCCAGCCAGGGAATTGAGGCACAAACGCTGGCCAATGTTTATTTGGCGCTAGAGCATGACTTGGAGATAATACCTGTCATTAACAAAATTGACCTTCCCAGTGCCGATCCGGAAAAAGTTAAGAAAGAAATTGAAGAAGTTATTGGCATCGATGCTTCAGAAGCGGTGTTTACCAGTGCCAAAACCGGTTTTGGTATAGAAGAAGTACTGGAAGAAATTGTCAAAAAAGTTCCGCCTCCGCAAGGTGATAAAACGAAACCGCTGAAAGCGCTGGTTTTTGATTCAAAATTCGATGCTTACAAAGGCGTTGTTTTATATATTCGTGTTGTCGATGGAGAAATCCGCAAGGGCATGAGTATTAAAATGATGGCTACCGGTAAGGTTTTTGAGGTAACAGAAGTTGGTGTCTTCAAACCTGATCTGGTAAACGTTGACGTGCTGGAAGTTGGACAGGTTGGTTTTTTTGCTGCGGCAATTAAGAATGTTAAGGACGCACGTGTAGGTGATACTGTTACTGACAACAAAAATCCTGCTAATGCACCTTTGCCGGGTTATCGTAAAGCAACGCCGATGGTTTACTGCGGTTTATATCCTGTTGAAAATTCTGATTATGATAATTTACGTGATGCTTTGGAAAAATTGCAGCTTAACGATGCTTCCTTAGTTTTTGAACCGGAAACTTCACTTGCTCTTGGCTTCGGTTTCCGCTGCGGTTTCTTGGGACTCCTGCATATGGATGTCATCAAGGAAAGGCTGGAGAGAGAGTACGGACTTACTCTTATTACCACGGCACCTAACGTTATTTATCAAGTATTCCTTACGGATGGCAATGTTGAAATGATTGACAATCCGGCACTTTTCCCGGATCCAACAGTCATAGATCATGTCGAGGAACCTTATGTAAGAGCAACTATCATTGCCCCAAAGGAATATGTTGGGCAGGTTATGGAGCTCTCCCAGGAAAAACGCGGCGAGTATGAGAACATGACTTATGTGGATGATAATCGCGTTATGATCCACTATTCTTTGCCGCTCAGTGAGATTATTTATGATTATTTCGACCGGTTGAAATCGGCTACCAGAGGATATGCTTCCCTTGATTATGAACTTCATGGCTATCGCCCTTCCAGTCTGGTGAAAGTAGATATCCTTCTTAATGGCGAACCGGTTGATGCCTTGTCAGCAATTGTGCATAGGGAAAGTGCACAAAGAAGGGGTCGTCAGCTTGTTGAGAAATTAAGAGGTTTGATTCCTCGCCAAATGTTTGAAATTCCGGTCCAGGCAGCCATCGGCAATAAAGTAGTTGCCCGCGAAACAGTACGCGCTATGCGTAAAGATGTTTTGGCTAAATGCTACGGTGGTGATATTTCGCGTAAGCGTAAACTGCTGGAAAAACAAAAAGAAGGCAAAAAGCGTATGAAGCAGGTTGGCAGCGTTGAATTGCCGCAAGAAGCCTTTATGGCAATATTGAAAATGGATTGATCAAAATGAAAAAACAATGGGAACAAACTCAGGGGATATACATACATATCCCCTTTTGTATGCAAAAATGCTTATATTGTGATTTTGCTTCTTTCGCAGGCAAGAACGGGCTAATGCACCAATATGCGTTGGCTTTGGCGAACGAAATCAGGCGCAGAGCAGCAGAAATGCCTGTTAGTGAACGAGCCACTCTCTACTTTGGCGGTGGTACTCCTTCCCTATTGCCTATTGATGATTTAAAAATAATAATCAATGCTCTCAAAGAAACAAAGTTGTGGCGCGAACCGGCAGAAGTAACCATGGAAATGAATCCGGGAACGGTAGATTTTGCAAACTTTGCCAGTATCGGGAAATGGGCATTGATAGGGTCAGCTTCGGCGTTCAAAGTTTGAATGACGAAGAATTGAAAATAATTGGCCGTCTGCATACGGCAAGTGAAGCCTTGCAGGCCATTGAACAGGCTTCCAAGGCTGGCTTTGAGCGGATTAGCGCTGACCTTATCTTTGGCTTGCCATCGCAAACGTTGGCCACATTTGAAGATACCCTGTCGACCATTGTAGATTCTGCTATCAGCCATCTGTCGGTTTATGGGCTGACTGTTGAAGAAGGGACACCGCTCGCAGCTAAACTGGCAAATGGTTCTTTAACCCTGCCGAGTGAAGAAGAAGCGGAAATGATGTATGACCATACTATTCGCTATTTAGAAGAGCAGGGACTACATCGATACGAAATATCTAATTTTGCACGCTCCGGTCAGGAATCACTGCATAATCTTGTTTATTGGCATTACTTGCCCTACTATGGATTTGGCAGTGCAGCCTGTTCGTATGACGGCAAACGAAGAATGACCAATGCGGAAGATATTGAAAGTTATATAAGAGACGCAGCACCAACCATCGAGCAGCTGCCTGCAAGGATAAGCTTGGCAGAATTTATGTTCCTGGGGCTGCGTAAAACTGAAGGAATTAATTTATCTGTTGCCAAAGAACGTTTTGGCGTCGACATCATAGCTATGTTTGGTCAGGAAATTGAAAAATATATTAATAAAGAAATGCTTAGTTTTGATCAGGCTGAAAATACTCTAAAATTAACCAAGCTTGGCATGAAATTCGGCAACGAAATTTTCGAGTTATTTTTATAATCTTTCTGTAAAAAGCTTGACAACAAGAGTTCTAAGTGGTAATTTTATATCAGATGTTAG
>JAAYVM010000035.1 GCA_012517145.1 Acholeplasmataceae bacterium
AGTAGAAGCAGACTGGCTTCTAAAAAAAGTAGCTCCTCTATATATTTTTTTTGATTCACTTGTGAAAAAATTATATGGAAATTCCAACACATTAATTAAAGAAAGAAGGCTTCCTCCGCTAGGAGTATTTCTACCTGACTCATAATTAGACACCATTTGTCGTGAAAGACCCGCAAGTTCTGCCAAATCTTTAATGCTTAATCCTCTAGCTACTCTGGCTATTTTTAATTTTTCCGGATTAAATATTTTCTGTTCCATCTTGAGCACCTCTAAGAAGTTCTTCTGCCAGGGCTGTTAATGACAAATCAAGTTCTTTCCGAATGGTAGTTTCATCGCTCTTATTTGTTATTAACACTAAAGATTGAGTTATATCTACTTTTTCAATCCATCTTTCACTTAAAATATCAGGAAGTCCCAGCTCTACATATTGTAATTGATAATTTTTATCTCCATAAGTTAACAGCATATAAGGAGGAGTATTTTCATCGTATTTCTCATTTATGTCTTCAACAGTATGAAATAAGTCGAATTGAGCATTTTTTATACTATTAGTACTTCTATGCAAGGCTTTTTTAGGTAAAGCCCTTTTATTTCTAGTTACAGAAGGAGAAATTATTGCACCTTTAACCTCCAACATTGTATGTTCATATCCGTTTTTTATGCTCGATACGGCTTTACGTTCGATTTTACAAGGAATATCAGAGTTTTCAAGTACAATCCTAATAGAAGTATCAACAAGAGCTTTTCTGATATGCCCGTAAGCGTATCTCATTTCTTTGTTTTTTAAAACAGGATTCGCATTGATCAAATCATGTAATACTCGATAAGCTTCTTTAACGCTATGTGACAAATATCCTGGTAATCGTGGATCACAATCTTCAACTAGGTGTTTTTTTAAAATTCCCATAAATTCCTCTTTCTAAATTGGTATTAACAATAACGGGTATATGTTAATAGTTTACCTTTTTTGACGAAAAATGTCAAATGAAATCAAACAAAAAAACACCCGCCGAAGCGGGGTTAATTTTAATATTTCAAAACTTGGCCAGCATAAATCAAGTTAGGATTACTGATCCCATTAGTTGAAACAAGACGTTCAACGGTCGTGCCAAATTGTACCGCGATACTACTCAAAGTATCACCGTACGCAACCACACAATAGCCTGATGTCGCCACAGATTGACCGCCTACAACGTTTAAAGTTTGTCCTTGGTAAATAATGTTAGGATTGCTTAAAGCGTTAATACTAGCCAATTCTTGCCATGTCATGCCATACTTCAAGGCAATACCACTAAGCGTTTCACCATATTGCACGATATGAGTTTGGACAGCATTTACAGTTGGTCCACCCGTTGACGCATTCAATGTCTCAACATCATACACACTCAGCCAACTCATGATACCATCAAGCAAGACTTTATCGCCTGATTTCTCTATGATTTGGTAAGATGCCCCTTTGACCCAGTCAGGAATGACTTCGCCAGTAGCATAGATACTAGAGCTAAAATTGACTTTTACTGTCATACCAACTTCTTTAGCGTTGCCTTTGACTTTATCGGCTTCTTTACCTGCATCAATTGCTGGTGTTTCGGTGGTTGGGTTGTTAGGATTCCCATTTTTATAGCCATTATCAGTAACGCCAGAGAGGTCAATATTACCATCTAGGCCACCTGCGATATAAGTTGAGGTAAACTGGAAAATTTGGATGTTATCCCATGATGGAAAGTAATTGTAATTTGGCACTGGCGTGACATTGTAATCTGGATACTCACCAAGCCAGAGACCAAACTTATCAGAAATTCGTTTCAAGTCCAAGTTATTTG
>JAAYVM010000036.1 GCA_012517145.1 Acholeplasmataceae bacterium
ACCATCAAATTGAAATGGCATCATAATATCGTGTTTGCTTTCATCGTAAACACTTTTGAAAACATCGGAATTAAATCCACCACCATTCAAACAAATAGCACGTAAACCATTAAATTCGGTTTCAAAAGATGCTTTTTTGCACTGCAATTCATTTACTTGTGATTGGTATTTTAAAACTGTCAATCCCTCGTGGATTATTTGTTTAACAAATTCTTCGTTTTCAAAAACTTCAACAGGAAATGAATCAACGCTATTACAATAAAGCCTCATGCCAAATTGGAAGGGTAATATTTCATTATCCCATCTTTGTTTGTCAGAATTTCGCCAAGTATCATATTCCCCAAGTAATTTAACGGCTAACGGCATTTCTTTATTAGGAAATAAATGTTTCCAAGCTCCTTCACATGCGGCAATCCCGTTTTCTAAAACAGCGTTACAAAAAGTTTCGCCTTCACCAACGAACTCTTTATAATCGTTTATAGCTGAAATATGGTGGTCAATCCAAGTAAGTTGCCAATTACTTAACTGTGCAATCTTTACCATTGTTTTCATTGGTAACGAAACATCAGCCATAATAATTGGCTCGCCTGTTATTTCCTGTTCAAATGGTTGTCCGTAATCATACCCAATCATTTTTGCGTCTGGGTATTTTAGTTTAATAATTGCTCCACTTGTGAAGCCGTCTAAATCTCTGTTGTGATAAACTCCAATCATTTTATAGGTTTTTAAATTGCCCACCCTTCGCTTTTATTTTTTAGTGCTTCGTAGCAGGGGCAGTGGGTAAATATCCGCCAGCTACTAACACGTTGTATATGTCAGTTTTGCCAATTGGCCTTTGTGCTTTGAATGATAGTATGTGCGTGGCAAAACCGAACACATACAACCATTCGTTGTACCCCATTTAAGTACGCAAAGAGCGCTCAGAAACAGTTCCTGCTTCATTGGTTCGACTAACGCCGACACCTCCACAGGCTCGTCCGACTGTACCAGCCGTGAGTTTGTTTTGTTCTGTCAGGGCAAATTTCAGGATGTTTCTGCTCGCCAAAAAATCTCTTTTATTGATTCTCCCGCAAACAGGGCATACCCATTCCCTGTCAGATAACTTTAAATCTTTGTTTATAGCCCCGCATTCGCACATTTTCGAGCTTGGGGCGAATCTTCCTATTTCAAGATAATTCCCTCCATTTTCAGCCATTTTATATGCTAAAAGAGTATAGAACCTTCCAAGCCCTAAGTCAGCTATTGATTGTGCTAAATGGTGGTTTTTCATCATTCCTGAGATGTTTAAGTTTTCACACGCAACCGTATCGTACTGTTTGGCTATCGCAGTAGTTGTTTTGTGTAAAAAATCCATTCTCTGGTTTGATATTTTTTCGTGTAATAATGCTACTTTTAAATTCGCTTTTCTTCTGTTCGCACTTCCTTTTTGCTTTTTACTTGCACGCCTTTGTAATACTTTAAGTCTTTGCAAGTTGCTTTTTAAATGTTTTGGGTTTTCTATTTCCGTACCATCGGATAATACTGCGAATGTCTTAATTCCTGTATCTATTCCAACAGCATTTACTTTTGAAATAGGTTTTTGCTTTACTTTAACATTGGGTAATTCAACAGTGATAGAAATAAAGAATTTTCCAGTTGGTGTTTTTTCTATCGTAGATGTCTTTATCTTGCCTTCAAATGTTCTGCTAATTTTTGTTTTTATCCATCCTAATTTAGGCAATGATATTTTACCGGTTTCAAAATCAACCTTTGTATTTTGCGGGAATCCTACGTGATGAGTTCCTATGTGTTTGCTCTTAAATTTAGGGAAACCTTTTTTTTGTTTGAAGAAACGAGTAAACGCCTTATCCATATTTACAACGGATTGTTGTAAACTTTGAGCAACAGACAAATTTAACCAATCATATTCAGGTTGTTTTTTGAGCTGGGTTAAATCCATCATTATGGAGAAAGCGGAAATGCTTTTCTTCTCTGACTGGTATTCCTTAATGCGTTTATCCAATGCCCAGTTGTAGACAAAACGAGCATTGCCTAACATTTGATTTAGTTGTTGCGTTTGCTCCTTATTCGGATAAATTCTATATTTAAAACCCTTTGTCATATTGCAAAGATAATACTTTTTATTTATTTCTACACTAAATATTAATTATTTTAGAACGCAAAGAAAAAAAACGGGGTACAACAATGTATAAATTGCATTAAAACGACAATTTATACCATTCGTTAGCAACAATACGAAGAAAGCCTCCGTACAGCAACATCGTAATATTGTTTTTCCTTTTCTATTCCAATTGATTTACGATTTAATTTTAAACAAGCAAGGTTTGTTGTACCTGAACCCATTGTATTATCTAAAACCATATCGCATTCATTTGTGTAAGACTTTATTAGCCATTCTAACAATTCAACAGGTTTTTCTGTTGGGTGTGATGGTCTTTCCACTCTATTGAATTTTAAAACAGTTGTTGGTAATCTTTTACCATCTTTGCTTTCAGAAACATTTAGTTTGTGATTTCCATAATTAGTTTGTTTATCAACAGCCTCTTGTGTATTCCATCTTTTATAAGGCTCTCCATACCAATATTGAATGTTATATGTAGGTTGTTTTTTGTAAAAAATCAAAATATCTTCATTAGTTTTCATCGGTTTCCTTTTAGCATTTAAAAAGTCTGAAAACTTGTTTTTCTCCCAAACAAGTGAATATCTAAACATTTTTAAATTACTTACTATTAGTTTTGAAGAAAATGGTTGGTTTCCAAATAGAATAATTGCACCGTTGTCTTTTATTATTCTATTGTATTCTTTCCATAATTTATCAATAGGCAATACACTATCCCAATTATTTTTTGTCATTCCATAAGGCAAATCGCAAATAATAGCATCAATTGATTTATCCTCAATAAAAGGAAAAACATCAAAGCAATCAGCATTAATCAACGTACTGTGGCTAACACGTGCTATATCCCATTTGGGGTTTTGTGGTAAATTCAACATTCGTTCTCGTTTTTAAGTTTGTAATAAATTGATAGTTCGGTGCTTCGTAATCCCAAACGGTACATAGCACCATCCGTTAGCACACATTTAAGAGATAGGCTTATGCAATGGGTAAACATTTATGCAATAGTAAATTATATTCAAATAGTAATCGTAATTCAATTTACCACTCATTGACCTTTGTTGTGAATGTATTTTGTGGTTTACATCATTAAATGTTACCCCTTCATCTAATCCGTAATTATGCCTGTTGTTCTGTAACCAGTCATTTAAGTCTTGTATGCTTCCAAATACACCATCTGTTCTTGTTTCTCTCGCACCGTCATAATTACTTATCTCTTCTACATCAAGTAAATAAACGTGTGCTAACACAGGGTTAATATTACGCCCCGATTCATCCGTTTGGTTTGTGTTTGTTTCAGCCATTGTGTTTAGTATTAGATTGTTATTTGTTTCATTCGTGGGGCGCAATACCAACCCCCAGCCGTTATGCGTAATTATACAATCCATTCAATATACGATTGTGGGTAATCACGCCTACGAACCATTACGGGGAGCATTAAATTAACATATAATAAAACGAGTAATCCCATAAATAAATTGAACCCGTTTTTATGTTGTAAATAATAACTATGCATAACACCGTGTAAAAAAACATTGCTGGCGTTGGTGTTCTTTACCAAATAATCCGTATTCCTCTTGTTCGTGGAGTTCTCCAAATAGTTCTTCATTCATATATCAAAGATTTTTTAAATTTTA
>JAAYVM010000037.1 GCA_012517145.1 Acholeplasmataceae bacterium
GAAATTTCGTTCCAGGATTTTGAAAAGAAAGTGGAGCAAAACATTCAGTATACGAAGATGAGCTCCCAGAAAGAAAATCTCACATCAGAAGAGATTTTCTCTATCAGGCAGAATACCTGGAATCAGGTACTTAATGAAATGATAATGACGAAAGCATATAAAGATAACGGATTGGTGATTGCTGCCGATGAACTTACCGATCTTATACAGGGACCGAATCCCCATAAATACATTGTCCAGAACTTCCGCAACCCTGAAACAAATCAATTAGACAGAGAAAGACTTATTCAGTTTTTCCAGAATCTTGATAAACTCGAGCCAGACGTTCAGAAGCAAGTTCAAGACCTTATTGAAGCAGTAAAAGAAGAAAGGCTGAATGCAAAATACAACGCCATGATTGGCAAAGCCTTTTACATGCCTAAGGCTCTCGTTCAAAAAGATTACCAGCTCAAAAACATTAAAGCTTCGTTTGACTATGTTGCTCAGAGCTTTACCACAGTACCTGACAGCCTGGTGAAGGTTACTGATAAAGACCTGAAGGAGTTTTATGAGAAAAACAAGAAAAGCTATGAGCAAGAAGAAACCCGCGATATTGACTATGTAATTTTCGACGTAAATCCATCAGAAGAAGACAGAAAAGCTGCTGAACAGGAGATCAACAAACTTTACGCCGACATGGCAGTAGCAACCAACATCATCAACTTTGTAAACTTCAATTCCGAAGATAAATACGACAGCAGTTGGAAAAAGCAAGGAAATCTACCTGTACAAATTGATTCTCTGATGTTTAATTCGGCTGTAAACACTATGGCCGGGCCCTGGATCGACAACAATACTTATTACATTGCCCGTTTATTGGATGTTCAGAGCCGTCCTGACAGCCTGAAAGCTTCGCATATTCTTATTGCTTATAAAAATGCATATGGTGCTTCTCAAAAGACAACCCGCAGTAAGGAAGCTGCAAAAAAGACAGCCGATAGCTTAGCATCAATTATCAAAGCAAACAAAAATAAATTAGCAGAAATTGCAGCCTCAATTTCAGATGATCCCTCAGCAAAAACTAATAATGGCGATTTAGGTTGGTTTGCGGATGGACAAATGGTTCCCTCCTTTAACGAAGCAGTCCGCAAAGGTAATGTTGGAGATGTAACAGTAGTTGAGAGTCCTTTTGGCTATCATGTAATTCATGTAACTGGTAAAACTAAACCCATCAAGAAAGTCAGGGTAGCTATTGTTAAGAAATCGATTCAACCAAGTACGGTTACCATGCAAAAAGTTTATGCAGAGGCCAGCAAGTTTGCAGGAGAAAACCGTACCCGTGAGGCATTCGATAAAGCAGTTGCCGAACTCGGATTGAACAAGCGTACGAAAGATTATATGAGTCCAATGGAAATGTCGTTGCCTGGGATTGATAACAGCCGCGAAATTATCCGCTGGGCATACAGCAAAGATGTTAAACCAGGAGATGTCTCTGACGTAAAGGAATTTGAAAACAAATTTGTTGTGGCTGTTCTCAAAAAAATCAGACCTAAAGGTCTTACACCGCTCGAAGACATTAAACAAGCTCTCGAAGCTACAGTTATGAAGAAAAAGAAGCTGGAATACCTTGCAGCCAAAATGAAAGAAGTACATACAAAAAGCTTAGCCGAGTTGGCTACCCGTCTTAATGCAAGAGTCGACACTGCTTCCGACATCACTTTCTATACATACAATATTC
>JAAYVM010000038.1 GCA_012517145.1 Acholeplasmataceae bacterium
TCATTCTCCATTCCGATCAGGGCTGGCATTATCAAAATAAGCAGTACCAGATGATGCTCAGTAAGAAAGGGATTCGGCAGAGTATGAGCCGCAAAGGCAACTGTTTGGACAATGCAGTAATAGAGAATATCTTCGGTCTGCTTAAGAGCGAGCTGCTGTATTTGCAGGAGTTTACATCTATGGAGAATTTCAAGGAAGAGCTCATTGAATATATGGATTATTACAATAACCGCCGCAGCAAGGCAAAGCTAAAGGGCTTATCACCTGCTATTCACAGGCAACAAGCCCTCTCGGCTGCTTAATTAAAAATGTTTGTCTAACTTTTTGGGGTCACTTCATCGTTCCCGTTGCGCTTTCTCTTTTTGTTCTTTCAAAAAAACGGTCAACGGGGACAGTCCCCGTTGACCGTTTTTTGCCTTGCTACACTCGAGATTCTATCACTCGCGTCCGTACTCATCGTCAAACCTGATGATGTCATCCTCTTCAAGATATTGACCATTTTGAACCTCAATAATTTCCAATATGCCGTCACCGACATTTTCAAGACGGTGTTTATCGCCAACAGCAATATGCACACCTTCGTGAACGCCGAAATAGATTTCCTTGTCCTCCAGCGTAAGCTTGCCCCTCCCGGCAATGACGGTCCAGTGCTCACTTCGTTCAGAATGTTGCTGCATGCTCAGCTTGCCGCCTGGCTTCACAAGAATTCTTTTCACCTTGTAGCCGGGGCCTTTGGCAATAATGGTATAGCTGCCCCAGGGCCGATGCATCGTTGTTGCCTCGTTCGTTTTACTGCCTTTCTTCTCTTCCAGCAGCGTCACCATTTTTTTCACCTTTTGAGACTCGCCTTTTTTGAAAACCAGCACGGCATTCGTTGTTTCGACAACACCGATGTTCTCGAGGCCTATTCCGGCAACCGTTCTGTTACTGCTAAACAGCATTGTGTTTTTGCAATCCAGCTGATGAGCATCGCCCTTGAGGATATTCATTTCTTCATCCTGTCCCATTATCTCGGTCACAGTATCCCAGGAACCTACATCGTTCCAATTCGTCGTCAACGGCAGCATTTTGAGATTGCTCGATTTTTTCCGCAAAAGCATAATCAAGCGAAACATCCGGCATCTCCGCAAAATTTGCCAGAAACTCTTCATAAGGTTTGCTGTAGTCATTTAGAATATCGGATCTATAGGATGCCAGTTCCTGCTTCATTTGCCCGATAGTGAAAGCAAACATGCCTGAGTTCCAATAATAGCTGCCGTCTTGCAGATAGGCTTCGGCAGTTTTTTTATCAGGCTTTTCTGTGAAAGAAACAACATCGGCATATCCTTCATCCCAGCAATTGCCTGTCTTTATATAACCATAGCCGGTTTCTGCTCTATCCGCTCGAACGCCCAGCACGGCGACACTGCCGCCAGCCGCAACCCTAAAAGCCTTAACCACGACTTCAGCAAACGCTTCCGCTGGCTCTATCACATGATCAGCTGGAGCCGCCAAAATGATCTCCTCTTGAGCAGCACCAAGTTTGTCTTCGCAATACTTCATGGCAAGGGCAACGGCCGGAGCCGTATTTCTTCCCACCGGCTCACAGATAATATGTGCAGCGAGCGCTTCACATTGCCTGAGTTCCTCCAGTGTCAGCCAGTAATAATCCTTATTGACTACTATGATTAAATCCTGAGCCGGCACCACCTGCAAAAAGCGTTTTACCGTCTGTTGCAAGAGGGATGTCTGCCCAGGCAGTTTTAAAAACTGCTTAGGAAACCCCTGATCAGAAAGCGGGAATAATCTGTTACCTGCCCCACCCGCTAAAATTGCGATTTTCAACTTACTTACCCCCTAGCGCCGTTTTCTTTTGCTGTTCTTATTTCCTACCCGCTTTCCATTGCTCAGCAATCCAGGCATAAGTTGGCACAAGACCGTTCTCTAAACTTTGCTGTGGTTTCCAAAAAAGTTTTGCTTCAATCAGGCGATTATCTGAGGTCCTGCCCCTTACACCCTGGGGCCCATCGACGTGTACAATCCGCAGTTTTTTTCCGGCAATCGCCATCACCATCTCCGCCAGCTGGTTGATACTGACCATTTCTTCCGAGCCTATATTTACAGGACCTGACCAATTTGATGCCATCAATTTGAAGATACCATCAAGACATTCATCTATATACAGGAAGGATCGCGTCTGCTCGCCATCGCCCCAGATTTCCAGTTCCCCGCCGTCATCTGCTGCGGCAATCTTACGGCACATTGCGGCCGGCGCCTTTTCTCTTCCTCCCTGCCAAGTCCCCAGCGGTCCAAAGATATTATGAAATCTTGCTATCCTCACATCAAGTCCAAAATTGCGGGCATAAGCAAAATACATGCGCTCGCTGAAAAGCTTCTCCCAACCGTATTCGCTGTCAGGCTGTGCCGGATAAGCCGAGTCTTCAGAACAAACAGGATTATCCGGATCTTGCTGGTTATAAGCAGGATAAATACAGGCCGAGGATGAAAAAAATATTTTTCCAATTCCCTTCAGACGACAAGCCTCGAGCATATTTAAGTTGATGGTAGCTGAATTATGCATGATCACCGCATCATTCTCACCTGAGAAAACATACCCAGCTCCGCCCATGTCTGCCGCCAGCTGAAATACTCTGCAGCCCGGTTTGACCAAATCCCGGCACAGCGAGGCATCCCTCAAATCACCGATAACAAAATCATCAGCAAGAGTTTCCTCAAACTCCGGATACTTCAGATCAACTCCGCGTACAAACCAACCTTCCCGTTTCAGACGTTTGACCAAATGATGGCCGATAAAGCCACCTGCGCCACAAACCAATGCTTCCAAATTCATCTTCTCCTTTGCCCGCAAAATAGTAAAATCAATTTCAGTCCAAAAGCTGCTGTAATGCCTTACGCAAGGCTGCCACAGAATTTTGACTGTCATATTCAGCAAATCCGCTGCCACCAACAAAACGCCTGCGGTTTTCTTCCTCGGCCAAGACCTCAGCCGCCGCCTTGATCTCCTGGTAACAAGAAATATTTACGGTGATGCCTAGCTTGTACCGCTCCACTCTTTCACCAATACAGTAACCCTTGCCAGCAATTACCGGTTTTCTGAAATGCGCAGCCTTAGCTAGGAGGCCGCTGCTGTGATAAAAATTTTTATACCCCAGATACAGTACGTCAGAACAAGCAAGAAAAGCGTTGAATTCTTTCGCGCTTTCGACCTTCGCCAACTTAAAGAAGCAATTATTGCGTCCCTTCGTTTCCAGCAATTGTCTGATTTCAGCAAGTTCTTCCGGTTCGAAACTTGCAGGATCAAATTGCCCAGCCATTAAGAAAAACCCTTTATCATCATCAAAATCCCGCGCCAGGCGCAAAAATTCAAGAACACCTTTGCGCGCTGCCAGATGCCCCAGCAAAGCAAAAATGCATCTCCCGCCTGCCATCAGCCTGATGCTATCTATCTCAGCCGTCTCTATTACAGCCTTCTCGGTCAGTTCCGGCAAAAAGACAGGCAGATTTCTTTTCACTTTTTGCAAGCCGGGAATAGTGCCCTCATCAAGAACACCGATTCCTTTGCAGCTGCTGCAGAGCAAAAGCGCTGAATCAGCCAGAATTTGCCTAATCCTTTTCCGTTTAGCGATAACTGTGTCGGAGCGAAAGTGTGTCGGCAAAAAATACAGCCCCGCCCATGAATAGCGAAAAAGCATACCCGTCAGCAATGCCTTTACAAAAGACACCTTCAAGCCGTCAAGCCAGGTAACCAGAACCAAATCCACGCTCCATCCGGCCTCTTTTGCAGCCCGGCTTATCTGCCTATCAACCCACAGCCACTTGAACTTCTTCGCAAGACCTTTTTGCGGAGACATCTCTAATTTGCAAATATACAGTCGTTCTCTCTCCGCAGGGGCGATTTTATCTTTCCAAAGCTGAGTTTCCTCTGGATAAGGTGTCACGACTATTACCCTCTTGCCCATTCCAAGCAAAGTCTTGACATAAATCTCCTGCTGCGTTGCTGCGTGGCCCAGCCAAGTAGGCGACTCGAGGTAAGCTATGACCTTCTCCACCGGCAACCCTCCGTCTTTCACTCAAAATATTCCTATATAAGTTAGATTATAACACTTTCATGCAAGACAAAGAGATACCGCGCTCTTTGTCTTATAGTATAAAACATATTAAAATACCGCTATTTTCTATGAAATAGCGGTATTTTAATATGCATATGTGCTTTTTATTCCCCACGCTTCATTTAGAAAAACGAAGCCAACCGCTCACCGAATAAGCTTGCAAAGAAGCCTTTGTGCTTTTCACCGGGCATTTTTATGGTCGCAGGAACAGACACATCGAGAAATCTGTTCTCCAGGATGGCCCTGGGATTCTCGACCGCAATCCTTCTAAATTCTATCGGCAACAGCTTATTTTTCAATTCATCTGAGGCTGCGGCAACATCTTTTTCCAGAAATTCGAGTTTACGTGCGTCCGAGCCAAGAAAATGCACCATATTATTTTCCAAAAGAAAATCAGCATAATTCTTTACTTTAGCGCCGTATTTATAAGTAAAACTGCTCAAATTGCTCTGGACCAAAACACCGTTCTTGACCCATTCATGCAAAATCTGCGGCTGTTCAGCCAATGCTTTACTGCGTTCTGGACGCGCAATCACAGGAATTAATTCTTTGACCTGCAACTCATACAAAAAATCATCCGCATAATGCGGCAATCCATCGCCGACCAGTCCAATTAGGACATAGTTGCTATCTGCCAGGCAATAATCCCGTTGTCCCGTCTTCAATAAGCTCAGAAGCTCCCAATTCATCGCCAGTTCAGCACCGCTGTGAACACGAATAGACACGCCGGCTGCTTCGACGCGTTTGTTCATCATTGCCGTTCTCTCTTTGATTAAATGCCATTCACATTGCTCAGAGCATTTCATGATGCAGGGCGTGGCTATGATATCTGTTACACCAGCCCCAGCCGCAAATCGCAAAATTTCCAGAGAACCCTCTTCGGTTTTTGTACTACCATCCAAACTGTCTAATATGTGGGAATGAATGTCAATCACAGAAATTCTCCCTTCCGTCAAATGTATTTGGATGTCCCTTATGCTTTCGCCCTTTATTCTAGCATCATCTAAAATTATTACAAATGTTTTTACTGATTCTGCATATTTATTACCAAAAAACAAAAAACCTTCTTTGCATCGAAACGGCAAAGAAGGGTTCCAAGTTTTTCTGACTTTCTATTATTCTTTTATCTCATATTCCCCAATAAGCTTGCTCTTGTATATATAGCCAAAATCTTTGTCATAAACAACCAACTTTTCATCAATTAACTCCGATGTTTCAATCTTCGTTGTACCGTACTCAAAATAGTATTTACCATTAATCTCGTATGCTTTGAACATAAAACCACCTCTTTTTCGCTTTGATAATTAACTGTTCGTTTAATTATATTTAACTGTTTCTATATGAATACTTAAATTCCTTCTATATGTCAAATTTTTTTAATAATTATTTAAACAGTTGACTCAAGCTGTCATTCCGAACAAAAGGGCCAAAAGCAAAACGGCCAAAGGGGACGGTCCCCGTTGACCGTTTTCTTTTCTAAAAAACCAAGATCAGTCCCAGTCTTTGATCAATTATATGAAGGAAGCATAAAGAAACGTCCCCGCTGCTTCCTTGCCTTATTTTTTGATACACCAGACAGCATAAAGAGGAATTGATTTAATACCATTTTCAAACCCGAAATTTTTAGTTGATACCCGAATGGCATAAGGTGGCGCATATTTTTTAATATATTTCTGCAAACTTCGGGCTCTTACATTATCTGCAGATTTGACTTCCAACGGAAGAATATTCCCTAATTTATCTTGAAAAAGAAAATCAACTTCTGACTCATTATCACCAGCCCAATAATATGGTTCAATTCCATTATTAACTAAAGCTTGCATAACATAATTTTCAGCTAAAGCTCCCTTAAATCCATCAAGTTTATGATCAGTATGCAATATTAAACTTGCTTCTATGTCGAACTTCGAACAAAGTAAACCCGTGTCAATCATATAAACTTTGAAAGAATCGTTATTAACATAAGCAGCGAGAGGAAGCTTGCCCTCCTTGGCTAAACAGCATTTATTAATTATGCCGGCAGCATTAAGCCACGCCAACGGTATCTCATACTCTGCCGCACGTGCGCCTTTTTTGATTACCTTATATTGGAACTTCCGATTATCCTTAGCAAGTTGTGCCGGAACACTGCTCCAGGCAGCAATAATTTTGGCTGTTTCCTGCGGCGAAGCATATTTCGCCATATCCGCAACGTAAGAATCATTTAATGTTTTCTGCCTAACCTTAACAAAATCGAAATCTTTTTTACTAAGATATTCTGCAACAACCGCCGGCATTCCTCCAATTACTAGATAAGAACGATATTTATCCAAAGCTTCCTCATGCAAAGACAACGGTTCAAAATTCTTGAATGCTTCACTAATTAAATCCGCAAGCTTTTCCTCTCCCAATGCCCAAAGAAACTCTTCAAAATCTAATGGAAACATTGAAAGCATCTCTACCTTACCAACTGGGAAAGAAAAGTTTTTTCTATTGACCGCAACACCCAAAAGACTGCCAGCAGCAATAATATGGTAACCAGGTGCCTGCTCGCAAAAATATTTTAAAGAAGTCAGCGCACGTTCACACGCCTGTATTTCATCGAAAATAATAAGGGTATCGCCTTTGATTATACTTTGACCTTTTTTTGCCGCTAGTTCTTTGATTATACGCTCAGGGTCCAGATCCCGCTCAAAAATAGCATTTACGTCCTTCGCATCCTCAAAGTTGAAATATGCCGTGTTCTTATAGTATTCTTTTCCAAAAGTAAGCGCAGAGTAGGTCTTACCAACTTGACGTGCACCATTCAATAATAAAGGCATTCTATCAAGCCTATTTTTCCACACAATCAATTGTTCAGTTATTTTGCGTCTCACTATAATCACCTCTTAGGGTTATTATAGTACAAAGTGTATTAAAACACCACTATTTAATATAAAATAGTGGTGTTTTAATACACTTTTTATTTAAAAGGAACATCCCCGCGCTTCCATTCATCAAATAACAAATAACGAAAGAAAAACGGCCAATGGGGACTGTCCCCGTTGACCGAATCGCCTTTGACCGTTCTGTGTCATCATTCTTAGAATTTGTAAGTTACGCCGACAACCGCACCTTTGACTTGATCTCCTTCAGGGAAGTCATGGTGGTTATAGCTTACGCCGATACCCCAATTGGAATCAAATGCATAAGTAAGACCTGCCTTGTATTCTGTTTCCCGTCTATTATACTTGATACTTTCAAAAGCATCGACTTTTGGCGATAGTTTCTGGTAGGTCACAAAGCCGACTGTAACGTTGCCATCCCAGCCATAAGTCGGTCCCATTTTTATATTATCGCAGCCCTCATATTCTCTGATGCCCAAGTATAACAACATGTCTTTATGCAATTTGTATTCCCCATACACGCTGTTTACATGACCATCCTGATAATCCCCATTCAGGCGAACCTGTTTGACACCGACTATGATTTTATCCGTCAAGCCATGTTCAGCATAATAACTCATACCAGTATTGGCATAATCATTTAAACCTAAGCCGATAACCGTCTGACCCTTCTGTAAATCCCTTACCGGCTCTGCAGTGACTGTCCCAATACTTGCTACCAAGAGTGCAAAAGTAATCCCTGCTATTAATTTTTTGTTCATCACAACATCTACCTTGATATTATTAATAACTATGTTCAACAAAAGAACAACATATCCTGCTTAAAAAAATCAAAATAGATCTCTCCACTTCAGTCGAAGCATGAAGGAAGCAAAAGAAACGTCCCCGCTGTTCCAGCATCAGCACTTCTATGAATTTGTTAGCTTAAATAAGTCACGTATGGACTGCATTACAGTTTCCCATGAAATATCATTTGCATAGCTAAACTTTTTTTGATAATTAAGCCAAAGTTTTTGCATTTCTAGACTGGTTTCAATTTCAGATAATATTTTGCTGCCATCAACTAATAAAAATGTTGAGTTTCTTTTTGAACATGTTGCAGCAAAAGCGGCTTTTAGTGTAGCGTGGCTAATTGACTGTGAGGGAATATTTTGCAAAATATAGATATCATAAAAATCGCGAAGACGCGTGTTTGCTGTACCTCGACTAATAACGGTTTCCAACTTTTCAGCTAGTACAGATTCTATATTATACGCTAAGATAACAATACTTCGGTCTTCAAACATTAGGTTGAATTTATAATCTATCTCCCCAGGAGTAATAGTATCACCGGTGGAAATATCTATTTTTAATGGTGTGCGCATGGCATCAATGGTTGCTTCAAGGGAAGCCCGTACACCATTATATTCTGCATCGTCCATAATTACCGAAACATCTTTGATGACAAAAGATACTCCGTCATCAATAGGAATGCTTATGATTTTTGTAATTATTTCTGTAGCAGTTTGCACGGATAATGATAGATTCTTTGCAGTAGTATCAATATCCATTGTTGCTCTGGTATCTAATCCTACAATAGATGCTATTAGCAATCCGCCCTTTAATATAAATTTATTTTTAAATTCAGATAAAGATAGCCTTTCTAAAAAGCGTTCCATTATATAGTTTCGTATGGTTATCTGAGAAATCGTGCTATTGCCTTTGGCAGTTTTTTTGACAAACGTCTTTATCTGCTCCGCTGTAAATTTCATTACATAAGTACCTCTAAATATTTCCTTAAGATTGCTTCTACATGTAATTCCTTGGCATAACGCATAAGCAAAGGTATATTTTTACTTTTAGATTTCATGTAGTTTTTAATAGCATTTTGGAAATCTTGAATTTCAATATTATTTCTGCTGCGCAAAATATCACAAATGGTACGTTCTGCATTGTAACATCTTAACTCATGACCCCCGGGAGATAATATTTGGATTGCCCCTAATTCATACAATTCTTTTTTAATAGAATAAACTTTAATGTTTTGTTGCGATAGCGCGGAATAATTATATCCTGTTTTTACCGTAACAGTATATTGCAATGGCTCACGATCAGTTAAATCCCCCAGATATAAAGCTGTTTCATGAGAAAAAATTATACCTTTAAACCGTAGTTGCAATAAATATAATCCATCAGTCCAAGAATTAGGAGCCAAATAGATGCCTTGAGAAATTTTTTCGAATTTATTCTTCCGAACATACTCCATAAAGTATGTTCGGGAAATACCGTTATCTACTACGGTTTTAGTTCTTAAAATACCATTGTTTTCTTTTTGGATTTTTTTCAATAAATCTGATTTCAGCACAATATTCACCTTACTTTCATGCTTATATCATAATCTATATAAGCATGAATGTAAAGTGTGTATCTCAAAAAATATGTTTTTATTATTCCTACTTTGTTTATGCATGCGAACTCATCTCCACTACGAATCCCATTTAGAGAGTCGATTAAGTGTTCCTAACAGATGCTTATGTTTTCAAAAAGCACAAGGAAGCAAAAGAAACGTCCCCGCGCTTCCTTCATTTCACTCCGTAGTAATCTACGTACCACTGAGCGAATTGTGTCAAACCTTCTTTAATAGTGGTTCTTGGCTTGAAGCCAACTGCGGCCTGCAAACGATCCGTTGAAGCATAGGTTGCCGGTACATCGCCTGGTTTCAGTGGTTCAAAGACTTTCTCAAATACCACTTCGCGCTTCAGTGCTTCACTCAAAGCAGCTTCCAGCGTAGTAATGAAAGTCATCAATTTTTCCGGACTATTGTTGCCGATGTTGTAGACCTTGCTCGGAGCGCCATCATCAGCTTTCGGAGGTTTCGGCAGCAGTCTGACTATCCCTTCTACGATATCATCAATATAGGTGAAATCACGATAAAGGTCATGCTCAAAATCGCCATTATTAAAGATATGGATAGCTTCACCGGCGAAATATTTATCCGTAAAGCCGAAATACGCCATATCCGGCCTGCCCATCGGCCCATAGACCGTGAAAAATCTTAGTCCTGTAGCGGGTATCTTATAGAGATGGCTGTAAGTATACGCCATCAATTCATTGGACTTCTTGGTTGCGGCATACAAGGATACCGGATGATCCACAAAGTCAGTTTCCTCAAACGGCACTTTTTTGTTGGAACCATAGACAGAGCTGGACGACGCATAGACAAGATGCTCCACCGGATAATGACGGCAAGCCTCCAGTATATTATAGAACCCTATAATGTTGCTTTGGATATAGTCATCCGGATGATCGATGGAATACCTGACCCCTGCCTGTGCCGCGAGATTGACCACGACAGCCGGCTGATACTTCTCGAAAAGCCCCATGACAGAATCCTTGTCCGCAATATCGCTGCGCGAGAAAGTAAAGTTTTCGTGCGACATCATGATAGTCAGCCTGCTCTGCTTCAAGCGCACATCATAATAAGCATTGAGATTATCTATACCGACTACCTGATAACCTTCCCCCAGCAGCCTATTGGTCAGATAGAAGCCGATAAAGCCAGCCGCACCAGTAACCATTATTGTTTTAGATTTATCAAGTAAGTTCATTAGCTTCATATCCTAACTATCTTAAATTTTGCAGTTTCTAAGATATCTCCACTTCTGTCGAGATGACATCTTCATGGCAATAATTGATGTCACCGTGTCATTACATTCTCCAACGCAGAGTTACAGAAGCCAAGCAGCTGGTATCATCGCGCCCGTTAGCAAAACCGGCATTGTCCAGCTTTGCCAAACCAAGCATAGCTTCCAGATAAACATCTTTTTCCAGCTGACGTTCATAAGAGAACCAGAATTCATCAAGCTGCTGTGCAGCAGCCAGTGAACGTTCCATATCAACATGCATAGCATTGAAGCCGATTCTCTCATCCGCATTCAAGTGGCGTTTCACGCCCACGTAGAATTTCTGCGCATCAGGTCCCATTGCATCACCCAAGAGAGCGCCATCGTAAGACCAGCCATCCTGGAAAGCACCATGGTCATACCAGCAATTCTTGGTCTTAGCATATTCTGTCTTCAATTCCCATGCGCCATCTTTGCTCAGCTGCGGGAAATACAAGCCTATCCGTTCTGCAGTCTTGGAAGGCAGATAACCAGCCTGGTCTTCCCCATACAATTCACCATAGACTTGTACGCCTGGGAAACGGTAACGGAAGTCAAACCCGGCAATATCATTCCAAAGATCGTCATCATCAGCATTCTTACCTACCAGCCAATCACACCAGTCGGAAATGGAAAGGCCATTACCATCACCGCCTAGCATCGATACCCTGGTCAAGCCGAAAGTGAAATTAGCAGAAGGGACAAAATCCGAACGAATGCCTAAGAGTCCAGCGTTGTTATAATCTAGAGTATCGCCGTTCGCTATTGCCTTGCTAGCGCGATTACCTTCTAATTCGCTATAGAAAACATTGATGTTCGTAGTACCGAGGAATTTAAAGAAGCCGCCAATTTTCTGCGGTTCGAGGAAATTGACCTTCGCCATGGTCAACGGCTTCATATCATCACCCAACACAAGGCTGCCTGTAGCACCCTGTCCCCAGAAAAGCGGCTGTTTGCCGACTTCCACACCGAAAGCACCGACTCTGGTCTTGATATAACCCTCGCTAAGACTGGCCTTGCCGTTTTGATCCTCATCATAACTTAATCTCGGGATCAAAGAAACAACAGTCTCATTGCCGATACGTCCCGACAACTCCGCACCCAGAATAACATTACCGTCAGCCCCGTAGCGATAGCCATTACTATGGTTATTGAGCGGCTGCCAGTCAGCAGGTATCTTGTGAGCAGTACTATTGTAGCCATAAGTATTTTGATCAGCATCGGCATAAGCGAATTCAAGGCTCACTTCACGCAGCTTGAAATCTTCCGCTTTGCCTGTACCATTCAGCTCAGCAATTTCCGGTGCCAGTTCTTTTTCAAGTTGTTTGAGATACGAAGCAAGATAGGCAGGCATAGGTTTTGCCGCAGCAAGCTTCTTGGCTTCCAACGTCCACTTCGCCATATCCAGACGACTGTAAGGTTTAGCACCCGTCGGCATTGAGCTCAGATAACCCATACCGCTGAGTTTTTCGATGTATTCATAACAAACACTGGATAAAGGAACATTGCCTGTGACCTTCGGTGCTGCCGCATATGCGACATTAGCCCCCAGCATGCAGGCAACGAAGGCAACAGAAACTGCTTTTTTCATATAATCCCCTCCAAAATTTAAATCAACTTTTCCTTTAGTCTTACTATTTATATTGCCTTATATTAAGGCTACTATATCTTGCTGCTCACGGTAAATCGAAACAGAAAAATATGCTAGGACAATCGGAGACGTTCTTTTTTTTAATCATGTCATTTATTTAATGTTTCAACAGCCCATAAAGGCAAGTTCAAAAGCCATTCTTCCTGCCGGTAATCGCTCATACTAGTTCTGATTGCTTTGTTAGGCTTGAACTTTTCACAATAAGTCTTCATGCTTTTAGCCTTCAAATTTGTTTCAGCTTTTACTTCTATTGGTATCACATCAGTACCATTGTCCACCAAAAAATTCATTTCCGCGCTACCGCGGTCATTGGTCCAATAATAGGTTGCCAAATTCTTAAGGGTTTTGATCTGCTGCAAAACATATTGTTCGGTCAGCGCTCCCTTGAATTCCTTAAAAAGTTCGTTTCCCGAAAGCAAAACTGTTTGATTAAGCTGCACCATACAGGAAAGCAATCCGACATCAAGTACGAACAACTTAAACGCCTTCAAATCCTCATACGCTTTCAGAGGTATATGCGGTGCTGTTACCCGCTGGACTTTATGCACAAGACCACAATCACTAAGCCACATAAGTGCGAGCTCATAATCCTTGGCCCTAGCGCCCTCTTTGATAATGCCATAAATAAACTTTTTGCTTTCCTTAGTAAGTTGTGCTGGAATGCTGTTCCAAATCATACGTATACGAGGAACAATTTCATTAGTCGCATGTTTAGAAAAATCTTGTTCGTAAGCGTCCAAAATTCGTTGCTGAATTTCACGCGCCTCCTTAAAATCCTTATGAGCGGTAAAGTTTTTTACCACTTCCGGCATACCACCTACGTAGTAGTAATATTTAAGATGTTCGATATATTCTTGTTTAAAGGCAGTAGCCATGTCAAAATCCTGCTTTTCCAATAATTCAGCAAACCGTTCTTTACCCATAGCACTCATGAATTCAGAAAAGGACAGAGGATACAAATCTAAAAACTCAACTTTGCCAACCGGAAATGATGTCCCGCTGTGAAGCGCAAGGCCAATTTAAAAGAAGTATATAGCATTAATACATTTTTTACAACGAAACTATGTGAATATACAACATTTTTATCAACGAAAATTTGTAGAGAAGTATAATCGGGGACGTTCTGCATTGTGTCCCTGTTGTCCTACTTTTAGAAAATGCTGCATCGAAAATTATGTTTTGAGAAGCAAGTTAAACATTTCAATAAAATGTTAGTCGTAATCACTAAAAATACTAAGAAATTCATGTAATGACGCATGCGTGTAAATGACATTATAATAGTTGACCACTTCAGCATAAAATGACATCGAATAAGTTTACCACCTTGCAATAAAATCCTTTAAGATTTAGGTATGGAAAAATCTTACAAGGAGATGAAAGGTGTGATCATTGAAGTGGATTTATATTCTCAAATTCGCCTACTCTATACGGATGGAGAATCCCAGCGGTCTATCTCAAAGCGGCTCGGGATATCCAGGCAAACAGTTAAAAAGTATTGCGAAGGCGGTACCCATCCTGATGTGCGGAAATCCTATTCCCGTACATCAGATGTAATAACAAGTGAAATAAAGACTTTTATGATGGATTGTTTTAAACACGATAAAGAAGAAAATTTAACGAAGCAGAAACATTCTGCAAAACGTATTTATGACAGGCTTGTCTCCGAAAAAGGCTTCAGCGGTTCCTACTCAGCCGTGCGCGAAGCCGTAAGAAGGCTCAGGGCAGAGCAGATCATACCGGTTCAGGCTGATATGCCACTTGAATATGATCCGGGAGACGCCATTCAGATTGACTGGGGTGAAGCAACTGTATATATAGACGGCAAAAGAACTAAGATTAATTTCTTTTGTGGAAGGCTCTGCTACAGCTGCGATATATTTGTTCAAGCCTACTACTCACAGAATCTGGAGTCATTCTTAGAAGCTCAGCAGCATATGCTTGATTATTTCAAGGGAGTCCCCAAACGCCTTATCTTTGATAACGCAAAGGTAGCAGTAAGAGAAGGCTTTGGCCTTCATGCCAAAGCAACAGACGGATACAAGTCATTTGCTGCCCATTATGCTTTTAAAACCGATTTCTGTAATATTGCCAGCGGCAATGAGAAAGGACTGGTTGAAAACCTGGTAGGTTATGCCAGAAGAAACTTTTTGGTGCCTGTTCCACATGTAGCCAGTCTTGGCGAACTAAACCAGCATCTCATAAAATGCTGCCTTGACTACAGGAACAAGCATAATGTGCAAAGCCGCACGCAGAGCGTGCTAACAGCATACGAAGAAGAATGGTATTACCTTAAACAAATACCGCAGTACCGTTTCGACACAAGCCGAACTGCGTCGCCTATTGTAAGTGATTATTCTACCGTACGCTTTGACAAGAACAACTACTCAGTACCCATACGCTGTCTGCGCAAGACAGTAACCGTAAAGGGTTATGCGAACGAAGTCTGTATCTTCTACGAAGGAGAGGTAATTGCAACTTATGACCGCATCTATGGTTCCAATAGAACAGAGTACCGTTTAGAGCATTACATAGACCTGCTGGAGCGTAAACCGCGCTGCGTATTCCAGGCAAAACCAGTAAGAGCCAATGTCACAAAAGAACTGCTTGACTGGGGACGACTGCTAACCGGAGGCAATGCCGAAATGGTGAAGCTGCTCCGTCTCTGCGTTGATCACGGTGAAGAAAGAATCCTGTCAATAAAGGAACAATTTCCTGGAAACATTATCCCATCAGTAGATATGGTACGTGCTCAGCTTCACGAGATACCGCAATCTAATGTTGTGTACTTTAAGAACGAAGTTGAGATTACAACTACCGATCTAGCAAGATACGATGAGAAATGCGGGTTGGCAGTACGATGAAAACATTACAGACGCAAACTATTGAGCTATATTCCAAGCAGCTGCGTACACCGATGTTCAACCAATATTCGGACATCATAAGACAGCTGAACAAAGATCAGGGTTATGAGGATTTTCTCATAGCAATCATGAAACTTGAATTGGATTCAAGGCAGGAAAGTACACGTAAAAGGAAAATTAAATTCGCCGGTTTTCCATATATAAAGACAATGGATGAATTAGACTGCCAACGCTTCGAACATATGGAAGAAGCCTTCATACATGAATTAGCATCCTGCGATTTCGTCAGCAGACGCCAGAACATCGTGATGATTGGCAACCCTGGTACAGGTAAGACCCATCTTTCTATTGCACTCGGTGTGAAAGCCTGCATGCAGGGCATGAACGTAAAGTTCTATACTGCGGCTAATCTTTCCAACGAATTAATTGAAGCGCAGGATAACCACAGACTGCTAAGACTGGAACGACAGATTGGTAAAGCTGATTTGCTGATTATTGATGAACTAAGCTACCTGACATTTAACCGACATCAGTCCGAACTGCTTTTCAAAGTTGTAGCTGACCGCGCTGAAAGAAGAAGCGTCATTGTTTCAACCAACCTGAAATTTTCAGAATGGACCACGATGTTCGAGAACCAGACGATGGTAACGGCATTGATTGACCGCCTTACATTTCGCTCACATGTGCTGAACATGAATTCCGGTAATCCCTATCGTGCAGAACATGCAGCGAAAGCTTCTGATGACTAGGGGAATGCCGCAATTCGGCATTCCCCACTCTTAGAACACGAGTGGTAAACAAATTCAGTGTCAAATGGTAAACTTTTTCACTGTCACTAGTGGTAAACTAATTGAATGTCAAAAGCAAGAAATTGGTAAACTAATTGGCTGTCAGTGTGGTAAACAAATTCAATGTCAGGTGGTAAACTTTTTCATTGACATTCACACTCTTCATCAAAATTTATCTTATATTTGCTCCCCAAAAACAAACAAAGCTAACCGCCGCATAAAAATATGCAGTGGTTAGCTTTGCTCAGTTTGTTGATACTTTGTCTATGCATTTGAACTCATCTCACTTTTAACACTTGCTTAAAAGGGGCACCTATAGTTCCTAACAGACAAATATTCTATTATTTCTCTAAATAAAACCATCTATGCTTATGTTTTCAAAAGCGCAAAGGAAGCAAAAGAAACGTCCCCGCGCTTCCTCTTTTTATTTCACTCCGTAATAATCCACATACCAACGAGCTAACTTGCGCAGGCCGTCTTTGATCGATGTTTGCGGTTTGAAACCAACTGCGGCCTGCAATAGATCAGTAGAGGCGTAAGTCGCCGGTACATCGCCTGGTTTCAGTGCTTCAAAGACTTTTTTAAATACTACTTCGCGCTTCAGTGCTTCACCCAGAGCTGCTTCCAGCGTAGTAATGAAAGTCATCAGTTTTTCCGGGCTGTTGTTGCCTATGTTGTAGACTTTGCTTGGAGCACCAGCATCAGCTGTCGGTGGTTTCGGCAGCAGCCTGACTATCCCTTCAACGATATCGTCAATATAGGTGAAATCACGATAAAGGTCATGCTCAAAATCGCCATTATTAAATATATGAATCGGCTCACCCGCGAAATATTTATCTGTAAAGCCGAAATACGCCATGTCTGGTCTGCCCATCGGCCCGTAGACCGTAAAGAATCTCAAACCGGTAGCCGGAATCTTATAGAGATGGCTGTAGGTATGCGCCATCAGCTCGTTAGACTTCTTGGTCGCAGCATACAGCGAAACCGGATGATCCACGAAATCAGTTTCCTCAAAAGGCACTTTTTTGTTAGAACCATACACAGAGCTCGACGAAGCATAGACCAGATGCTCCACAGGATAATGCCTGCAGGCTTCCAAAATATTGTAAAACCCAATGATGTTGCTCTGGATATAGTCATCAGGATGGTCGATTGAGTACCGCACGCCAGCCTGCGCCGCCAGATTGACTACCAAAGCCGGCTGATACTTGGCGAATATACCCATAATAGCTTCCTTGTCCGCAATATCGCTTTGCGAAAAGGTGAAATGAGCATAAGACATCAAAGTAGTGAGTCTTGTCTGTTTCAAGCGTATATCATAATAAGCATTGAGATTATCTATACCAACTACAGAGTAACCTTCTGCTAGCATCCTATGTGCCAGATGATAGCCGATGAAACCAGCCGCACCGGTAATCAGTATTGTTTTGGTTTTGTCCAGTGTCTTCAATTCTTCCATACTCTTACCTGCCTTTTTATCTCCCTATGGAGTAGTATTCCACGCCTGCATCCTTCATCGACTGTAAGGAATGAATGTTGCGGCCATCATAGACAAGTGCCGGTTTCATCAATTTCTTGTATGTATCCGGCGTAATATCTTTTATGTCCTGCCACTCGGTAAAGATGAAGCAAATGTTTGCCGCTCTCAAAGCTTCATCAGCTCTCTTGACATAAGTAATGCTTCCTCTGCCAATCTTGCCTTCCGGATATTTCTTCTTGAAATTCTCAATACCGACAGGATCGTAAGCGTAAATATTTGCCCCTTGTGCCAGCAAGAGTTCTACATTATCCAAGGACGGAGCTTCGCGCAAGTCATCTGTGCCAGGTTTAAAGGTCAAGCCCAATACAGCAACTTTCAACCCACCAAAAGTGATCAAGCGATCTGCCGCCTTACGGAACAATGCAGTTTTTTGCAATGCATTTACTTCTACTGCCGCTTCTACTGTTTTCAAGTTATAACCATGCTTATCTGCCAGGAATTTCAGTGCTTTCGTATCCTTTGGGAAGCAAGAGCCGCCATAGCCGATACCTGCATTGAGGAAATTACCGCCTATACGTGCATCATAAGACATGCCTTTTGCCACATCCTGAATATCAGCACCGACCAATTCACAAAGATTGGCGATATCATTCATATAGGAAATCTTAAGAGCCAAGAAGTCATTTGAAGCATACTTGATCATCTCTGCAGAACGACGGCTGACGGATACGATTGGCAGATTGAAAGGTCTGTATATCTCCATCAATTTGTCTTCTGCTTCTTTGCTTTCAGTACCAATAATAATGCGAGCAGCATGAAGAGTATCACGTACTGCAGTGCCTTGCGCCAGGAATTCCGGATTGGAAGCAACTTCCACCTTCACATCATGCACAAGAAAATCCTGGATAAACTGCTCAACTTTATCATTAGTACCGATAGGCACTGTAGACTTCACGACAACAACGCAATCCTGCTCCACCGATTCCGCAATCTGGCGGGCAACTGTAGCAATATAAGACAAATCTGCTGAACCGTCAGCACGCTCAGGCGTACCGACGCCGATAAAAATAGCATCCGCATCACGGTAAGCGCTAGCGTAATCCGTAGTATAGTACAAGCGTCCTGCGGCATAGTTCTTCCTCATCAAGTCTTCCAGGTCAGCCTCGTATATCGGTGATACACCAGACTGCATCAAGGCAACTTTCTTTTCATCCACGTCTACGCAGGTAACATTGTGCCCCATCTCTGCGAAGCACACACCTGCTACTAATCCTACATATCCTGTTCCTGCAACTGCTAAGTTCATGTCAATTATTCTCCTTAAGAAAATTTGATAAAGTACAAATATGTGAGCATTGAATCAAATAATTATTTTGAAAACATTTTTTTATAAAACGTAATGAGTAAATCCCTATATTTTGGTATCAACATCAATATGCCAAAATAAAATCCTATACAAATTAAAATAGTAAACAAATTCCAAATAATGCCATCATATAATGGTCTTATGTAAACAGCTATTGTTCCCATTAATATGCCAGCCAGCAAAAATATACTTGTGTTTGTAATCATTTTAAAAGGTGATATTTTTATAATATAATACATAAATACAAAATGTACTATTATGGCTTCTGCTCTTACTAATGTTCTAGCCCAAATCAATGTGCTAAATCCAGTTTGTGCAGTAAAATACAAAACTGGCACTAGGACTATTAAATGAAAAAGCTGAGCCCAAAATGAAAGTTTAGGCATGCCTTTCGATCTGTAGACCTCACTGCAATAATGTCCAAAAATTATCATCAAAGAACTTGATAATCCCCATAATCCCACAAAAAGATCAGCCTCATGCCACTTAGCTCCGAACAATATTTCTACCGCTAAATCTCTATAACAAAATATTCCGATTCCCATAGGAACCACTGATAACGCCACTAGCTGCTGAAATTTTAAAAATGTTTTTACATATTCCTCTTTATCATTTTGTAATCGTGATAGAGCGGAGAATAAAATTGGGGTTGTTGCGCCTGTTATAATTGCTAAACATGAATTAACAGCTACCATAGAATTTTTATAAAGTCCTAAATAATGTTGATCTAAAAAAGCAGCAATGATAAAAACATCTATCCACATTGTTAACCATATTGATATTGACTCTATGAAAGACCACATACTGAATGAAAACATTTTTTTTAGCATTGCAAAATCATAATAAAAAAGTATCTTATTATCTGAGAAAATAAGCAAGGCAATTATTGTCAACAAATTGGTAGCTAGAGTACCTACTATTAACGACCAATAACCAAAACCAAAATAAGCTAGTGGTAATGTTACTAAAATTGGTACAAATAAAGTTAAAAATCTTAATTTAAAAAGAACTTTAAATTTAAAACTTCTTCTTAATACAGCCATTTGTATACTAGCAATAGCATTTAAAGGAATTGATAAACAAGAAATAGATACTAGAACACCCATCCCAGCATTTCCTAAGAGCATTGCGATATCTTCTGAAAACAAATAAATAATTAGCCAAATCAATATCGCCATAAATATATTTGTCCAAAAAGCTACTGAAACTTGGTTGATTTGATCAGCTTCATCTTCGAAATCATGCTGTACTATATATTTTTGAAATCCAGCGTCAACAAACAATTCTGCAAACGCAACTATCATATTTATTGTAGCTATAATACCGAATACTTCCGGAGTCAATAACCTTGCTAATACCATGTTTATTATTGGTATAGTTAACTTACTTAATAATTCGGTGGCAAAAGACCATTTTGATGATTTAATTATTTGATGATTTAATTCTTCCAACAAAATGGCTCCCTTCTACTTAATGAACTCCTTATTAACTTTAGATAACTCTAACATATCTCCTAGTTTTCTATCCCATTCAACAGGTTCAAACCACTCCATTCCATTTCCAGGGAAAAATGTCAATTCACCAAAGTAGATTTTTCCATTATTCTCATAAAAATCTACTCGGACAAAAGGAAATCTTTTTGATAAAATTTCTGACAATTCTTTCATTTTATTAAAATTTTCTGGTTTTTTTATGTTATCAGCACATGGATATTTTCTTATAAAAGGCATTTTATTAAATTCCATATCAAAAAAAGTAACTTTTAGTGATTTATTTCTTTCTGAACAGGTAAACATTAACTTTGGCTTACCGTTAAAACACATAAACTTATAATCGATTATTTCTCCCACCAATAACTCTTCACATATTATTAATGGAGAAATGTTTTTATAAACCCACTCTCCACCACTATAATAATAATTAGTATCCAACCAATTTTTCATTTCGGCTATGGTATTATTGCAATCAAGATCTTTTTTATTTTTACATATTATTATCTGTTCAGATGCATGATTGCTTTTTAAGACAAATGCATTCGGTAAATTATCAAAGTCTATTTCATCAATATTTTTATAAATACCATGTAACGAAACCAAATAGTTCTCGCCTATTTTTTCAGAAATATAATCTCGCACAGCAACTTTATCTGCGCAAAAAGGCATCATAGTATCTCGATAATTAATTTTAAGCCATTGAATTTTTTCATTAAATGTTTTGGGGTCTTCTAAATTAAGTTCGTACCCAACGCGCTGCCTAAAATCATTTTTCAAAGTATACATATAAAAGTATTTAATACAGATGATTCTTTTATATCGCAAAAATTTAAGCCATAATAAAACAAATAACTTATTACGTTTTAAATAATTTTTAATTTTTTTAAATTTCATTAATATCTTCCTTCTTTTTTACTGCTTATTGAATAGAAAAAACATATATTAACTTGAATCATTACTGATATTAATTAGAAAAATGTTTAAACAAAAGGCTTTGTATTCTTGAATTCTCAAGAATACTATATTTGAATATGTGTTTTATAACTTTAGGTGAAAACAAATTCAAAGTAAAATTATTGAGAATCATATCAGATTTTTTAAGTCTCAAGCATCTTCTTAAACATGCAATAAACCATATTCTACAGCACTCACAAAAAAATAGTTCTCCATTGTAAATCCTTTTGACCTGCTCCCCAAAAACTAAACCAATAGAGATGTTAGTCACGATATGCTAAAATGAAAAAATGGAGTGATTAACATGAAAAAAAGATTCAGCGAAGAGCAGATAATCAAGATTCTTAAAGAACATGAGGCCGGCAAGAAGGCAGCCGACCTTGTACGTGAGCATAATATCAGCGAGCAGACCTTCTACCGCTGGAAGAGCAAGTACGGCGGCATGGATGTCAGCGAGGCAAAAAGATTAAAGCAACTGGAAGATGAAAACCGACGCCTCAAAGAACTTGTAGCCGACCTTACGCTAGACAACCATATATTAAAGGACATAATTTCAAAAAACGACTAAAGCCTGCCGAAAAGCGTAAAATTGCAGCAGAGATTCAAGCAAAGTACAAGATTAGCGAGCGCAGGGCGTGCAGGCTAAGCGGAATTAATCGCAGCAGCAAGAGATATGTTGCAACCAACAACGAAAAAGATTCGGAAATAACGCAACACCTTTTGGCTTTAGCCGCAAGGTGGAAACGATTCGGTTATCGGCGTCTGCACATCATGCTGAAAAGAGAAAATATAAATATAAATCACAAGAGGACATATCGGCTTTATAAAAGTGCTGGATTAGTTATAACAAAACGAAGTAAAAAGAAAAAGTATGAAAAGCGCGGCATGCCTGAGCGCAATTTCACAAAGGCCAATTCAAGGTGGTCTATGGACTTTGTCAGCGACCGGACAAGATACGGATCCAATATTCGTATTCTTACCTTAATTGATGAAGTAACAAGAGAGTGCCTTGCTTTGGAAGTAGACTCTTCACTAAGCGGCAGGAGAGTTTGCGCTGTTTTAAACAATGTCGCAATCTTCCGCGGAATGCCTAAAGAAATATTGACAGACAATGGCTCTGAATTCACCAGTAATTATATGAATGCATGGGCCTATGACCATAAGGTTGCGCATATATTCACTGACCCAGGCAAACCAACACAGAATGGATACATAGAAAGCTTCAATGGGAAGCTGCGTGACGAATGCCTTAATCAGCATTGGTTCAAGAACTTAACTGAAGCAAAGAAAATAATCGAAGACTGGCGCCAATCTTACAATAAAATTCGACCACATTCCTCTCTTGGACATTTGACTCCAGAGGAATACGCTCTGAAAATTTCTGGTGAATACTAACATTTCACTTGGACAGTTTTTGGGGGCAGGTCA
>JAAYVM010000039.1 GCA_012517145.1 Acholeplasmataceae bacterium
ATCAAGCTTTCCTTGTAATAGCTTGATTGCAAAGGCTGCCCCTAAAACAAGGAAAAACATAAAGATATATCCGTGCAATGAAAAGTTGGTGATGGAAGAGTAAAGTGCTCCAATATTGCAACCACGCGCCATACGTGAGCCTAGTCCCATGAACGCACCACCGAATGCATAGCCGCTAAAGTCTGCCCAAGTCATTTTGAGATTGGCTTTAAACCGACCTGCCATTAAGAATGCAATTAATGCTCCCAACACAATGCCAATGTTACGAATTGTTCCGCCATCCATAAGTAGTGGACCGCTCATAGCTTTTGCTGTTTCATCGAAAGCTGGCGAGTGGAACTGCATGCCAAATAATTGGAAAATTTTTTGATCAAGAGTGACGAAGGGAGTTGTAACACCCCAAGCTTTGTTTGTGGTAATCATGATGAAACTTGCGACAAGGGTAATGCCGATGCCACCAGTCAAAAAAGACCATCGTTCGATAAATAATTTATGGTAAGTTGTCCAAGACCACCATTTGAAGTGGTGTTTTTCATCAAGTGGTATTGGCTTTTCATAGTCTGCCCAGTCTGACTTTGGACTTAGCCAAGCTCCAGCTGCCTTTTTTTTATTTTCATAATATTTCGTTATGAGGTAAAGGACAAAGAGAATCGCTATTGTCAGTAAAAGTGCTCCCCAGTAACCAATGTATTGTGGTAGCCAAACATTAACTCCGATTTTGCCAATAGTTGTATTATCAAGAATATATCCAAAATATTGGCCGGGTGCAGCGAATAGAACAAAAAAAGGAAAAGCAATCCAAGCGTGGCCTTCGCCTTCACCGAAGTCGGATAGCGTTCCAGAAGCACAACCGCCAGCCATAATCATACCCATGCCGAAAAGGAAAGCACCAATGATGACTGAAATATTTCCAATTCGAACATTTTGCGTGCCAGGGATTAAAGCTTGTTTGGCACTGGTAATTTCCCATGCTGGTATAGCACCATTACTTGCTGCGAACCATTGGATACCAAAATTAATGAGTGCGGTTGTTGCCAGCATAACCAGCAACGCAATTGTTAGACTTCCTTCTCCTCGATAAAAGATTCGCTTGACACCTCCAGCAAAACCATATCGTGAGCGAGTCAGAGTATAACCAATCATTAACCCAGCAACCAGAGCCATTGGTAGTGATCCCGCTTTTTGATTTAATGTAATTGCCCAAACAATTGTTAATATAAGCACAATAAAGCCAACAATTGGTTGTCTCTTATCTAGACCATAACGATCAAATCCCATTGATATCATGAACACCCCTCCATTTCTGTTTACAAGTGAACTGTATAATATTTCACAAAATAATTGAAATACTTATTCAATTCCACTAGTATAACTTGTAGGGTATAGCGCTTTTTTGGGGGGTAGCCATGGTGAAAGATACAACACAACTTTTGACCTATTTGCGTACTATTATTTCTGCCGGTAGTGTGACGGCTGCGGCTAAGCGATTATATATCTCACAACCGTATCTTAGTCGATTTGTCACCGAAAACGAACGCCAGTTAGGATATCATTTGCTAGATCGTAGTAGGAGACCGATCGCGTTAACCTCAATGGGAGTCCAATATGTTCGCGCCTTAGAACAATTAAATAATCAGTACAATAAATTAATGCACGATCTTGAAAAGATGGCAGATGTGACTCATTTACGACTTGGGATCAATCAGTCGATGTCAACAAATGTTGCACCGCCACTACTCTATCGGTACCATCAAGTTCATTCGGAAAGTCAAATAGCATTTACCGAAGGAATTTCCAGTGAATTAGGAGATTTATTGTTAACTGGGCGAATTGATGCTCAGTTAAGGCTATTGCCAATATTTTCGAATGAGATTATGTATCATGCTATTTGCGAATTGCCAGTCTATTTATTGGTCAATGATAGTTCGCCACTTTTTACTTCAGGACGCCGAGAAATTCTGACATTACCAGTTAAGGCACCTCAGTTTCGTCAAGTTGATTACATTACATTAGATTCAGGATCGGGTTTTATGAGGCAACTAGATGTTTTCTTTGATGAACAGAGAATTCGACCAAAGACCATTTTTAATGTCCGTTTCATTCAAACAGCTGCAAATTTGGCCTATCATGGACTAGGATGTACTTTTGTACCACAATATTGTTTACATCGCCATTTCGATGCAACAAGATGCAATATCATCAAAGTACCTTTAAATCAACTCTCGGTTAAGGTTGTGATGGCATATCGCCGTGACTCAGGTATGGGAGACAAAGTTAAACAATTGATTGATGAGACCGAATTAAGTAAGCTGCTTCAAGATCTTTATCAAGATTGAGTATGCTAAATCTTGATAGGTTTCCTTTTTCAATGATGTTATATTTTTAACAAGCAATGAAGAATCCACTTAACGCCAGCGGATCAGGTTTTTACTTCTTCTTTCTAGCAGCGAGAACAAGTAAGACTGAATATGTTACTACTTTAAAAAAACACTCTGTAATGGGGCATACCAATATTTAGTCAGAATATGATGTTTCCTCTACTTCCCATCCCCAAGTACTGAGCCGCAATTTCAGTGAGAAAATCTACAACCTTTGGAGACGGTTTTTGTCCAATAGCTAAGGGTTGCAGTCCTGTTCTAATTTCGAAGGCGATTCCTTCCTCGTTATCACCCTTTTGTCGTCGAGTTTCAGCGTGTTTCAAGATTTCTAGTTCAGATCCAGTTGTAGTAGGATCTGCGATGAGTTCTGGAAGTTGACTTAAAATTGATTTTTTGCTTTTCATTTTGACAATTTCTTTCTCGTCATTGCACGAAAAAACCGTTCGAGAGTTTCAGGGTGTTTATTTATGGTGAAAGACTTATGCTCTTTGGTTAACACTTCATAAAAACTATTAAACTTCAAAGGCGTTCCGATAATTGCTCTATTTTACTATCAGCATTGATGTGAAATCAATTATCTCATCTTTTCTTTGGCTTTCTATCCCACGTCATATGATGGTCTCTGTTTTTACTTTAAGCTTAAGAATAAAAGACATTTTCACCATGGTCACTCTAAAGCTATTTCTTATCTAACGCGTCCTTACAAGTTAGGTTGACTCTGGAGCTGTCAAATCATTCCTTCCTTATCGAGAACAGAAGAAATCAAATGTCATTGATTAACCCGGTTTTTGGCGACAGCAAGCAGTAGCTTCATGACAGTAAACCAATATGCTTATACACAACGGTTGACGCGAAGTAAAAAAGATCCTGTCAGAAATTATTCAAGTTCTGACAGGATCTTAGCAGGTAAGGCTTATTTACAAGATATTGTGGACCCCAAGGTTTTTAAAAACTGAGCCGTCAATTCAGCCACCGAACTAGAACACTCGGACTAAATAACTATGCCTTCCCCGCCGTCTGCGGTTCCGTGTTAAATGGCACCAAATTCCGTTCGATTGCCTCGCGCTGATCTTCCAAGAATGGTGGTAATTCGAGGTG